>NZ_VKHP01000073.1 GCF_010811875.1 Bradyrhizobium uaiense
CGGTCCTTGTCCCGTCGCCGGAACGATACGCCATCCACAAGCTCATCGTCGGATCCCGCCGGAAGGCGGATCGCGATGCGACCGCAAAGAGCGCGAAGGATCGGCTTCAGGCCAGATCGATCATCGAAGCGATGATCGCGAACCGCCAGTATGCCGATCTTGCTTCTGCCTTTACGGAAGCATGGGATCGCGGCGACCAGTGGAGAGCCGCGATCCGCACCAGCATCGCGACCTATGACGATGACTTCCAGAGCTCGCTCCGCACCGAACTAGCCAAGGGGGTAACCGAACTCGGTTCCGACCTCGCCGGCTACGATCTTTCAGACAAGCTCGCCGAAGCGGGAACAACTCAGCCGCGCCCAAAATGACTGACGAGTTGCGGGCCGATGCCCGGAGCCGCCGGCGCCAGCATCAGCGATCCAGGGGTGTGTCGTTGGCGAGCCTCATGAGCAGCAGTAGCAGCGGCAGCACAAGTCCGGTGTCGTCACGACCGTGCCGATCATCAGCCGCAATGTGTAGAGCGACATAAGCCCCCGGCGAAGGCCGCGGAGATTATGCTGAGTAAAGCGTTATGCGGGTGGCATCCTGTGAACGCAGGTTTTTTCGGCGCATTGTTGACCGCGGCACTCCGCATAATCCCGCGGCTCGGCTACAGCGTTGCGCATCACGCGCGCTTCGTTGGCTTCGTCTTCTGCTGCATGTAGGACTGCAGTACAGCGTTGATCCATTAGGTGGTCATGCGGCTTGCCTAGGCATCTCGGCGCGAGCCTGGTGCGGGCCGCGATCGGTTTCCTTGGTGGGGCGGCGCTTGGCGTGATACTTGGCGTCGCGATGGCGCAATCGCCGCTGTTACACGGTACGGTTAATCCCCTCGTGCAGATGTTTCGCGCCGTTCCGTCGCTTGCCTTCGTTCCGCTGCCGATTTTCTGGTTCGGCATTGGTGAAACGTCCAAGATTTTCTTGATCGCCTGGGCGTCTTCTTCCCGGTCTGGGTCAATACCTATATCGGCGTGCGCGACGTGAGCCCGCTGCTCGGACGCGCGGCAGCGAGTCTCGGCGCACGCGGCTGGCGCAACTTTGCCTACGTCGTCATACCCGGCGCGCTGGATCAGGTCTGTCTGAGGGATGCTGCCGACAACGTCATCGTCGCCCGTGCCGATCGAGCCGAACAGTGGATAGGGAGGGCGCAGGCGCGCATGGACTTGTGCTACGTCCAAGCGACTTTCGCCAAGGAAAATGCAAATTATCGGTCCCAATCGCTCACGCGGGTCGACCTCTCAGAAATGCGCGTCGATCCAGTCTTGCTCCACCGGGTCACGTAATGCCAAGAATCACTATTGAGCCGCCGAAGGACTCCGGGGCCGTTCGCATAGGGGTGTTCGCCCCAGACGGGCAGGTGCTGGTACGTCCTCGATTGGTCCTTCCGCCGGCTGGCACGTTCGAGTTCGACGCGCCTCAGGTAGGAACATACACCGCCAGTCTGGAATCGCTCGGCGCAGGGCAAGTACTGTGGAGCTTCCCCGTAGCGTCGGACACCTCAAAGTTGGAGGCTCCTTCGCTCGATTCTCTCCGAGGGCTAGGTGCACTGATCTCGGCCAGGCACAGCACGTCAGGAGGGGCCAACACGGAAATGGCGGGGGAGTTCGCGGCAATCGAACTCTGGACCGAAAACCATCTCGAGGCATTGCCCGATATGCTCCAGACGCACGCCGTCGCGTCGCAGCGGCGAGTCGACGTAGGCAACATGTCAACAGGCGCCACAATGAGCTTCAATCCCGGTCCTGGGTCCGCCTATAGTCTCGGGCTATCGTACGACAGCCAACCGCTACGTACCGGGGGATGGCGGCCCTTCACGGCGAGCAACGTCAGCACTCGCCGAACTACCTCGGGAGATGTCGAAGTTGAATTTGATCGCGGTGGCGAACTTCCTCCAGCTGATTCAGGAGCGCGCTTAAGACTTTCGTTTGCGATCGAAGCAAACCGCGTTCAGCGCGTACTTGTTCCTTTATTCGCCGGGGGCGTCAAAGTTAGAGTCCGCACTTCGGAGGCGCCCTATCTCAGTGGCGATACTCTGAGCATCGTTCCGTCGCGCCCGGAGACGCATGCTCTCCTCCAAGCTCTTACCTCCACTTCGACCGAAACCGCTACAGGCATCTGGAACGAAATCGGTCATGGTCCGGCCCATCTGGCCCGCTACGCGAGCGCCGATGTGGGGGACGATCCTTGGGTCTCAGCGGCGGTAGGCGTGTTGATGCTGCGATTGGGATGGCTACAGCACAACGATCGTTGGATAGAGGAGTTGGCACAAAGCCACCCTTGGCTATCCGATGCGTCCATCCTCGCGGCGCATCAACGTCTCGCGCAAACGCCGCCGGACGTAGATGGGGCAATAGAGCATCTTCAGCAGGCCCGTCGTGTCGGCGCCGTTTACTTCTTCGAAGCCAACAGACTACAGGGGGATCTGCTAGTCGCGTTGGCTGCCGACAGTCCCCAAGAGAATCACCGCAAGCTCGCCGCCGTGGAGCTCGCGCGTTGGCGCAGCAATCTGGCGAACCAAGTTCAAGTCGGAGCATTCTTCTGCTGGCTCATGACGCGTGGCGCGCGCACTCGTGGGGGCCTCGATCAACGTTACAGCAACATTCTCGATAGTGGTCATTTGACGAGTCAATCTCCCCGGATCAGCGCGCTATCGCGCCTTACGGTGCTCGAGGCCGCGGATCTGGCACGGCGTCTGGAGGAGAAGTGGGGCGTTTCCGCCGTTACCCCGATCGCGACGACCAATCGAATCGCTGGCGGGGCCTCTACCCTAGCGCAAGAGAAGACCGAGTTTACAGTCGTTCTCGCCAGGGCGGGTAACAACAAGATCGAAGTCATTAAGGAGGTTCGCGCGATCACCGGCCTTGGCTTGAAAGAAGCTAAGGACCTGGTCGAAGGCGCGCCTCGACCGCTGAAGGAGGGTATCGACGCGAACGAAGCGGAAAGACTCAAGGTGCAGTTGGAGAAGGCGGGCGCAAAGGTTGAGCTCAAATAGCACCGGCGCAGTATCAGCAACGCCTTATCACGGACTTCCAACAGCTATGAGCTCAATGGTTGGTTTAGAGTGGCAGCAAGGCGGGTCGCGTCTTGCGGGCAAGTGCTCTCCGCTCCTTTTCGCAAGCCGCGAGTAAAGCTCATCATTCGACCACGCTTTCGCAGCCACGTTCGATCCTCGCGTTCTGCAGCCGATATCTCAGCCGGCAAAGCCCGGCCAATCACTAAGGCGCTACGGCTCGCTATGGAAGGGCATAGATAGATCTGTTCCTTCGCGCCTTAGCCATCCAGCACCCCAGTGAATTCAACCCGTTAGACTTCTGTTGCGATATCGGAGCGCCACGTGGCGGAAGTCGCTGTGGAGCGAACGCTGTCCAGCCGACGCTGTACTGGCTGAGGTCTCTCCATGGTCCTTCGCCCGGGGCACCTACGTGCAAGCCTTCGGTGGGTGTTGTCTCGCCATCGGCCAGAGTGCTTTAGTTTCGCGCTTGCGCCATCATCTCAATAGATGCCTCCTAGGGATCCAGGTGCACTGGCCGCTTTATCTTCGGCCTTCGCTGTCCGGCTGCCATGGATAGATTGCGTGCGCGTGAGATGATACGCAGAGTCGCGGCGCCTCGATGAAATTGCCGAAATGCCTCGGCCACAGCCGGATCAAGAAAGCTAGTCGTCGTCTGAGTGTCTGCCGGTGGCGTGAGGACCCCAACGGGCACGCCATGCTGCCACCCCCGCGCGGCGCGAAAACTCACAACCAATTGCCCGAACGTTGGATAAGCGTGATCCAAATGGGCTTCGGAAAAGGAGATCAGTTCGTCCGACAGGTCGCATGGTACGCGGCCAACACCATCTCCGTAAGCCTCGAAATGGCGCTTCTTCGCTGCGATAAGATCGGCCGCAACCGCTCCTCGGCAGGCATCATAAAATTCCTGCGCGTTCGATTTCGGCTGGCCCTTCACGGCGTCGATATAGCTGAAGTCGGTGTCGGTCCCGTCGGTCCTGTGAACCCAAAAGCCAGGTGTCGAATATCCCTCGCCGATGTTTCGCCGTCGGAAAAAGTGCTCGATACCTGATCCGATCTTCGAGGGATTGTCGATGATGACGGCGTCGTAGCGCTCGAGGAGGGCAACCAGATCATCATGATCCGATCGGCTTTCCACGATCTGGTTATCTGAATGGCGGGAAAGCATATCCTTAAAATGGGCTAACGCTGCTGTTTGCGTCTTCCAGGATCGGCCATTCGGTAGATTGATCGGCTTTGCCATTCTCCCGCAGCCCTGAGTTTGTTGTGCTATTAGGTGGGCGACGACTGCCTCTGCACAACGGCATTTTAAGTAAGATCGGCGCTATCCAAAGGGCTCCTGTGCGGCAGATTCATTGCGCCATTTGCGCAACGGCTCGGTCCAACTCGCCTATCATTGTCATTGCTCAATCATTATCAGCCTCGTCATCGTCGACCTTGGCGAATGAAAAATCGAACCAATCGCCATTCTTGGACTTAAGCGCAGCCTCGAATTGCTCGCGCAACGGAAAATCCGTTACAAAGCCGCGGCCAGCTTCCAAATTGATGAGATTAGAGACATTGACGACCTTCGTCACGCAACCTTGTTTAAATGTTTTCGCGCGAGAGCCGTGCAAATTTGACGCTGTTATCTCGACCGCAATGTGGAACGGCTGTTGGGCATACGGATCGAGCCGCGCGATTCCCTGGAAGGTCCAAGTTCGCCCATGCCGGAAATCCGCGCAATGAATTTCTATGACCTAGCCGCCGTTGGGACCGACGGCGAAGTCGATATCATGGCGGCCGACCGGACTCCTGATCTCCGGAAATCGAACCATCGGCCGCGCGATATCAAAATGATGCTTGGGTCGTGGCGCACTTGGTCCATACACCGGATAACAGATGAACTTGTCATGCAGGCCGCCACTTGATGACCGCAATGTGACGACTAGGTTCTCCGCCTGGATGTGGCCGATAACACGAATTGCCATCGTGAACCCAATTTGGCTGTATTCTTCTTCCAGATAGCGGTGAATGCGCGCCACATGACGTGGAACGATGACATCGCGGTACTTCAGGTATTTCTCATCATAACTGGAATCTCGCATGAAATGGATTCCGGGCATTCCGGCGTCCTGCGAACGCTTGGGATTCTCGCGGAGAATTCTTGCGACAAAGTCGGACTGCTCCGACGCGCTCAGCGCCTCGATGCGATAGACCAACAGTGGGTCGGGAGCCTGAAATTCAAGGGTGATCTCGATATCTGGTTCAGTGGATTGAAGCTCCTCGATTTTCGATCTTAGCTTCAACAGTTCCTTTTCCTGTGGGCTGGGTTCAGGCGCCAACAACCAGTGTTCCGGCAATTTTTGGGCCTTGATGCCGTAGCGAGCGGCCATGGCAATGGGGTTGTTGTCATAGCTGAAAAGTATTTTCATCGCGGCGGCCCCATTTTCAGCATGCAGCACCTGCGCAACAACACGGGCATCTCCCTCTTCCGGATCGAGATCCTGGAACAGGTCCCAGTTAATCCGATTGATTTTCGCGAACGCGATATCAACTAGCGGAGGTCCTGGTGTTATCTGGACGACAGAGTCCGATTCCGCGGCGGGACCGATCCGGCGATTGAAATCGCGAGCGCGTTTTCCAAGGCGGCCGTCGCGCTTGCGCTTGTCGATCTACTTCATCACCTGAGGAACGACGAGAACCAGAATAGGCCCCGCAGGATCAATTTCTTTCCAGGGTAGGACCGGGAGCGGCTTGGCCTCCAACGCGACCATACTGTCCATGAACAGGACCGTAGAATACTTGGACCAATCTATCGTCCCGTTCACGATGCGCTCCAGCGCGGAAGGTTAAGAAGGATGCGCTCGAATTCGTTGTAGGAGCCAGAGCGCCGCTCTAGTCGCTCAAGCAGCGAGCAAATCGGCAAGGTCATGTTGTTCAATTCTTTCGGCGGTATTCGCCCAAGGCTCGCCTGGGATTAGCCGAATAATGTCGCGAAATACTACCGCAAACGCTTTCCTTCCGGTTTCGTCTGTAAAATGTGCCGCTTCATCCGCGGTCAACAACGGTTTGACGTCAGCGAGAAAATCGGGCCGCTCAAGTTTATCAAACATGCGCTGTTCGGCTTGCGCGCGCGAAATCGCCTGACCGGAGAGTTCCAGGTACTTGCCGAACAGTTCAACTATTCGTTTCGTATTGAGCTTCTCGAAGATGTCGAGCGAATGCGAAAGATCGACCAGGTCGCGTCCCTTGTTGCGCTGAAGCAGCGCCCGCAACTTGGTTGACAACAATTCCTCGTTCGAAAACGTCGGAATCTCTGTCGCGCCCGAAAACCACGGATTCTCGACCTTGAAGGGAAACGTAACAGCGGGGTCGTAGGCCTCGCGTTCGCGCGTGTTGATCTCCACCTTTAGGCGGATGAGGCCTAGTCCATCTTCCGCGTTAGTCTTGAAGCGAAACTTGGGGGCAACCTCGCTTTGATCGAAGCGAGGATTGCCCAACCATGGTGTCAGAATGTCTCGAATGCGGTCGAGGATTGGACCGATTCCGCCAGCTGTCGTCCGTACGAAATCGATATCCTCCGAATATCGGAGAGGCTTTAGGAAGTGCAGTTTGTTGAGCGCCGTTCCACCGCGAAATCGAAGCTCCTTGCGGAGGAAGGAATCATTGAAGAGTTCGACTAGTGCCCGTGCAATGATGAGATCTTGCTCGACTTGGCGCTGTTCAGCCCACGGCACATGCTTTGACCATGCGATGATGTTTTGAGTCGGGATCACTCATCGACCTCCGGATAGCGCTGCACGGCGACGCGCCAACGCTCGTTGCGCTCAACGGGCTCGCTTTCGGATTTTGCGACTTTGCGCGGCTCCGGCTCGAGCGCGACCCAAGGCACCGGTCCGTTTTCGAAGAGACCATCGTAGAGCGGATTGGCGCGCTCGCCATATCCGAGGCGATCGAATAGATAGCCGAGCCTCTGGCCGCAGGCGCGCTCGAAATGCACGGCCATAGCAGCAAGCTTTTGACCATCGATGCGCTCAGCGAGATCGGTCATGACGGTCGCCACCGCATCAATGCCGCCGGCCACGTGCATGTAGCGAAGCAGGTCGAGTGCCGTCAGCTCAGGGCCAGAGACCTTCATGCTTCCAGTGTCTGTCTTGTGATTGACGATGCCGTCGCGGATGCTCTCTAGGTCTTTGCGGAAATGGAATGTGATCCAAGAACGCCCTGCGCGGATCTTCCGGAGCTGCCGATCTGTCACAACTTGGAATGCCGTGACGGCGTGATGCGAGGCGCCATGCAATTCGGCTGCCTTGAGCAAACCAACATAGTATGGACGGCCTTCGTGCTGCATCAGCGAGTCAATGTACCAGGCGGGGGGTGGGGCCTCCCAATTCATGAATTGCGGCGGGACAGCCACGTAGAATCCATGCCGGGGATTGAACAGCGTGCGGCGTTTCTGGAGCCGGGCGGCGGCCTTCAGGAAGGCGGCCTCTGTGATGCCGAGGGCTGCAATGGCTTCGGCGCGTGTGAACGTAATCCGGCCCTCGGATTGGAGAGATGTGAGGAAGTTCGCAAGGCTCGACCGGGGGGCTGGCATCATATGCAAAAATAGCTCTTAAATGACCATTTTTCAATATATAGCTGTGGGAACGATAGAATCATATGTAAATTAATCCCATAAATGTCTATTTTGGGATATGATGCAGTAGATAGGAAGGCGGCAGCATTAGCCACGACCGGGCGGCCAAGCGCAGCTCCTAAAGCCTAGCGGCCCGCCAACGTCGATTGAGCGGCGACCGGTGGATCACGGGGGTGACGGCCATGATCCTGCAGGCCGGAACAAGATCGTCTCGACCAGTCGACATGTTCTTTGTATGTTCCCTTGAGGAGTGTTGTGCTGGAATGGGGTGAAGCATGCCCGAACTGCTCGAGACACTGAAGACCATCGATTTTCTATATGGGAACAGTGCAGTTCTCAGGATTTTTTCTTCTCCTCGTTTTCCCATCGCCGCGGCACTGGCGAGGATCTGCTTCATAAATCCGGAGGTCAGCGAGGCGACCGAAGACCAGCTTTGCGCCACTCTCGAGCAACTCCTGGTGGCGGCCCGCGAGCTTGATCTCTCGCAGGATGGAGAAGTGCGCCTTCAGGACGATCCGAAGCATTATCTCGAGCAGTGGTCTACTTTGCGCGGTGCCCATTGGTTTTCAGTCCACATCGATCGCTCCGGCCTGAAATTTTATCGGCTTACGTCCTTCGGCCGCGAGGCACATACCCTCTTGGCATCGATCGAGGCTGGCCGATCCGTGTCCACCGAGAGCCGGCTCAAACGGTTCGTTGATCTCGCCAATGATCTGGCGGCACGGACGAGCGGCATTCCCGATCGCAGGATCAGGGACCTCAAAGACCAGATCTCGCGTGCAGAAAAGGAGATTGTCGCTATCGAGCGGACCGGCCAGGTCGAGCCCCTGCCAGAGCGCGAAATCATTGCCGGTTTCGAAGAGCTGTTGTGCATTCACGGCGCCATTGGAGCGGATCTCGATCAGGTTCGCGAACTGGTGGCACGTCACAGGTCGGCAACTCAGGACATCGTCATGACGTCTGATGCCCCAAAGGGCCAGTTGCTCGACCTCGTGTTCAGCGAGGAAGACAAGGTCCGCGACACCGATGAGTTTGCTTCGCTGGATGCCTTTCGCCAACTATTGACCGATGACCAACTGCGCTCGGCTACCCGCCGGAAGGTGGAAGAATTGAAGTCGCACCCCGCGATCTACAAGCGCTTCATTGCCGCCGGAAAAATGCCAACGAGGTTTGATGGCGCAGTGGAAAGCTTCTTCGATAGGTCGCGCCGTATCGACAGCGAGTTCACAGGCTACTACGAGCAGCTGCGCGGCATCGTGGTACGTGAGGACATCGACGAGATGCGCGCGGTCAGCAGAACCCATCGAAAGCTCGGCAAGCGGTTTATTGAGCTTCGGGACAGGATCAGCCCGTCTCCCCGCGATCGGCGCTTGCAGGGTCTTGGTATCGTTCTTCCGGGAACGGCGTTCAAGCCACACCCGACGGCAGACATTCGATTTCCTTTCAATCTTGCAAAACGGGCGAAGGTTGCACCATCAATCGACGGCGTGGAAGATGAATCGGATGCAGAGGCCTTCAAACGCGAAATGAAGCGCCAGTCTTATGTGGCTCATGAGCAGTTGAAGCTCAGGATCGCGCTCGCCCGTATTAAGTCTGGGCTCGGCCAAGTGCAGCTCAGCCAGGTTCTGCAGCTCTTTCCCCTCAGATTCGGTCTTTTCGAGCTCAATGCCTTCATAGAATTGGCTGTCCAGCACCTGCCTTCGAGGTTTGACCTCAATCTGATGGCGATCACACGCCTAATCGATGAATACGAAGATCCGGTTGGTCAGCGCACCTGTACGTTTTTCGATCCCATTTTTCTTAACGAGGGCGAACCAGGCCAGGGGATCGAGGAGATCAGTTGTCGCTTGCCCGATGACAGCCTCATCGACAATGACATCTGGTCGAAGTTGGCAGAGGACAGCGTCAAAACGCACGTCCAGTGGCTCATCGGGCACGCTAACCCCTCTCAGTCCCTGCACAATGGTGTCGACCCACTCGGCGAATCCAATACAAACGTGCAAGGATGATCCATGGGCAACGACGCGCCAGTATCGATCGAGCACGTAAAGGTGCGGCTCCTTGCCGGACCGCTTCGCGAAGATGACGATCCAGATCTTTGGCAACAACTTTTCCTAGGGCGCGACCATCTCAGCCGATGGTTCGACGAACTCGGCGTCGAGCTGGTGGTTCACAACGACTATCGAATTGCCTTGCTTCGCCAGACCAGCGACAGCGTGCGCGAACGCCGGGCTCAGGACAAGGGAAAAGCAGCTCTTCCTCCTCTGTTACAATCGCGGGCGCTGACTTTCCTCGAAAGCCAGGTGCTGGCGTATCTACACGATAAGCTCAATTCAGCGGCAGGCATGGGAATCTTGGATCAGTCCATCCTCCGCAGCGAGGTTTGCGATGCAATCATCAATCTGCAACCAGACGCACAGCGGAACAATGAAGCGACACTGACTGGCCGCATCAATGCCGCTCTGAATAAATTCAAAGACTATGGGCTCATTGAGGAGACCCAGCTGAGTGGTCAGCCCGCGATCCAACCCCAATTGATTTTGCTCGTCATGGTACCTCGTGACGAACTGGAACGCTTCAGCGGGCTGATAGGCGACCTTGTGGCGTCAGGAGAGCCGCCGGGAGGAGGGGAGGACGCTGGGTCCCTGGGAGGACAGTACGGTGAGTAGCGAATTGGCGAACGGCGCGATGGCAGAGCCCGCGGTTGAAGATAGCGAATTCAGTTCGTTCACAGTCGGCTCATTTTCCGAGCGTGCCGGATTCCGATTGGACGAGCTCCATGTCCAGAATTTCGGCAGTTATGACGGCGCCCCTTCGGTCCTTCAGTTCAATCGGGGCAGCGCCATCTTTACTGGACGCAATGGGGTCGGAAAAACCACAGCCATCGACGCATTTCGTATGCTCGTCGCTCAGGAACCTAATTTCAACGATGCAACAGTACCCGAAGCGCGGAAGAGGGATCGCGATATCCGGACATACTATCTGGGCGTCCTCGGAAAGGTGCAGCAGGATGGCCGCAACGAATATGTCGTGCTGCGCCAATATGAAGACCGCAAGTTCATGGCTATCGTTGGCAATTTTTCCGATGGCCGCGGCCACACTGTTTCGGCGGCGCGTCTCGTGCAATACGACGCTCAGGGACAAGGCAATAGTCAACGCTACATCCTCGCCCGGCACCCTCTCAATATCGCCACGGACTTCCCTCAATTCGAAACAGCCCGCACCATAAGAAACGCCCTGGCCGACAAAGGCGTAACCGTTTACGAGACGTTCGCCTCCTATAGGGCTGCCCTCTCCGCACGCTTCGGGATTGATGATGCCAAGCAAGCGTGGGCTTTGTTTGAGCGCGCCATCGGCACCAAGACCGTCGACAATCTGACCGAGTTCATGCGCGAGCTCATTCTGCCGATGTCGGTTCTCGCGGAGACGGCCGATCAGCTAGTTAGATCCACAGCGGCTCTCGACGACGCCTACCAGGCCGTGAAGCAAGACGAGCAGAAGCTGACACGGCTCCAGCGGATTATTCGTGAAATCGATGAGGTTGAGCAGTCTTTCGCGGCGACCGAACGGCTCAAGCGTTTGCAGTCCTACCGCAAGCAAGCAGAGACCGTGGTGCTGGCTAGGGCGGTCCGTCGCGATGTTGCACGGCGCCATACTGAGTTAGTCGCGACGCGGCGCATTAGCGAAGCCGCGTCTGCACAGTTGAACGACTTGACGCGTCGGGTGAGCGACCTTGAACGACAAGAGCGTGATCTCGGGGGCCAACGTGTGATCGAGTGGCGGCAGGAAATCGAAAATCGCACGACACAGATGGCGACGGTTACGACTGACCTGGAAAAGCTATCGAAAGCACTCGCTGAATTCGGGCTTTCGACCGACGTTTCGTTCGAGCAGTCGCATCATACGCAGGACCAGTGGGAACGGATAAAAGGCGAACTTAACAAGGCAGCCGATCGCACTCCGGCACGGACCGGAGAGATGGACGTAGCACTGGCCAGATTATCCAGTGAACTTGCGACGCTCGAGACAGAGCTCAAGAACGCGACGACCGACCTTAATGCCGCTGAAAGATCGCGATCCAATCTTCCACGTCAGCATGTCGAAATTCGCGAAAAGCTTGCGGAAGCGCTTGGCGTTGTCGTGGATTCCCTGCCGTTTTTTGGCGAGCTCGTGCGCGTTGCTCCTCATGCAGCCGCCCAAGGGTGGGAGGGCGCCATCAATCGCTTGCTTGCCAATCAAGCCCGGAGGTTGTTGGTCGACGAGGCCCTCTATCCGCGAGCCGCTGCTTGGATAGATCGCAGCCATCTTGGTCTGAGACTGGAATACGATAGAGTCGACCCCATTGCGCTAGGCTCCGCGAAGCTCGGTGATGATCGCGTTGCGGGAAAATTAGAAGTACGCCCCGGCAACCGATTTGCGGGTCACGTCCGCCGGGTCCTCGACACGCGATACGACCACGAGTGTTTTACGGCCGCCGACGATAATTTTCGCCGTTGTCGACGAGGCCTCACCAAGGCCGGGCAGAGCCGCGACGGCGACCGTCACGTCAAGGACGATAGACGACATATCGACGACCGATCTTCGTTCGTACTCGGCTGGGATAGCACGGAGCGCATCGCCCACCTATCCCGAGAGATCAAGCGGATCGAAGCGATGCAAAGGTCGCGCGCCGAACAGGGCAAGACCCTGCGTGCCGGCCGTGACAATTTCATCGTCAAGGCAACGCAGATGCGCCAGTTAGCCGATTCGATGGGCGACTTTGAGCGCGTCGACCTTTGTCGCATCGAGAGTGAAATCGAGGAGCGCGAGGCGTGGATCGAAGAGGCGACGGCGAAGGATCCGAGCTACGTGGCCATATCGAAAGCCCTGGCCAAAGCGCGAGCAGAAGTCCCGGCGGCCAAGAAGACTGCTGATGAGCGTTCTGGTGTCTTTGTCGTGCAAAACCACGAGCTGAACTACCAAACGGAGCGCCTTAGAAAGCTCGATGCGGAAGTTGGAAAGCGCCGGACGCCCTATTCGGAGTGGAAAGGATATTGTCTCATCGCCCGGCAGGCTGGAGTAACGGCATCCATCTTCGAAGAAGATCCCGCTCCCAACGCGACAAGGGGTGTAGGGGTGTGGGAGACGATTCGCAGCGGAATCGAGACGGGATTGGATAAAGAGTCCACGAAGCGGGAGAAACTCCTACCATCACTCACCCGGCTGGGATCGGACTATTTCAAGGAGTTTTCGACGGAGACCGCCTTACTGAGCGTCGCCGGACTCACGGATGAGGATGGGGCCGGCACACGAGCTGATTGGCGGCAGCGACGCACGGATATCGAAGGCCGCGAGTTGGTCCGTCACCGAGAGCGTCTGCAACAGGCGATGACGGATGCGATCGATAACGGGATCGTCAACATCAAGACGCAGCTAGAAAAAGAACGCCTCGAGATCCGCGACACCGTGATTGGCATCAACGAGACGCTGCGCGCCGTCACCTACGATCCGGTGCACGGCACGCGGATGCGATTCAAAGCCAACGACGCCGTATCGCAGCGCATCGCAACCTTTACCAAAGATTTGCGGCAGGTCACTGATGATTGGATCGGCAATAGCGACGGCAATATCGAGGAGCGATATACCAAAACCAAACGCTTCATCGATCAGGTCAAGGATGTCCCCGAGAATAACGCGTGGCGGCGGGAGGTTCTTGACAGCCGCCGGTGGTTCACCTTTATCGCACAGGAGTACAAGCTCCACGCAGATGGCACGGAAACCATCATCAATGACTATGACGGCGCTACCGGTTCATCGGGCGGCCAGAAGGAGCGTCTCGCCATGACGGTGATGGCCGCGGGCCTTGCATGGCGCTTCGGGATGGTCAATCCGGCGGCGGCTCACAAATCGTTTCGCGTTCTCATGCTGGACGAGGCCTTCAAGAATAGCCACGACGACACGATCCGCGCCTTGTTGCAGCTGTTTAGTGCTTTCGGCTTCCAGATGATCTTTGCCATGCCCTCCAAGAACCTTGCTGTTGTTGCGCGTCATATTGAGCGAGCTTTCGCTGTCGACACAAAGGACCGCAGAACCGTAGTCACCGTGCACGGCCTCAAAAACCTTGTGCAACACAACCAAAGCATGGCCGCCGCTTCAGCTCTCATGATGGCCAAGGAAGCGGGGATCAATGTCGAACAGCTCGATCTGGCTAAAATCGACGAGCGTCTCGCCGGGTTGACAACTGACGCGCTGGAGCGTGTTGCTGCCAGTGGACTCTCGAATGAGTTATTGAATGACCGTGGCGGCTGATGTCATCCCGCGATGGAAGACACCGAAGGATTTCGAGCTTTGGCTCGCTAGGCGCGTTGAGCGATGGGTATCCGTCGAGCTTCGGACGCCGGGCGCCGTCCCGGAAACTTTCACGATCTCGACGCCCGGCTTGACGGCTGCCCTCGTCTCCGAGCATTTCCCGGTAATTCGAGCATGGTGTATCTCCTGGCAGGAGGCGGCAGCACGATCGGCTGACGTAGAAATCGAATATGAGGACTGGAATACGCGCAACTTTGGCCGTGTGCGCATCCCTTGCAGCGCGCGAGTGACGTCGGTCGACGGTGTGGCGCGCCTGTTAAAACGATCAGCAGATCTGTCAAAGGCGCGGCGGCGCTGCCAAGCCCTAGCCACCCATGACGCGCGGCTGTCTTTGCTGGCCGACCATTGGCCGGCGATCGTTGCTATGCCAGAAGGTGACTTCGATATTGTGTGCCGCTTCGTGGCGCACATTCTACAGTCGTCGGTCTCGCTCATCCGATTGCGAGAAGTCGCATGTGCGGGGATGCACACCAAGTTCCTCGAGCAGAACCGGGGGCTTGTTGGCCCCATCATGTTGGCGCTCGGTATTCCAGGAAATGCGAGTGCCAAAAGCTGGGCTGGTAAGCTCGGTTTCATAGACGATGAAACGGCGTTGTTTGAGATACGCGATCTCGATGGTCATCTGCTTCCCTATGTCCATTTCGCGTTGCCCGCGTCATCCCTCGTATCCTCGCCACTGTCTCCTCAGTCCAATGCAGGTCTGCATGGTGCCATCGTTGTCGAAAATCTGGCTACCTTTCGCGCTCTTCCTTCAGTGCCGGGCGTGATCGCGATTTTCGGACGCGGGGACGCGGTACGCGTTCTCGCAGCAGCGTCGTGGCTCGCCGCGTGCCCGCTTCTCTATGCTGGGGACCTCGACCATGCCGGCTTCCAGATGGTGGCCGCGCTTCGCCGCGGCGGTCTATTCCATCTCGAGACGGCATTCATGGATGCTGCTACCGCTTACCGCTTGCGGCCCTATTGGGTAGCGGACACCTCGAGACCAGGATCTGAGGGCGCCTATGTCGGATTGAGAGAGGAGGAAAGTGACGCCCAGCGGATGATGGCTGAAGGACCGTGGCGCCTCGAGCAAGAAAGGATCGCATTCGATATATGGGTAGATCGCCTTCGCATATGGCGTGCTCAAACGGACAAGGCTCCGGCTGTGACATCGGATGGAACCCAAAGTTGAGCGCGAATCCGCTACACTGCGATCCTGCCCAATCCTTCTGTTGTCCGCAGTTACGGATTAAGAGGGATCCAGATATTTGCAGCAAAGCTCACTGAGATCGGATAGAAAATGCTTTTCATCGCGGTTTTCAGGATGTGTAAAGGTAAAGGTCTCACTGGAGTTGACCAACTAGCTAGCCGTCCAGCGACCCAATGAAAGCAACCCGCTAGGCTTCTGTTGCGACGTCTCGTAGTGGGAAGGCGTGCTGATCTTCCTCGTCTTGTGGCGATTTTCTGGGAAAAGCTTCATGCTGAAAAGGGCAGCGGCGTTCAGGTACGGTGTATATTCGTATGGCATCCGCTTGCGCACTGGATGCACTATAATGCGTTCAACCAAGCTACGGAAAGCGATGCGGGTTTCGATAGCTTTCAGATTTATCTTGAGCGCGGTGACCAATTTCTTAGCTTCCGAACGGTATCGATCACCGAACTTCGGATGATCGAACGGGATGACGTTTTCGTCGCCGTTGCCCAGCAATCGTAATCGCTCCTCGACAGTTTCGCGTTCCGCGTCGCATTCATCTATCCGCTTGAGCAACTCATCTGGCTTACGACGGCTGTTTGCGATCGCATATGACAAGCGTTCGATCTCGATATTAAGCACATGGCGCCGATTCTCCAAGTTGGAGCGTTCGCTGTTCTTTAGCTGCGCTCGCACTTGGGCGCAGGCACGGATATGACGCGGGTTACCCTCGGGAAGAGCCGGGTGCGGGAAATCCGCCCGCCCGGATCTGTGAGGGCGAAAGCCAAATGGCTGAGCTACTCGACCACGACCCAAATTTGGATCCGTCCGGAAAAAGAGAAGGTATACGAGTTCGGCAAGCATTCGAACATGGTGAGGAAAATCACCGACGACGGATCTAAATATTTGCTCAGTTTGTATTTCGCCGAAGGTGGCTCACACGTCGTTGCAACGTCGACCTTGGATGGAAGTACGGCGAACGCTACGCCGCCAATCGAGGAATAGCTCTCTCGACCAATCGCAAGAATCGGGTGTTGCGTGTCCCCGCAACCAACTTAAATTGCGATACCGAATCGGGCAGATCAGCCGCCCTAACCGGGCGGCTTTCTTGCGTCCGCAAGTTCTGATGGTTTCGCCTACCACCCAAATTTGCGAAGGAAGCAAGTCCTGGCCAACGCCAGTCCGTGATTTTGACTTGCTCAGTAACATTCGAGGCGTAGTTGAATCGCGACTAAGCCGGCATTTTGGACCATAGCGCCCGCCAAGCCAAAGACGATTGGCGCTTGCTGAGGAAAGCGCCTCTGTGCCAGACAATTGGTCTCAGAAGCGCATTAACGGGAACCGTTCTGTGACAGCCTCTCTTGATGGCGAAATTCGCGAAGGCCGCCATCATATGCAGGTCCGCGTTTATTTCGAGGATACCGACGCCGGCCAGATTGTTTATCACGCGAATTTTTTGCGCTTCATGGAACGCGGCAGCAATCAGCAAGCGCTGCTCGAGGAAGCGCAGACCGACGCGCCCGGCTTTGCCTTCGTTGTCCGTTCGATGACAATCGATTTCCTAAGACCGGCGATCTTGGACGACCTGCTCGACGTCGTCACGGTCCCGCAAGAGGTGAGGGGCGCGTCGATCGCCTTGCTGCAGGAATGCAGGCGGGGGGACGATCTCCTAGTCACGGCGCGTGTACGCGTGGCGTTTATCTCAGGCGGAAAGGCGCAGCGCATACCGAAGTCCCTGAGGCTTGCTATGGAAGGGCCCAGATAAATCTGCCCCTCGTTCATGCTATGGTCTTCCAGCGACCCAATGAAATCAAGGCGTTAGACTTCTGTTGCGATATCGTCAAACCAGAGTTGGCGCGCTGGACGCCAATCCAGACATCGATGCCTGGGTCTGGTGAAATAGTGGCGCCAGCGACCCAGCCGAGACCGTGCGGAACAGAAACTCGGTGTGGATCGGATGTTTTTCAATCTCTTCCGGGGTTACTAGATGACGATCCGTAACTGCTTCCGTGCCCCTTACATATCCCTGCTCGACGGCTCTGACGGCACGGATATCGTGGCGCCACCACTTCTCTTGGTAAGCGTCGTGGAGTGCGCTGAGCTTGGGGGAAACGATTGTTCCAAAGCTGCCGTCGTCGCGACGCCACATCAATACGGTGCCGACTGCGCCGAAGACATCGGCAATAGCCTGGAGCGCAAGCGGCCAGTTGGATCGACGCGGCGCCGAATTGTAAATAGCCTCAATCGCCGCAATGAAGCGGGCATTCTCCGTCCCGTTACTCATGTAGAAAATCCGTTCGCCTATTGCCGCCTAAGGCAGTGCCAACAAGTATGCTGACGAGTTCAGCCTGCCTGGAAACGCCCGTCTTACTGAAGACAGACTTCAATTGCTGCCGAACCGTGCCGACGGTCACACCCGCGCCTGTCGCTATGTCATCGACGGTTTTGCCGCCGGCAATCCAGCGCGCAACGTTTGCTTCCGCCGGCGTCAGATCAAACAAACCCTGAATTATCTGAACAGGTGCAAGCTTCGGTTGCGAAACAGTCGTGAGGATGAGGATGCAAGACGCTGCGAAGATGTCATTTGCAACGCCTCGCACTGGCACGACATGCACAATGGAGGCCAGAGACTCCTCGGTCGCAGCTATCGGAATAGATCGCACCTGACCGGCTGATTGACCGTCGACCTGCTGCAACGCTAGCGCAAGCAAGCTATCGGCCCGCTTATCGACCAGAGCGATCCGAACCCTCCGATCTTGGACGACACGAGGCACAAGGTCGTCGAACAGCTGGTTGGCAGCTAGCAGCCGATGGGAGCGTGAGAGAACCGCAGCTGGTAAGCCGATGAGCCCTAGAACTTCGGCCGCGGCTCGCGCTCGCTCAAGACCCAATCGCCCTGAAATGAGCGCTGCCCGGGCTAGATGCGCTCTTAGCGGGTCAAGCGCGGCAACAGTTTCGTTGGAAACCGGCCCATCCTCAAACCGGCGCTCCCAACTGAAAACAACAAGATCTTCAGTCGGCGCCTGAATCACCGTGCCAAAGCACCACCCTCCGCCTTTGCTCCGGAGGTATTGATAAAAAGGATCACGGTCCATCTCCTCAGGGGTGAACAGCTGATGGTCGGAAACAAACCCGTTGTGAGCTCTGGCGAATGCTCGCTCAGGGCGTGGGTTGTACGGCTCCAGCCCTCTTTCGACGAATTCCGCGTACAAGGGCCGCATGATGGATGAGCCAGCCCAGGCAGTGTGTTGAGAATTGGCTGTAAACAGCAGGCCGCCAATGGAGCCGAATTGCCGTGCAATCCGATCAAGAACGCCGTCCCAAAGCTCTGGTACAGCCGCAGCCTCAAAGCTCTGGTACAGCCGCAGCCTCGTAGATTCGATCGATTAGGTCGTCTGTAACGTCGAACACGTAATGCCCCTCGTTCCGCAAAGGGATATGACAACCGGCATGTAACAGGCGCAAGAATTCGAAGATGATGCTTTGTTGCGTATTCTGGAGCTTTGCGGCCTGCAGCCTCGCGCTGTTCGTCGGTCACGACCTGATACTTTCATGGTTCGTTCTGCCATCACGCTACTAGGAAGGACTTCCATCAGCTTCGCGTCGAGCCGGTAGCCGGATTTGCTCGTTCACTCGCAGCTGAGCAGTGCGCGTGAGATACATAACGAGCGAGCTGTCTCGTTTCTCATCTGAAGTGTGTCGGCGCGGCCTCATATTGGTGCGCTTCGTACAAAGGAGCTCGTCAGTTCGCGACGCTCCGTTGCAGCGCTGCTGTGACGACCCTCAACGGGATGGATGTTACGAGATCCGCCGAGGTGACCAGAGACGAATAAGCGCCCGCGATAGCAGGTGCGCTGACCACAGCGAGGCTTCAAACTAATCGATATAGGGCCCTTCACGCTTAAATCCTGCGTGTGCGCGACCGCTTCGCTGGACTCTCATCGCCGCCGCCTGACTGTGTCATCCAAGTGGCCGGAGCAGTGAAGATATCGCAGTTGACATCGAAGGATGGCGCGGTGTGATCAAGCCCGACTCGGATCAGGTGCCGGGCTCGTTCTGCGGACGAGGAGCGAGATTGATACCCTATTTGGTATAAGACGACGCTACGCGCTTCTTTTAAGAAGCATTGTCTCCGCGGAGGAGGGCGGCAATCCAATGAGAGGCGGATAGGGGCAGTGCCGTGATCATGAAGTACATGAGATGGGCTGCGTTTCTCGCAGGCTGTCAGCAGAAGGGACGTCAGGCGTCGAATGACATGATTGAATCACCGCTGAGAAATATCGTGGTGTGGGATCACGGTCATCTTCGTCCTGCAAGACCTGACGAATACAAATAGAGAATGAGAGTGCTTTGGAAAGATTGAGAGAGGAGAGGAAGACCAGAGTCGCCCACCTTAGCAACAAGCCATGCCGGCCGCCGATGATTCAGCCATGCGACGTCTCCCATATGGTAGATGCGGCGACTGCTCTAAACGATCCACTCTCTGAAGACATCTTCTGCGATCAGCACATTGCATTTTTTGCGCTGGGCAGATTAGAGGAAGCAAAGCCGATTTGTATTGCGCGTGGTCGCTTCACACCGAGCGCCCTGAAGGGAATGCCCGACGAGCTTTATTGATGGGAATTGCAACGACGAAGTGCTTGTACATTTCAAGTCTCCTCGAAATCTCCTGCAGGCCTCGCAGCTCCGCTCGCATCACTGGCCCCAGGAGAAAAGCGACTTTCGAGATCAAAAGTCGCCTCCCATTTGGAATATGCAGCGATTGCGATGATGCCTGTTGTTGGTGGGTGGTTGTGCAAGACGGCTTCAGTGGGCACATCTACACGCGGTGCGCCTGGTTGCGTCCGTTTCGTACAGAGCTTGCGCGCCGAATCAGAGAATGTCCCCTGCAGTTCACTGAGATGGAGTGAGGCGTCAGCCTGATGCGCCTCGCGCAACAGAGTCAGGAAAGACAGCAGGACAGAACAGCGGCCGCCGTTGAGTTCCGCTGATGACGCGTTTCTTTTTTGCGGATGATTAGGAGCAGACAACTGCCGGCACCATAGGTCGCAAGATAAGATTTCATTCGCATGACGCAAAAAGTGAAAACGCGCTGAAGCGCCTTCGTCGATCGTTGTGCCAAACTCACGTGATCGTCAGCGAAATGTTGTTCTAGCAGGGATTGAATATCGTTCTCCGATCGAATACAGAAATCACGGGCGGGTAGCTCGGTTGGTAGAGCAGCTGACGCTTAATCAGCAGGGTCATAGGTTCGAATCCTATCCCGCTCACCTCTCTGGAGGTCGGCATCGAAAGCGCGGTCGTCGAACGCTTTCGGAAAACGCAAGTGGCAAGCGAGAAACTCGAGAGACTGCACAAAGGCTTCCGCGCCTTGAGCGAGTTCCTCCACGCTCCTGGTCAAATTTGTGATCTCGACTCCTCACTTCACAATGCTGCTGCGACAAACCAAACAGCATTACGTCTTGAAGGCGACATAATCAGAACATACCTTAAAGTAGCACTCTATACATAATGCCACTTGTAGTGTGGCGCCGTAACGACATGACTGGGAGCAAGGAAGATGAATCCCTTTCTAAGGCTCGAGGCACCAGGTCGAGCGGCGAACGCGGTGGCTCACGACGAAGCGGAAGGCCCAGTCACCGTCCGGGACCTCGGCAAGCTTCTCACCGAGGCGGGGCTGACGTGGGACGCCTTCACCAACGCCGTATGGGATCTGGGTGTAGCAGACGCGGGCAATCTGCTCCGTTATCTCGATGCTGCAGTCTTCAAAGTAAGCGCGACACCTGAAGCACTGCGCTTCCATCTTCGCTTCCTCAGATCTGCGCCTCCTGCCGACTATCCTATTTGGGAGGACATTGTTCGCTCCATTCTCGACGATCGTCCGCTCTCGAACTCTTCCGAGCACTTTCTGCAGAGCGAGGGCATCGATCGCCTATGGCGTCTGATGCTCGCGAGTGTGCGACAGGAGAAGATCACCGAGCCTGACGGCAGGCCCGATGCGCGTCTGCTTGTTCAATCGCTTTTTAGGTTCCTCGAGCTCGCTGACGCGCTGGTCGCGGACGATCCGAATATTCCTGTCGTACTCGATGCCGTGAACCGGTTCGGCAGTCTGCAGCAATATTTCAGCAAGCACGATGTTCCGCACCCGGCGATCCGGGCATTGGCGAGCGCCGGCTTTGATGCGAATTACCTCGTCTTCGGAAGTCAGAACGTGCTCTCCCGCAGCAGAGAGGATCAGCCAGAAAGGCGAACCGCATCGGGCAGTGGACTCGACGAGCTGATCACGACGATCGTCGGCACCGAGCAGGCGGCGCCCCAGATTGAGCTTGGCATCGACCGGTTCAAGTTCCTGAATGAGCTGGCGGACGACCGGGAGATGGTGAAGACCGAGAACAGCCTGCCCGCGGCGCGGCGTCTGGCGGCGCGCTTGATTCCGCTCCTGCGGGCGCGAAAACTGGTTTTGCAAAGGCTCCGGTTGCTGGTGCCGGCAAGCACGCTGGACGAATATATTCACCGTATCGAGCGATACGCGAAGGTGTCCGACGCGGAGAAGGCGCGAGCTCTCGAAAAGATCACCGCCCGCCGAAGCACCAAAAACGTCCCTGAGCTGTTTTTTGACGATACGCGGCTCGGGTCCTGGCTCTTCAAGCCTGAAGGTATCGTTCATGGTGAGATCTGCCGGATTCTGTTGGATCCCGCCGTACCCCTGCTGGAGATCTGGCAGGAGCCGTACTCCGAGTTCATGGCGGCAATTCCTCTCTATCCCGGTTTCAATGCGAACCGGCAACGATGCATCCTGGTCGAGACCTATCACTTCGATGACCGGATTTTCGATCTGCTCGGTCGCCAGGAAACGCTGAGCTTCATGCTTGACGCGCTGTTGTTCGACGCGTTCCTCGGCCAGGCGGAGAAATTGGTGGTCTTCGCCGCTCCCTGGGGGCGATCAGCCATCTTTGCCAATTACGTTGCCGAGCTGGCTAAGCAAAACGAAGCTATCCACTATTTCGAAAGCTATGAGTTCGAATCTGTCGATCCGGGCGCAAGCGCCCTGCAGAACTCGCTGACGGGGCAATTTCACTATACGGAGTCGCTCGGTTACAACCGGCCGCTGAAAGGTGTAATCGATTTCGGCTTCAATCTGGTCGGCCACCAGACCATCGACAAGCTGACGAGCGGCGGGCGCGGTGTCTTCGAAATCGACATCCAGGCTTTTCTGGGAGCGCGCCATCTGCTGGACTCGATTCCCAACAAGGAGAAGCCAGCCGTCGAGGGCACCGAGGCGGCCTTCTTCGACCGGCCCGCAGAACGGGAAGCCGAACTCACCCATCGGTCCCAAGAAAAGCTGCGGCAGGCGGAAGTTGCGCTCAGGTCAGTGCTTCCTGATGCGCATTTTGAGATCCATCGCGAGATCGATGATGCGACCAGTGCCGAACTGCTGGCGCTGCATCGGCACGCCTTTCCGGAATATGCTTTCGTCGATGAGCAGTACTACGCCGAACGAATGCGCCAAAGGGATGCGACGCTGTTTGTCGCGCGCAGCGGCGGCGCAATGGTGGGGATGACGCTGACGTTCCGCAGCGGCATACTGCCCAATGACGCTGTCTATATTGATGAGCTTGCGGTTTGCTCAGACCAGCGGCAGAAGGGGCTTGGCTCTGCCCTCGTGGAGCTGGCTTTGCGCACTGCGTCTGTCCGTGGCACTCGGCAAGCTTGTCTGCTAACCCGGTTCGATCCCGCGGGATCGCCACTTATGAGATTCTACGAACGGCTGAACTTCCGGGCGGAGGCGGATTATCCGGACAGAGGCAGACTGTTCCAGCGCTCGGTGTCATTGTTTGGGCGGGAGAATCGCGAAGCCATCGACGCAATCCTTGCGCGTCTCGATGCGCGGCTCAGCGCCAGCGTTCCGCAGCTGCGGATCGAGTGCTTCACGGCGATTACTCCGGGCTTGATCGAGATGATGCAATCGCTGGAAACGGTGTTTCCCGAGGACATTCGCTACAGCTGGGATGAGTTCTCAGATCGGATGAGGTTCCGCGACGCCTACGTGCTGGTCGTCAAAAGCGGTGATGGCCCGATTGGATTTACGCTCTGCTACCATGATCCAATTCTTCCGGACCATGTCATGTTTGGCGATGTGCTGGCGGTCAAGCAGGAGTGGCAGCACAAGCGCATCGGCGTGGAATTGGTCAAGACGGTGCTCGAGATCCCGGCGCTTACGAACTACACCGACTTCCTGTTGTACTGCACCGAACCCACCAAGGACGGAAAATCCCTTGTGCAGTACTACAGGTACTTCGGCGGCAGGGTCATTGATGTCGCAGACAAAGTGCGAATGCTGATTCCGCTGCGGGCAAACCGCGCAGGATCGAGGAGGTCCGTTCTACCATCGCCAGGACAGAACAACGCTTGCGGGACCGCGGCATGCGCGTTGCGGCTCGATGTGAAAAGAGCGCGGCCGCCAGGATCGCGCTACCCGCTGACCAAGGTGCGGGCCAGCCGCGGACGTTCGATTGCCGTTTCTAACGACCGGCGATCGTAACGTCCGGTTGGGCGTGGCTCCTCGCGGCAGGCGAGGGCGTTGTCTAGGCGAAAGCGTACCGCACAGTTTTGAATCTAAGAGGGAAGTAATATGGGGGCCGCCTCGCTCACGGACCAAATCCTCGGAACTCCAGATTGGTCTCATTCGCTCGCCGCACCCGGTCTGGGTCGGAGCCCGTCCATGGGTTGGGCACATACCGCAGCGGGGCCGGATGCGACCCATCCTCATGCCTTCTCTATGTCCGGTCCGGCCGCGCCTTGGCTCAACGGGCAGCCGTTGCCCAGCCAGCAATGGTACAATGAGCAGTGGTCTAGCCAGACGCTGGGGGCGCAGAGCGCAGAGAAGACCATTCAGCCGTTCGCGAATGGCTCGATCTGGGATGTCGTGACGCGTCTTTCACAGCTCGGCGCGCCGGTCGATCGGCTTGTAACCTTCATCCTTGGGCTTGCCCCTCATTCCGTTGGCCCCTTCCTGCGTTACCTGCAGATGGCGGCTCTTGATGATGATGAGTTCAGTCATGAACGGTTAGCCGTTCACCTCGATATCGCGCTCGCCGTTCACCCTCGCCACTATGAGCTGCTTCGCAGGTTCGTAAGCGAGGTGCGGCATCGAATGAAGCTGTCTCCGGAGGTCGCGCATTTCGTCGGTGATCGGGATCTTGAAAGCCGCTTGCATGGCTTTCTGGTGAGCAAGTTCGGATCGGTCCCACTGGCCCAGGTCGAGCCGCGCAAGCAGCGGACCGCTTTTTTGCGCTCGACCCTGAGGTTCCTGGAGAATTTCACGGCTCTTACGGCCGCGGACCCCAATCTCGCCGTCCTCTATCGCACCGTGAATCGCTTCGGAAGCATTCAGGCCTATTACGCAGAACACGAGAGGCCGCGTCGTACCGTTCGGCGTCTCCTTGAGCTCGGTTTTGACGTCGATCACATCGTATTCAGCCGCGACGAATTGCTGTCGCTTGGCCCGGGCGAAGACGATCTTCGTAAGCCGTGGGCCGCTTGGCTGCGTGATACCATTCAGCGGTTGCTGGGCAGCCGTGATGAAGATCCCGAAATCGACCTCGGGCTCGATCGCAAGAAATTCTTTGGCGTGATCAAGCAAGATTATCAGGCGCTGCTGAAGGATGAGGACGAAGCCTCCGGTTTGCGGCTGGTGAACCAACTTCTGTCCGCACTTGAAAGGCGACAGGAAGGCCTGCTCCGCAATGGAGATTTGATCAGCGAAACGTCGGTCAAGCAGATCATCCTCGAGCTTCAGGCCATCAAGAAGAAGATATCGGGCGATGCTGAGCATCTTCCGACGCAGCGCTTGGTTGCCATTCGCAGCCCGAAGCTGGTTCCTGAATTGCTTTTCGACAATACCCGCTTGTCCTGCTGCCTGTTCAAGCCGAATGGTCTGTTTCACGGCGAAATCTGCCGACTGATCCTAGATCCGGCAACCCCCATCATCGAGTTCTGGCTGGAGCCTTACCCTGAGTTCCTGGGACTGGCGACGCTCTATCTCGGACTGAACGCGCGCGGCGAACGCACGATCCTGATGGATACGGTCGACTACAACGACCTGCTGCACGATCTGCGGGGCTACAACGGCACGATGCGGTTCATGCTGGATGCCATTGTTGCCAATGCCCATCTGGCGAAGGCGAAGCGGGTCGCGATCATCGCAGCCCCCTGGGGAAAACCGCTTGGGTTCGCCAATTTCGTCAAGCAGATGGCCTCGCGCTCGGAGGCGATCAACTATCAAGAGAGCTACTATTTCGAGGCCGCTGATCCGGCCGATGGAGCGCTCGACGAGTCGCTGGTCGGGCGGCACCATTATACCGAGGCGTATGGTTACGACAGTCCGCTGGCCGGTGTGATCGATTACTGCTTCAGCCTGGTGGGCTGGGGCACGGTCGAGAAGCTGTACACAGGTGGCCGCGGGGTCTACGAGATCGACGTCGAGCAATATCTGCTCGAGAACGAGACGCTGAAGAACAAGATAGGCAAATCTGGTGCGCCCGTTGTGCAGGCGCGGAAGGGCGAGATCTTCGCTCCACCCGCTCATCACGAAGACGAGCTGTCGTGGCGTCGCAACGATGCTATCGCCCGCGCAGAACAACGTATGTCGCGGCTGCTCGCTGATGTGCGGATCGAAAGGCTTAGGGATCCGTCGGGCGCGATCATCAGCGAGCTCATTGAGGTTGAGAACAGCGCGTTCCCGGAAGAGCTGAGATACGGCCGCGAGCACTTCGCCGATCGCCTGATCCTCAAGGACGCCGAGCTGCTCTTGGTCCGGCAACAGCAATCACTCGTCGGCTTTGCGTTGTCCTATGTTGCGCCCGCGATCTCATGGCAGGATGTCTTCCTCGACGATCTGGCGTTTCGCCCCGATTTGCGGTCAAAGGGCCTGGGTTCGGCGCTGGTGGCGCTACGGGCGGAGCTCAGCGCGATTTCCGGATATCGCGGATTGTACGTCACGGCGACCATCTCGCCCGAGCTTTCGCGCTTCTATGAGCGGCAGAACTTTCAACTGGTCGGCATGGTCCAGGGGGCTGGTCAAATCCTCTATCGGCCGCTCGGTCTATTGAGCTCGGGCGACGTTGAGGTCCTTCCGACGGTCCTGCGAGAGGCGGAGCGGCTTTTGCAGGCGCAGTTCAGCCGGCCAAGCGCGACGGTGCATTCGGCGCTGGATCAGGATCTGTTGCAGATTGCATTGGGTTTAGAGACGGCGTTTCCTGAAGATCTGCGGTACGACCAGGACGCTTTCCGCGAACGGATGGCTTGTCAGGATGCGCACTTGCTGGTCCTGCGGGAGCAGAATGAACCGATCGCGTGCTGCATGTGCTTCCGTGATCCCGACCTTCCTCGACATGCAGTCATGATCGACTCGCTGGCGGTCCGGCCCGAGCTACAGGGGCGAGGCATCGGCCGCGTCCTGCTAAAAACCCAGCTCACTATTCTTGCGTTGACCGGTTACACCGCGGCCATGCTGACCTGCCGTAAGCGAAGCGTGAACGGCGTCGATCTGGTCGCGTTTTACCGCAGCGTCGGGGCAAAGGAGACCGGCCGCAGCGGTAACAACGTTCAAATGTGCATCCCGCTGCGCGCCAACGGCCATGACCCCAAGGGGCAAGACGCCACGGGTCAAGACATCAATGCTGGCCATGATACTGGTTTCGGCGAAGACCAGGAGGAGCGGCGTTCAGGCGGTGATTTTGGGAGCCCGCCGCCGAACCGTCATGAGATGAATGGTCATGGGATGAATGGTCACGGATCAGCCATGGCACGCTCGTTAGTCGCAAGCAGGCCGCAGGCGGAGATCATACGTGGCAACGGGCACGCCAATGGCAGCACCAACGCTGGTAGAGGTGGAAATGGTGCCGCCGATGAGGAGCTCGGCGAGCTCTCCCGTCTTCCATCGATCAATCGTGGCATCATCGAAAAGCTGCGCAAGGCAGGCGTTCACACCATCGACGACTTTCTACGGTCAGCAGGACCGCGAGAGGGACGCTCGGCCCTGGCGGAAGAAGTCGGCATCGATGTAGATATTTTGCTTCAGGCAGCGCTGTTCGCCGATCTGACTCGGACAGGTGTGGCGCCGCGCGATTTGGGCCGGCTGCGACGGGCACGCGTGCAGACGCTGGATGAATTGCGTGACTGTCCGACAGAGAACTTGCGGCGCGCGCTGCCGCCGGAAGTTTCAGATGCCGATATTCAACGATTCCGTGAATCCGCGATCGGCTTGGAAACAATCGTCGAGCGCTGATCTGTAAAATCGAAAGCGGGGTTCATATGCCAGACACCATTGATTTCGGAGCTGGACCAGCAGTCGTCGTTTTTCAGCCGGCGGGACGCATCGGCGGCGTCATCCCCGAAGCCCTGTCCCAGGAAGGTATCAGCTTTGTCGAGCGCCCAATCGATCAGATCGGAGAGCTGAAGGCGGACAGCGGGCCGCGCCTGGCTATCGTGATCGGCGCGCCGGCAAACCCGTCGGCGCGGAACAGCCTGCGCCAATGGGTAGACAAGGGCGGATCGGTCATTTTGCTATGGTGTGACCAGTGGCCAGCCAACGAGCTGCGCGACTGGTTCGGCATCGAGCGACAGTCCGAAGATGTGGAGGGTGGCTACCTGTGGCCCGCGGAAGAATTGGCGATTCCCGGACTTTCTTCCGAATGCCTGCAATTGATCGGCCGCCGGTTTCTCTATCGTCTACCAGCTGATGCCCAGACGCGCGTCCTCGCGCTCGGCTCGGCCCACCCGGCAGCCGCCATTGCGTTTGACGCCACGCGCGACGGATTTGCCGACGATGAATGGTTCTGGGCGGGTCAGGAACTGTACCGCTATTCACGGGGCCGCACGCTCATTGGACCGTTTGAAGTGCCGGGGATCGGGCCAGTGACGCCGACCACGGCTGGCTCTGGCGATTTCACGGGCGACGGCTTTCGCGACAACCTGATTGTTTGCAGAGGCCATAGTTACGCAATCCTGCGCAACGGAGCATGGGTCGACGGCGGAAATTTGCAAAACCGGATTCGACACGTCTTGACCTGGAATCCGGGCACGGGGATTTGGCCAATCCAGCTATTTCTCGAGGACGGCTCGTTCTTCATTGAGTCGCTGGACGGAGGGCGAACCTGGAGCAGCGCAAAGGTCTTTGCGCCCGACGGCAAGACGCCGGTCCCGACGGATTTCGGCTATAGCTACGAATACTTGGACGACTCCGGTGTCGTACGCGTTGCGCTCAACCTGTTCAGCCAGGGAGCCTTCTTCTCCAATTTCGGCGCAGGATGGATCATGCCACCTGTCTTGCCCAATATCGGCCCGAAATATCTCTACGCCAACGTGATCGCGCCCACAATCGGTTATGCGTCCGACGCTGCGAGAACGGGTCTGCGCGATCAGATTTCCCTGCTGGTCTATTCGAATGTCTATGGAAGGGATCCGGTTTCCGGCACCTTCAATTATCCGTTGCAGTTCCATAAGCTTTACAGCGCGGGACCGGCGGGGCGGCATCCGCTCGTTGTGAACCGCGGACGCGCAACGGCGGTGCTCTATGATATCGAGCGCACGATCTATCAATTGCAGCAGGGCCTCGATCACGATCCGAACGCGGCGGTCATCATGGCCGGAGGGTTGACGACCTTCAATCCGGTGATCAATGTTTTTGACGATTGGATCGACTATACGCAGCTCGACCTCCCCCAAGCCGATCTTCATGAGCGGTTGCTGAGAGTGATGGTCACCTCGCTCTCGCCGGCGCCGATACCGCGTCTCTGGTATTGGCCGAACGGCCTGCGGTCGGTTGCCAGCTTGAGTCATGATGTCGAAATCTCCGTACCCGACCAGAATACGCAAGTTGCAACGGAGACGATGAGGATCGGCGAGATGGCGAAAGAGGCCAAGCGCCACGATACGTTCTTCGTCCTGATGACGGGCACAGACGTGAATACGATGTCGAGGAAGGATTTGGCCAAGTTGGAGGCCGAGGGTCATCAGGTGACGATCCACTTCGACACCTTCGGATCAACCGACTTCACGGCGGCCAATTTTCAGATGCAGTCGAACCTGCTCCGCGAGCGGGGCGTGAACCCCGTCTTCGGAAATCGTGATCACGGCCTGTCCTGGCTGAAGGACTATTTGGGATACGCGATCATGAGCCAGCCGG
This sequence comes from Bradyrhizobium uaiense, assembly GCF_010811875.1. GTDB lineage: Bacteria > Pseudomonadota > Alphaproteobacteria > Rhizobiales > Xanthobacteraceae > Bradyrhizobium > Bradyrhizobium uaiense. The sequence goes on from NZ_VKHP01000073.1 coordinate 29,378, forward strand.
AAACCGTGTACGACTCGTCGTTCGGAGGTGGGCCTGGCTATTCTCATTGCGGTTCGGTTCTGCCCTATCGGCTTTATTCGCTGGCCGGACCCGCTTTCGAGTCCTTCGATGAAATCTCCCATGGTTTGATGGACATCGCCGACGGCGATTTCTATTTCTCCCAATTGGTGCCAAATCCAGAGACTTCGATGGTGCTGCCGCTCGATGACCTGTTCGAGCGAGCCCAGCAAATGGTGCTGCGCAATCACAGCGCCTATTACGGCTTTTTCGATTGCTTGTTCCATCCCGTGGTTGTCGCTGGATTGGCGCCACCCATTCCGGAGTTCTTCGACAGGGTGAAGAAGCTTGCACAGTTCATGACTGAGAAGAACATCCCGTCCCTGTCCATGAAGGATGTCGCTGTTTGGTGGCGGGCAAGACGAAAGGTCCAAGTCAGCCTGCGGAGCTGGGACAGAAAAACCCTGCGTTTCTCGGCGGTCACGTCGGCGCCTTTGGACGGAGTGACACTGGTGATTCCGCAACGAGCGGATGGAATGCAGCTTCAGTCTGTCACCGACGGCAATGGTGGAGCGATTGCGATCAATCCCGCCGTTCTTGACGGCAACAATTACGGGATGGTGACGCTACCTCGCCTCGACACGAATACGACCGATCTTGCTGCGACGTATGCGTAATGTGAATTCGGCTGCAAGGCCGATCCCGATATTCAGAATACGCAAGAGCTTGGAATTGGGAGTAGCTGACGTCGCGTCCCTGTCGCCACAGAAGGTTGTTTGCGTGGCCTGACGGCTAGCAAATGCGACCAGCGCCCCCACATGGCCAATGACAGCTTCACATTGTAGGCTGCGCGCCATTGCTCGCGATCGTTGTCCAGGGGTAGTAAGTTCAAAACGCGGGCTAGCAACACCCGATTCTTGCGATTGGTCGAGAGGGTGATACCAAAGCTGGCCGCATAGGCGCGCGATGTAGGGCGACTTCGGATCTCTCCCGCCCCGCCACTAGCCGCCGATTGCCCTCCATGATGCGATATGGCCGCCGATCACCGCATCGTCACCAAGCGGCTGCGGATTCCGATGATCGCGCGCAGGTGAAGCCCCCGATCGTTAGAGGCAATTGGCACTATCGTTAGCCCGTGGTCAAGCGGCTGCTGAAGAGATCACGTCTGGTGTCGCTCGATGGAGCGAAGCTGACTGGACACGCACCCCCAACAGTGCCGAAGCGGCCGGTCAGCTTCGCGGGCTGCTGTCTCAGTCGTCATCGTAATCAAGGCCGAGGAAGAACCGGCGGGCGACGCATGGAGTCACCGTACAGTATATGTCCCGCCGCCCCGGAAACCGTGGATGAGCGAGGACCGTCGCATGGGTCTTTTCGATGCTGCAGCGCTGGCACTCGTTTTCTTTCAATCGATCGACAAGCAGGCAGTTTAGATGAGCGCGGCTATGCTGGTGCGCGGTCGTTCGCTCACTGTCTGCCTTGCGCTTTCATATCCTTCAATCGATCAAGCGCGGCTCGTGTCGCTCGATCTGTTGCTAATCCACGCCACTTTCCAATCGGCACCTCGGCACCATCGATCGCCAGCCGAGTCGTGCCCAAGGATTGGCTGTCCCTCTGCATGCGCAAGTCTGGGATCCGCTTGGCTGGTGGCTCAGTGCGCACGGAGTAGACCGCTTCAATGCACGCGGCCTGCAAGCGGAGAAAAGAGGGTACGCTGATTAGCGCTTCATGGAACGTGGCAGAACGAATTACTTGCGCCTACTCGGAACCAATCAGCAAGTGCTGCTTGAGGAAGCGCAGAACGACGCACCCGGCTTTGCCTTCGCTGTCCGTTCGATGACAATCGATTTTCTAAGACCGGCGGTCTGGACGACCTGCTCGACGTCGTCACGGTCCCGCAAGAGGTGAGGGGCGCGTCGGCCTAGATAAATCTGCCCCTCGTTCATGCTGTGGTCTTCCAGCGACCCAATGAAATCAAGGCGTTAGACTTCTGTTGCGATATCGTCAAACCAGAGTTGGCGGCTTTGCTGATGTCAGTCTCGGCGCTTGGCGGCTGCGCATAATTTCATCCCGCCTGACATCAACTATGACACCGCGGAGCCGGCGACACTCACCGCCGATCCGCCGCCGCCCGTCAAGATCGTGGAATTGCCAAAACCCCTGCCGCTGCCCGGGCAGTTGAAGCCGCTCGTCGCTGGTAAACGCGTCCCCGAAGCCGCCGACCCAAAAGTTCGCGTCAAACAGGCCAACGCGGCGGCACGCGTGCAGCCAGTCCGCAATGGTTTCATCAACGCGGTCCAGGTCTATCCGTTCTCGGGCGGAGCCCTCTACCAGGTCTATACGGCGCCCGGCCAGATAACCGACGTCGCCCTCCAGGAGGGCGAGCAACTTGTCGGATCCGGTCGCTGGCGGCATTGGAGGCGGGCTGTCGCGACGCGAGATCGCGGCAGGCCTTGAGCGCGTCTACACATTGTTTCCGCGCCTGAAAGAGCGGCGGCGGTCCGCCTCGGGCCTCACCTCGGGCGGTGAACAGCAGATGACGGCGATCGGCCGGGCCTTGATGGCCCGTCCGCAACTTTTGGTGCTCGACGAGCCATCGATGGGCCTCGCGCCCCTCGTGGTCGAGACGATCTTCAGCGCTCTGAAGGCGCTCAATAGCGAGGAGGGATTGTCGATCCTGGTCGCCGAGCAGAACTCGACGGTGGCGCTGCGCTACGCCGACCGCGCCGCAGTGCTCGACGGCGGATCGACTGTGCTGGCGGGCGAGGCCGCAGATTTGCGCGGGCGCGCCGAAATCAAGGCACTCTATCTCGGAAGCCCAGAAGAGAGTGCCACCCATCTTGCCGCATTGCGCAGGCCAGCACTCGGCGATCATGCGGCCGCCTGAACATTTTCTTATTGACCAGACAGAGGAGAATACCCATGAGCAAGGACAATCTCGCGCGCATTGGACAGGACGACATCTATTCCCGCCTCGATGCCGCGATCGAGACCACTGTCAAAGTCCATGCTGACCGCAATGACCTCGAAGGCCGGTTTCCGCGGGAGAATCTCCAGGCGCTGGCGGCGCCCGGATGGACCGGGGTCCTCAATGAGCCGCGTTTCGGCGGGCTCGGGCTCGGCCATGGCGATTTCGCGGAAGCGGCCTATCGCATCGGTCAGCAAGACGCCTCGACAGGCCTCGTCTACGTCATGCATGTCGGCGCAGCGCAAACCATCAACCTGTTCGGCAATGACGATCAGAAGGAGCGCTGGCTCAAAGCCACGGGCGGGACGCTGCTCGGCACTTATTCAACCAGCGAGCGGGCGAGCGGCGGGCATTGGTGGTACAATTTCTCCGAGGCCTCCCGTGACGGCGAGAACTACGTTCTCAACGCCGAGAAGTCGTTTACGACGAGCTCGGGACAGGCGGACTTTTACGTGGTGCAGACGCGCTCTCCCGGTGCCAAGGACCAGACCGATATCTCGTTCTTCATCGTCGATGGTAAGGCGTCCGGAATCGATCCGGGCCCGTGGGAGGCGCTGGGCGTGCGGGCAAATCATTCCGGACCGATCCGCTACGGGGACGTCAAGGTCCCGAGCCGTGATCGCCTCGGTGCCGAGGGACAGGGCAAGGAAATTATCTATGACGATGTTTCGCCTGTTTACCTGATCGGTCTTGGTGCGGTGTGGGAAGGCGTGGCCCGCCGTAGCTCTCAATGCGGCGGTCGCACACACCTCGAGCTTTGTTCACAAGGACAAGAACAAAAGCCTGTCGGACTATCAGGCCATCCGCCAGGAGCTCGGCGCCGCAAAGGTGCTTGTCGAAACTTTGCGCCCGTGGCGCAACGAGCTCGCCGCCAGGCTTGATGAGCTGTGGCGCGCCGGCAAGCCCCAGAGCGAGATACTGATTCCGCTCACCGAGTTCAAGGTTCACGCCGCCGAAGTTGCCAACAAGGTGGCTGCCGCAGCGCTGACCGTGACCGGTGGTTACGGTTATCGGCGCGGACCGATTGAACGATCGTTTCGGGATGCTCGTGCCGCCATCGCGATCGGACCGTCTAACGTGATCGCGCGGGACTGGATCGGAAAGTCGCTGGTCGGGTTGCCGCTTGAGCTGTTCTACGAGGGCGGAGAGTAGGGAGATGCCTCGGCGCTAGGCGAGCAGCGCATTGCCATTTCCCACACGCCTTCCAGATCGGAGCGAGTTGCGCCTCCGACGGCTTGTAAGCAGGCAGCCATCGGGCCGCCTTGGGCGCGTGGCTTGGACGATCGCGGCTCGGATGAGGGACGCAAAAACGCGCCGCGCGGTGGGTTCTTCCAGCGTCGTCCGAAACAGCTTGCCATACTTCTCATCGTAGCGCTCGACGGCCTTGCGAAAGAGCTCGTCCTTGTTGGCGAATGCCGCATACAGGCTCGGAATGCCAATTCCCATCGCTTCGATCAGCATGCCGACGGATGCGCCTTCGTATCCGTGGCGCCAAAAGACTTCGACGACCGCGTCCGTTAGGCCCAGATGTGAAGTGGTGGGTTCTTGTCGTTCAGCACGTAGTTTCCGATCAGATGATATTTCCAGCGTACAGGATCGTGCAGCGTGTGCGTTCGCGCATTGCGCCAATGCCGATCGAGGTTCAGATTGGTGCGGGCGCTGCTCGCTCCGCCGAACTCAAATAGCTTGGATGAGGCGAACAGCGCCACATCGTTTGCGGGTACCTTTGCTTCGGCTACCGCAACCGATGCGCGCGCGACATCGGCTTCATCATGGCGGTCGCGCACCGCATCAAGGGTGCGGGCCGCGCGCGCGACCATCGCATCGGCGGCGTGGACACGGATCTGGAGATCGCCAAGCGTGGCAATCGTATGCGGGTCGTCCTGGGCGCGCTGGAGTCCGCTGTCGATCCAGGGGCGTGAGGCCGAGCGCGCAAGCCGCACCGCTTCCGCAAACGAAGCTCGCGCAATTCCGAGGTCAATCGCGACATGCAGGAGTTGCGCAAAAGGGCCAGTCAGGCTTGGTCTACCGATAGACTTGTAGCGCGCAATCACATGGGCGGGATTGACCTCCACATTATCGGCGATCACCGTGCCACTTGCGGAGGTCCGCTGGCCGAAGCCGTTCCAGTCGTCGAGCACCGACAAGCCAGCAGCATTGTGCGGGACATAGACATAAACCACGTTACCATCATCGTCGACACCGGAGATCGGTATCCAATCTGCGAAGAGCGCATTGGTGCCGTAGACCTTCCGCGCGTTCAACCTCAGACCGCTCGGCGTGCGGCTGATGCGGCTGCGAATGTCCAGCACGTTCTTGCCGCCGGATTCCGCAAAAGCGTTGCCGATCACCTTGCCGGTGAGCACTTCCGATAAGAAAAAGCGTTTCTGTGGCTCGGTGCCGATGTGATGCAAGCTTTCCAGCAGAAGGTAGTTGCTTTGCGGCAATTGGCCGATCGACGGATCGGCTGCTGAAATGATCGCCACCACCTCGATGATGGTTTCGATCGAAACGCCAGCGCCACCGTACTCGGAGCGTATACCGATGCCCCACAACCCGCTTTGCACAAACTGCCTGAGCTCGTCGTGCGGCAGGCGACGTTGACTGTCACGTTCCGAGGCTCCGGCTGCGAGCAACGGGGCAAGCTCTCGCGCGATCGTCAGCGCCTCGTCCGCCGTGCGGATCACATGAGCAGGCTTGCGCGACGCGGCCTCATCCAGCGGCTTTTTGGTAGGTACGACGTTCATGACGATCAATCCCTATGAGAGGGCCGCGCCGCGGCCAGGCCGGCAAGAAACTCGAGGATGACGCGCGCGCACAGAAATGCGGCAAGCCCCGCGGCATCGTGGAGTGGGCTGACGCAATTGATGTCGATTGCGACGATGTTCAGCCGACGCAGCAATCGCGCGATCTGCAGGCCTTCGCGTGCTGTCACGCCGTCCCAATTTGGGGTGATGACCCCAGGGGCAACCGACGGATCGAAAAAATCCATGTCCCAGCAAATGTAAACGGGTCGATTGGCGAGACGCCGAACGACTTCGTCGAGAACCGGTATAATGCCGCGATCCAGCAGTTCTGTGATTGTCACCAGTTGATAGCCAAGCTCGCGAGCGTGCGCGTAGAGCCCCTTCGAGGCGACCGGTCCGCGCAGTCCGATATGGTACGACACGGTCGGGTCGAGCAGGCGGGATTCGGCGGCCCGATGAAAGGCAGCTGGCCCAGTGTTTCCGGCCAAGGGATAGGCATCGGTGTGCGCATCCAGGTGCACGACCGCGAGCTCGCGGTCGTGCACCTGGATGCGCACACCGATGCCTATCCCTTGGCCGGAAACACTGGGCCAGCTGCCTTTCATCGGGCCGCCGAATCCCGCCTGCTCGACCCGACCGTGTCGTACCATATCGGACTGCGCGGACCGGTCGCCTCGAAGGGGCTCTACGCGCACGC
>NZ_VKHP01000733.1 GCF_010811875.1 Bradyrhizobium uaiense
GAATCTATTTGTACCGGTGTTTTTCAAGGATTTGTTTTCGGCAGTGTGGGCACCGCTGAGACGGCGGCCGAAGGATGAGACCGACGATGGCGTGACGTACGGCGGGCATGGTTGGCTGAGGCGGGGGTCCGTTGATTCTTTTTTTTCCGCCCCGCGTGTGCGAGGCGGCGATGCTGCAGGAAGGCGTAGGCAATCATTGTCATCAGGGCGTGACGATGAAGACCCTTCCATGATCGCCCCTCGAAGTGATCA
>NZ_VKHP01000734.1 GCF_010811875.1 Bradyrhizobium uaiense
CTTCAGCTTGCAAGTCGGCCTGGATGTCCGGAAACCGAGCCCGCAATAGCGAGACTCAGCCCGTTCGTTGAATATCTCAAGTGCGGCCCGAATCGAGCTCCTCTGGAGCGATCAGGCCATCATAGCGCGAACACGCTGAGAGCAAACGGCGTAAGCGTTGAATAGGTAGCTGCGATGCAGCAGGCTATACTTCCTCAATCTGTAAACATCGCCGAGCTTGACGTTAAGTTCCTCGAACGTTCATCGCTGTTT
>NZ_VKHP01000735.1 GCF_010811875.1 Bradyrhizobium uaiense
CGGCGCCTGCAACGGCATTCTGACCATCACAAGGGGAACGTTGCCGTTGATCCTGTTCGATCATCGCAGCTACGGCACGCTGGTCGGCCGGCTCATCGTTCCGAGCTTCATTCTGCCCGCGGCGGCGGCCTCAGGGAGCCCTCGGAAACAGCAGTTTCAGTATGGCAGCCGCGACGAGCGTCATCATGGCGAGGCCGGTGGAAAGATAAAGCGCGCTGGTGTTGCCGAACCGGTCGATCACGATCGCATAGA
>NZ_VKHP01000736.1 GCF_010811875.1 Bradyrhizobium uaiense
TTGTTCCTGACGATGCCGCCCGCTTCCTGCGCTCGTCCACGATCGAGGCCGGGTAGTCGCGGTAATTCGACCGATGGCGAAAGTCGGTCATAGCCGAACCCAATTGGCGGAGAGGACGCGACCTTCGCGGCCTTCGTGGCGATCACTCAGACGGCGGGCGGAACGGACCAGAACCCGGAGCGGCTTGTCCGCGCAGGCCCGCAGGGCGTGGGCGGAAGCGAAGGGCCGAAGCGGCAGCGGAGGATGGCGAA
>NZ_VKHP01000737.1 GCF_010811875.1 Bradyrhizobium uaiense
CCCCTCCCCCGCAAGGGGGGAAGGAATGAGAGAGCAGTGCTCACCTCACTTGTGTGAAGAGCCGACACGGCATCATGCAAGGCCACAACGGGACTGGAAGGGCTCCCTCCCCCCTTGCGGGGGAGGGGCAGGGAGAGGGGTAAGCCGCGTATTCGAAGCCAAGACGTCGGACGAGACATCGCCCAACCATTTCGCCGCGCTACGAGCGGTCCAGCGCAAGCTCGAATCCATCTGACATCGGAGCAAGCGGC
>NZ_VKHP01000738.1 GCF_010811875.1 Bradyrhizobium uaiense
TGGCCGACGGGGCCGAGCGCGGCGTCGTGATCCAGGATGGCAAGATCGTTGAACTGGTCGGCCGCGGTCGCCAGGCCGCGACCGCCGATATGACGATCTTCGACGCCAGTACCCATGTGGTGCTGCCCGACAGCAGCAATTCCGACATCGCGACGGTGACGCCGAGTGACAAGGCGTCCGGCGTCAGCCTCGCCCACACCGGATAGAGTGCCTGAAGCCAGGGAAAGAGCTCGCGATCGAGCGCAGCCGGA
>NZ_VKHP01000739.1 GCF_010811875.1 Bradyrhizobium uaiense
GACCCCGCATTCCCGATCGACCGCCAGCTCGCGGTCGATGCCAGGAACGTCGTACTGGTCAACCTCTTCACCCTCGACAAGGCCGACGAGGACACCTTCCTGAAAGCCTGGCAGGACGACGCCGCCACCGAAGCTGGATAGGCCGAGAGCTTCGCCCTGAACTCGGGGTTCATGAACGCCGCGCGGAAGGCGGCGGTGGATTCCCAGACCGCGTAATTCAGATAGGCCGGGCTCTCGCCGAGTGCGCGGTG
>NZ_VKHP01000740.1 GCF_010811875.1 Bradyrhizobium uaiense
ATGCAAATTTCAGGGGCATGGCGTCTCACCGGGCGCGTATTTCTCCCATTTGCGCTTGGATACTATCTTTCGTATCTGTTTCGAACGATCAACGCTTTGATCGCAAGTCATCTCAGCTCGGATACCCTTCTTGCTCCTCAGCTCATTCGAGCGGATAGCGCGTCCAGCTTTTCATGGGCTTGGCTAAGTTTCTGCGGTCGCGGCCTGGCGTAGAAAAAGAAGGACCGTCGAAGCAGCTCGCCATGTCAGGT
>NZ_VKHP01000741.1 GCF_010811875.1 Bradyrhizobium uaiense
AAACGATAGGTGTTGTGGGGTCGTAGCAACTGTGCAATGCTGACGACGCTTACCCGAAATATTTGTGGTCCATCGACCGAAATGCGCAGTGCCGCGAGCTCCTTTTTCCAGGAGCGTCCGCGAGGAGGGCGGCAGGGAAGCTGACGTCTAAGAGGTTTCCATCTGACCAATACCAGATGCCATCCTTGCTCTTGAGGACCAACGTCATCGTCGCCTCCCTCTATCACTGATGAAAAATGAACGGCTACAAC
>NZ_VKHP01000742.1 GCF_010811875.1 Bradyrhizobium uaiense
TCACCGTCAGCGCGGTCGGGCTCGCGATGGCCGACAAGCGCTTCGGCCTGCACGACAAGGCGGTCTCGTTCTTCAAGGACAAGCTGCCGCCTGATGTCGACGACAAGCTCGCGGCGATGACGGTCGACCTGATGCGAAGCCGTCAGTTTCTTGATTGTTGTTGTTTGGCATGGGCCGTCCTCCGGAAGCAGAACGGAGGTTATGGCTCCGGCCCCTCGTGTCAACGCACGCTGCGCGCATCCTGAAAGAAA
>NZ_VKHP01000074.1 GCF_010811875.1 Bradyrhizobium uaiense
CTCGTCATCGGTGTGGAAGAAAATGATGTGATTGTCCCAGTCGTATCCAATTCAGGCCTCCATCGGTCGCAGAGTTGTCTCTCTTTGACGCTTACAAGGGAATTTACGGCCGCAGCGCGAAGGCGCGCGACATACCACGCGCTCGCAACGCCTTACGCCGCGAGCGGATTTCAATGCATCGCAGGATCACCTGCGCGCACATTCCAATGCAGTGCGAATCGCCCATCCCCAACTGCTGAGTCGGCGGGTTAATGAGCGAGTATGGCAAAAAAAGTTAGTTAGCATGGCGATAGTTTGAAACATCCAACCGGCCGGCGTCTGCGACATGTGCTTGTCGTTGCAGACAAATTCAGCGCGATCGTCACAACAGGAGCAAAAAAGTTCTCCACTGATATTGTCAATGAGGCGCTCGCCATCGTCAGCGATTCAGATCCCGCCGAATGCGACCCTTCTTGCACATAACCGCAGGTGACCGGGCTTGCCGTTGCAAAGTGTCAGCGTCCTACGCAGCTTAGGATTTTCTTCGGATGAGCTGTCAACTCCGAAGCTGGTGAAGGCCGAGACACCGTCGTCGCCGGCGCCAGAAATATTCAAAGGACGCTCGTTTCCAGGTTCTTATCCTGGTCGGCGCTGTTGAATGTGGTGATGCGAGGACCCACGTCGACGATGCGAAAAGACATTTCCTCAGCCAGGGGTCGCCGGTCGCTCACATTGCCTCTGACGCCCACGCAAGCATGCTGGCGGCGCGTCGTGCGCCGCGATCAGATCAGCAAGAGAGCCTATCAGGTCTCAGGATAGCCCTGGCTGCCCCGGCTTGTGATCAGAATGATTGCAACGAGCGGTCCACTCACGACGATACCACGACCGCATTCGCAATTACGGATTTACGAAACGTTCAATGGGACGTTCGTGCAAAACCGCGCCTGCAGAGACATGGACTACATCAATGTCGTGGGCAGGCCCGCTCATGCCGGAGCGATCCTTGACGCCTTCAGTTGGCAGCAAGTCTGCACAGAGGTCGATTGAGAGCCCGCCGCTAGTTCGCAGCGGACATGCGCGACTGTCACACTGCACATGCGATGCGACCGGATCGCGGTCGGCAACGAGGATATGCTCTCGCAGCACATGCCGGACGGCACCAAACTGAGGTTAAGCGAAGTTACCAATCTTTTGACCTGATGTGAGGGGCTGATATTCCGAGGAGACGATGAAAATCGTCTGGATCTACATGAACACAAAGCGCGACTTCGGAGATCAGGAGAGTCCGCCACGATCGAAGCCACTGAGACCTGGTTCCCAGAAGACGACAAGGCGACGCCCGAATATGACGCAATTGACGCCGAGGGCGAGCGTGATGCGCGCCATCCTCGCGAGCAGGTCGAGAGGACATGATGACGCAACCTCCAAGGATTACTCCGCTTTTCCGATTGAGAGCCACCCGTAGCCACAGCAATGTTTGGACACAAGAAGCTGGCAGGGGCCATGTGCGGGATTTTTGGCTGGGCACTTCGGGGAAAGCACCGGCAAGACCACGAGACTCTTGTCCGCCTCACCAACCTCATGAACCACAGGGGACCCGACGGCGCCGGCTACTGGCAAGGCGACACTGCTGGCGGGCACAATCAGGTCAGCTTGGGGCATAGGCGTCTCTCGATCATCGATCTCGAGGGCGGAGCCCAGCCGATGTGGAGCGCTGATCGCTCGATCGGGCTCGTTCTCAATGGAGAGATCTATAACTACGTTGAATTGCGCGAAGAACTCGTCTCTCTCGGGCATGCTTTTCGCACGTCCTCCGATACGGAAGTTCTGATCGAGGCCTACCGGGCTTGGGGACTGGACTCGATCAAGCGGTTCCGTGGCATGTTCGCGTTCGGACTATGGGATGCGAGGACCCAGCAGCTTGTCCTGGCGCGTGACCCGTTCGGCAAGAAACCCTTGTTCATAGCCGAGCACGCAGGCCTTTTGTTCGCCTCGGAAATCGAGCCCCTGCTCAAGTTCCCCGGCATGAACACCCAGATCGACCCGCATGCCGTCGAGCATTATCTCCTCAATCGATATGTCCCGGGCCCCAGGACATTCTTTCAAGCCGTGCGCAAGCTTCCCCCGGGTTGCCACCTCGTGTGGCGCGAAGGACGCACAAACATCACCCGGTATTTCACACCACCTTTGGCATCGGCCGAGCCCGACATCACGACTTTTGGCGAGGCGGTCCGGATGTTCAAGGCGACATTCGATGATGCCGTACGGATCCGCATGCGGAGTGACGTTGCGTTTGGAGCTTACCTGTCTGGCGGCATCGATTCGTCTGCGGTTGTGGCCGCCATGGTCCGCCATAGTTCTGAGCGCCTGCGCACCTTTTCAGTTGGCTTTCGTGAAGCCGGCTACTCCGAGCTCGATCACGCTCGCACCATCGCTCGTCAATTCGACACCAATCACGAGGAGATCGTGCTGGAGCCGCACGACTTCATGAAAAGCTGGCCGACCGCCGTGCTGCGTCGCGGCGCCCCCGCGGCCGAACCGGCCGATATTCCAGTTATGATGCTGTCGCATATGGCGGCGAGCAAGGTGAAAATGGTCCTCACTGGAGAGGGAGCGGACGAACTGCTGGGCGGCTATCCCAAGCATCGAGCCGAGCTGTGGATCGAGCTCTACCAACGACTGGTTCCGCAGGCCATTCATGATCGCATCATATCGCCCGCAATGCGTGCGCTCCCGTACGATATGCGCCGCGCCAAGATCGTGACGAGTGCAGCGGGCGAGCGGGATTGGCCGAGCCGGATGCAACTCTGGTTTGGCGGAGTTTCCCTTAACGAACGGGATCGCATTATCGGACGCCCGCTACCTGTAACGCCGCCGGATTCCCATCCGTTCTCGATGGCCGCCGGGTCGAATGTGCGGCGCACGCTGTTCTTTGATCAGACATCGTGGCTACCCGACAACCTCCTTGAACGTGCCGACCGAATGATGATGGCAGGCTCAATTGAGGGCAGGATGCCATTCATGGACACCAGTCTCGCCAAGCTTGTGGCGCGGTTTCCGGACAGTTTCCTGGTTGGTCGGAGCGGCGGCAAGTCAGTATTGCGAGCAGCGATGCAGCACACTCTTCCACGAGGGATTCTAACGCGTAAGAAAATCGGATTTCGCGTGCCAATTGAGGAGTGGTTTCGCGGTCCCTATCGCGAATTCATCTCCGATTTGTTAGTTTGCGACGGTGCGCGTGTGGCATCCTTCTGCGACCGGGATGTCCTGAGGCAGTTGGTCAACGAGCATCTCGCCCGCCGTCAAAACCACGAAAAGGTGCTTTGGTCTCTGGCCAATCTGGAGCTGTTCTTGCGAGCCTTCAAGCCGTCAAGTTAAGAGATTCTAGCGAAGCATTCCGTTCCCGAACCGATTTAGGCGCCCAAGGCAAACACGTTCGATACGGCGATCGGGACCATACGCAACAATAGACTGAGGTTTGGCCAGACACAGGCGAACAACGTGGACAGCATCACACGTTGCTTTTGGGGTGGCTCAACCGAAACGACCATCCCTACTCATCTGGGCGATCGCCGGCGCGGAAGAGAGCGACCACCGCCACCATGCGAGTGCGTCACCCATCTCTGCACGGCCCGACCATTTGCGGCCAACACACTTCCCTTTCAGCAAAACTCCAATCGCACGTCGTGTTGCCAAGAATAGGGTCGAACGACCAACCGATCGATCGACCCTATCGCGCGTGGTCGCGCCAGTTGTAGGCCACTTTCCGATAAAGGCAGAGATATGCATCGCACATCGTATCCAGTGAGAACGCTGTTTCAACGCGCCGACGTCCTGCAGCACCAAAACGATTAGAAAGTTCAGCATCGTCGAGGAGCTTGAGCACGCGATCGGTCAAAGCACCGGCGTCATGGCTCGGCACAAGAAATCCGGTCTGCCCTTCCAGCACCAACTCAGAAGTGCCTCCATCGTCTGTTGCAACAACCGGCTTACCCAACGCCATGCACTCGGTTATTGCGTTGGAAATGCCCTCCCCGTGCAATGCGCTATTCGTAGTGAGAACGCCAACGGTGAAGAGGTTGGCAATGCTCTCTATGTCGTTCCGCCGCCCCAGGAACTTTATGCGCCCCGAATGTTCAGTCGGGATGCTGTCGCGCACATGCTGCAACGTTTCACCGCTACCGATAGCCAAAAACGTGACGTCGTCCCGCAGACGACAGATGCGGCACGCCATCTCGACGAAGGTTTCATAATCCTTTCTGGGCGTAAAGTTAGCGACCATCCCTACAATGTGCGGCGTCTCAATCGCCAGACTGCTGCGAAGTTCGGTCTTGTCCTTCAGGTTGGAAACCCTTTCAGGACTGAACCCGTTATAGATGCAGAGACCCTTGCGCTCGGGAACACCATAGGCAGCCAGGCCCGCCCGCGAATTGGCAACAACGACATCTGAGAATGGCATCGTCAGCTTGCCTCTCAAGTACCCCTCATTCCAGAGTGTCAGATGCGAGGGCGCATCTCGCACAAACCCATTTACGAAGGCCGTCCGGCACACTTTCGCAACCGGCGCTGCATAGACGGAGCACATCGCGCCCCACGAGTGGACGATATCTATTTTCAGGTCGGCAACCAGTTCGTACAGGGTCTTGAAAAGGCGTAGATCCTTTCTGCCTCTGCGATTGAGCTGAATGACTTGTGCGTGTTCGCGGTCAATTTCAAGGCGAACCTCGTCCTTGTCCATGACGGCGACGAATGACCTTATGTCACTGTGAGCGGAAAGTCCTTTCAGCAGCTCGACGATTTGCCGTTCCTTTCCTCCCGGGCCGAGACGTTCGATAACGTGCAGTATGCGCATTTCAGCGCTCTCCCGAGCGGGCCGATGCAGTTCACCTTGCAGTGAGTGGTTCAGCCCTACAATCAACGTTGGGACCCCAGCAGCATATGGGCCGCGGATTGAATGCCACTGATGCGCGCCTCGAATTTAGCTATCGTATCGAATGGCCCCCCTACGCCGAGACGAGGAAGCGCAAAATGACCGGACTTGAGATCAGACAGCTGCCCATGCCGGGTTGTCACGGCGGTTGAAAAGCCGATGTCCTTTGCAAGGCTCGCTTCCCTGGGGCCGCATGCTTTGGAGTCACCGTAAGGATAAGCAAAGTGCTGAACGGGACGCTGCAGCAATTGCTCCAGATAGCGGCGGTTATCTGCCATTTCGGCCCTTGCGGGCTCAATATCGAGGCACGATAAGGCGGCATGCGATTCGGTATGCCCGCCGATTGACGCAAGAGGATGCCGCGCCAAGTCTTGAAGCTCGCGCTCATCCAGAAAATATGCCTCATTCAAGCCCGATAACGAAAGGCCTGCCTTTCTGAACGTCGGAGCCAGCGTTGCGATCCGGCGATAATCTTGATGTAACCACTCAGTTACCTCGTTCAAACCCGCCATTTTCTCGCGCAATCGAGGGCAATCGAATCGCTTGTCCATCGCGTCGATCGTTACCGTGTCTCCAGAGCGAAACATTTCACGCAAACCCAGCCACCACGCCTGCAACGTCCGTTTCGGCGCGCCAGTGGGAACGTAGATCGTGAACGGAGCGTTGTATCGCTCGAGGATTGGAAGCGCGGTCGCGACATTGTCCCGGTAGCCATCGTCAAAGGTAAGCACCGCATAGGGGCCACCCCTCCCGGGGTCCGACGCCAACCGCTCGAGAGATGTAGCCAGACTGACAATCTCCCAGCCTTCCTGCCGCAGCCAATTGAGCGAATACTCAAAGAGGCCGACTGAAGTCCCGGTCATCAATTCCGAGCGGCCATCCTGCTGGACCTCATGGAACATGAGAATAGCCGCCCGGCCCGCAAAGATCTTGCGGAATGCCGGCAGCAGGCCAGACCGACGGGCCACTTCGATCACGCCGTTTGTGAGAGCCTGCTTCACTCTAGCTTATCCCTGAAGACGACGACCTCGCGTCACGCTGGCCAAAGCGACGACCCTGTTAACGACGTTCTCTGCGCCAAGCTCATCGCCATCATCCGCTCCGCACCAATCGCCTGCCCTGCGCTCTTGCCCTAAAGTTGGAGATGACGTCGGTATATACCCCGATGATCCTTTCCACGGTGAACGCCTGGTCGTATCTCACCACTGCTGCCCGCCCCTGAAACTCGCCGTTCAGCGACCAGTCAAAGGCCTCTCGAAGACTGCGCGCGATCGTGCCAGCGTCCGGCGGACATATCTGCGTCCCAGCGATGCCATTCAACTGTTCACGGACGTCGCCGACATTGGTCGACACCACCGGAAGATTGCACGCGAGAGCTTCCTTGATGGAGGTCGGTGACCCCTCATAATCCGAGCTGAGAAGCAGCGCGTTTGCCGCACTGTAGTACCAGGGCATTTCCTCGTTCGGTACATTGGTAACCGTCATCAGCTGCGCATCGACGCCTTCCTGCACCAGCCGGTCGATTGACGCTCGTGCCAGATCATATCGCTTCTCAGGGCGCGTCGGATCGAACGGAAACAGGACGACAAATTTATCGTTGGGCCATTGCAGCCGCGCTCGCGCTTCGTTGCGATCGTACGGCTTGAATACGCCGAGGTTGACCCCGCAGGGAATCACGATTCCGGGAACCCGCCTCCGCATCTCCTCAGACACGACGACAACGGCGTCGGCGAAATGCGACACAAATCGCGTTGACAATCTTTCAAGGATATTCCCCAGTACGTCGGTCCCGTGCAGCGTGATGACGAGTGGCGCGCGCAACCGAAACATTGCGGGAAAGGCCGAATATCCATAATGCGCATGAACGATGTCGTATGTTGTCGCGCCGGTCATTCGCACGACATCAACGGTGCCCTTCAGATAGTTCAGCTTCGACTGGGATCCGACCATATTGATGACGTCGACCGTATGGCCGAACCGGCGCAGCTGCTCTACCTGCTGGTACACGAAGGCTCCGGACCCTGGTCTCTGCGGGCTCGGATACATATTGGTGACACAGAGGATCCTCACGACTACTCCGTTGAGGCCTTGGCAGTGCCGGCAGCCCCGCTGAGCTTTCGTCGGATTTCCGCAGGGACGCCCGTGACCAGCGTGCCGTCAGGCACGTCCTTCGTAACTACCGCGCCGGCGCCGACGATAGCGCCGATACCGACCCTGACGCCCGGCAGGAGATTGGCTCCCACGCCGATCGCCGCGCCGCGCGCGATAGTGGGCCCGAGCATCGGCGAGCCATCGTAGCCGTTCCGGCCGATTGCGTTGTCGTTCGAGGTGCCGACGCAGCCCGATATGAACACGTCGTCTTCGATCGTCATATTGCCGGCCAGCCAGGTATGATCCTGCACCCGGACGCGATCGCCAATGCGCGTGTTGTAATTGACCGTAACGTAACGTCCGACAACCGTCTTTGAGCCGATCCGCGATTGCTCACGGATCGAAGCGCCGTCACCGATCAGGGTCCCCCCGCCGAGCGAGACGTCGTAGAAAATGACCGCATGCGGGCCAATTGAACAATCGGCGCCGATATCGATCCATGCCTCGAAATGCGGCGCACGCGACAACGCGCCCGCACCCTTGGGTACCTTTCCGATATAGGCGCCTGGGAAGATCTCGACGTTGTCGGCAATTCTCACCCCACTCTCGATCACAACATGCGGATGAATGACCACCCTGTTGCCGATCACAACATCAGGCCGCACTATTGCGAACTCAGCGATCGTCACGTCTGCTCCGATCGCCTCGGTCTCGATCACCGCTCGTGGACTAATTCGACTCATCGTCACACCTTCCCGCCATCGGCATGCATCGCGACGGGCTTCCGCATTTCCTGGTGGCTTTCGCGCTCCGCAACAGCTAGCACGGTCGCAGCGACACGGCGCACCTGGTCACGCGTGAGCTCCGGAAACATCGGTAGCGACAACGATCGAGCGGCCATCGCTTCGCAGCACGGCAAATCGCCTTGCTTGTAGCCGAGATAGGCGAACGCTGGCTGGAGATGCAGCGGCAACGGATAGTGGATTCCGCTCGCCACGCCGACCTCGTCGAGCCGCTTGCGCATTGCATCCCGTTCGTTCGTGACGATCACGTACAAATGGTAGACGTGCGTGGACCCCGTTCGGACGAAAGGCGTCTTGATGCCCGAGTGTCTCAACTCCGCGGTGTACCACTCCGCAGCACGCCGCCGATGGTCGTTCCACCCATCCAGACGCCGGAGCTTGACTTGGAGAACTGCGGCCTGGAGAGCATCGAGCCGGCTGTTGAACCCGACCTCGGCGTGGTTGTAATGTGTCGTTCGACCGTGGTCACGCAACCGTTCGATCCGCTCGGCAATCACTGCACTGTTGGTGGTGATCGCTCCTCCATCGCCATATGCCCCGAGGTTCTTCCCCGGATAGAACGAAAAGCAGGCTACATCGCCGAGCGCCCCGGTTCGTATCCCCTGATACTCCGCTCCATGCGCTTGGGCTGCGTCTTCAATCACAAAGAGGCCGCGCCGTCGTGCAATGTCCTTGATTGGGCCCATGTCGGCCGGCTGGCCAAAGAGGTGAACTGCAACGATCGCCTTGGTGCGGCTTGTCAGGGCCCGCTCGATCATCCTCGGATCGATCGTGTGGGTATCGGGATCGATATCGACGAATACCGGCTGCGCTCCTGTCGCGACGATCGCCGCCGCGGTGGCGATGAAGGTATGGGCGGTTGTAATCACCTCGTCGCCATGACCAACACCCAACGCCCTCAGCGCCAGATGGATCGCGTCCGTGCCGCTCGCCACACCGCGCGCATAGGGCACTTGGCAATAGGCGGCAAAATCCCTTTCGAACGAAGCGACTGCCTCGCCGCCGATGAACTGCGTGGATTCGAGAACGCCTCGAATTGCGTCGGCCACCTCATCCTTTAGCGTCGCATACTGTGCCTTGAGATCAACGAACGGAATATTCATTTTTCAAACCTCACCAGATTCCATATCCATGCCCGAGAACCCTATCGAGCACCGCGGCCCCGCAGCACCGCGGGAACCGTTAGAGCAATCAGCTTCAGGTCGGTCCACAAGGTCCAGTTCATTGCATATTCAACGTCCATCTCGAGCATCGCGTCCGGGCCCAGGCGACCACGGCCGCGAACCTGACAAAGCCCGGTGATGCCGGGCTTCACGATGTGACGTCGATGATGCCAGTCGCGGAAGTACTCGAGTTCATAAGGAATCGCGGGGCGCGGACCGACAATGCTCATTTCGCCTCGCAACACGTTGACGAGTTGCGGCAGCTCGTCGACGCTGGTTCTCCGCAGCACCCGCCCCACGCGCGTCACGCGCGGGTCATCTGTCAGCTTGTACGGGGCATCAGGGTCATTCGAGAGAACCTCCTTCGCCCAAACCCGACGAATAGCGTCGCGATGGATGTTATCGTCGGCCTTGTGACGAAGCGTCCGGAACTTGAAGCAATTGAACGGCCTCTCGCCTCGTCCGACCCGGCGCTGGCAAAAGATCGCCGGCCCAGGGCTATCGAGGCGGATCGCGACCCACACCGCCACAAGGACCGGTGCCAGTAAAAGGATCGCGGTGACGCTCACAGCGATGTCAAGCGCCCGCTTAACGAATTCCCGCGGGCTCGCCTTCCATCGCAAGGCTTCATCTAACGACAATTTCGGCAGCCCCCGCCGACGCGTTCCGCCGCAGAAACGCCGGTTGATGCGTTCCGTTACTACGGTGCTCCTGGTTGTGCCGTAGACACTCCGATGCAGCTTCGAGTGCTTCGACGACGCGCAGGCCATGCGCTCCGTTCGCAACGGGCTGCGTCCCCGTCTTGATCGCGTTGACGAAGTCGAGCAACTCAAGCTTCAGCGGTTCGCTGCTGGATATTGCGGGGATATGAACATCGCCATGATGATAGGCCGACTGGAAGTCGGCGTATGAATCGCCGTTGATCCGCGGCCTGAAGCGCTTCTGGTAAACGCGAACCTTTTCGGACGGCTCCACGTCGTCGAACACCAGCATGGCGTCGCTGCCGACGACCGTGATCTGCCGCACCTTGACGGGATCCAACCATGAAACATGTACATGGGCGGTCGGCCCACTCTTGAAGCCCAACTTGGCGTAAACAACATCCTCGACATCCGGCAGAACGTGCGCACAACCCCAAGCGCCGATGTTGTGCGCGGTCTCCTCGAGCAAGAAAAAGATGATCGAAAGATCATGCGGCGCCAGGTCCCACAGCACATTGGCATCGGGCCGATAGAGACCGAGATTCAGGCGCCGTGAATCGATGTAGTAGAGCTCGCCGAGAGAGCCGCTCCGGATCATCTGGCGCATGACACTCACCGCCGGATGGTACTCGAACGTATGCCCGACCATCAGCACGCGTTTCCGTTCTTCGGCGATCGCAATCAGTTCGCGGCAATGCGCGCTCGTCATGGCCAGCGGCTTCTCGACGAGCGCGTGCTTTCCAGCCTCAAGGGCTGCCCGCGCCAGCTCAAAGTGCGTCACGGCAGGGGTTGCGATGATCACCCCGTCGATGGAAGGGTTATTCAGGATCGCATCGAAGTCACGCGAAACGGCGACAGAGGGATACTGTGATTTGACGTATTCCAGTGTGTCCGACCGCATGTCGGCGGCCATCGACACCCGTGCGCCGATATCGTGGCCAACACGGATGTGTTTAGTGCCCCAGTAGCCGCACCCGATGACGGCGAGCGATGGGCCGGCTTTTGCCGTCTCAATGTCCGCGCCGGCGGTCCTGCTCTGAGTATCGACTAAGCCAGGAACAAATTTGGAATAAAGTTGTTTCGACATGTTTGCCACGATCACGCCAGAGGAAAGCAATGGTGAAAATCAGTATCCTCACGAGCACGGTTATCTCGCCATGTTGGCTCCCTAATTGAAGGCCCTAGCGTGCGTTCAAACAGGATAGCCGGTTGGGCGCCCGCGCCGCTGTAGAACACGGGTTATGACTCACGCCCATCGGGGGTACCCCCGCCCTTGCGCGGGGCATCCAGGAGCTTCGCACGCAGTGCAATGGCCTGACCCAGCACGCCAAAGAGCCGGGCAGCACATTGTAATCAATCACTTTTTTTGACTTGCAGTCCTGGTCACACTCGGACCATAGATCAACAGCACGCGGTCTTCCTCTCGTTACGCCTCCACGGATGGCTCACGTCGGCAATTCGTTTGCGGCACCCCAACGCGTCGCATCGCGCCCGAGGCAGCGATTTCGCGTAAATGTTAGTGCTACCAACTTGCGCTCACGCCGACGGCGGGATTTACAAATCGCCAGCTGCGAGAGGCCCAAACTGATCTCGATAAGCCCGTTGCATCGCATACCGCAGATTGGTTAGGCCGAGACTACCATTGCGCGTCCGACCCATGGTGGAAACTTCGCCATCTTTCGTATAGGCTTCCTCGCGAGGTCGCGAACAATCTGCAGGAGGCATGGCAGCCTGACCAACAGATGAAGCACAACCCACGGATGAAACGCCGACGCCATGTCCAAAGGCACCTCGATCGCAGTTCTGCTTCGCGGCAGCGATCCATCGACTAATGATTGCAACCTGACGGAAATTCTTGATCTCTTCGAAATTCCCTGGACGGTGCTGACAGTTGACGAAGCGCACGGGGACAGTGCAGCCGCGCGCACAGCAGGTCATCAGCGATTCGCTGTCCTGACCTCGGCGGCCTGTCTCGCCGAAGTCCTACAACACAGCGAGACTGACGCGCTTCCGACGTGGTTGGCGGGAGCCGCTTCCGTTTTCGTCTATGGATTTCAAGCAACGGACCCCTGCAAGTCCCTCCTGCGTCAGATCACCGGAGATCCCGAGGCGGAAATCTGCGACTCCGGTCAGCGACCAACGATCGTATCAGTCACCGATTCTTTTCCAGAACTGTGCGGCCCGATGTCGGGACTGCAAATCCAACTGGCACGGGGCCACGATACCACGCTCGTCGTCCGCAATAGCACCCTTCACAGCATCGTCGGAGTGAGCGACGGACATCTGTTCGCCGAGTTCACCTATTCCGGTGTCCGCTTCTTTTCTGACTCTTCATTGACGATAGTGGACGTTCGCGAACGGGCCGCAACCTATTTCGATGTGAAGAAGTGTTTCGCCGGCGCGGTGCCAATCGTGATGTATCTGAAGTGGGCATTCCGCGACGTTTGCTTGACGAGCGTTGAAACAAGCGCTTGCCTGATCATTGACGATCCACCTTTGTGGCCGCGGTACGGTCTCCTCGATTTTGACGACCTGCTGCAGCTTGCGGACAAGCTGACATTCGCAACGACCATTGCCTTCATTCCATGGAACTGGAGGCGAACAAACCGCGGCACTGTTGCCGCCTTTCGCGAAAGCAGCGGGAAACTGTCCATCTGCGTGCACGGCTGCGATCATACACGAGGTGAGTTTGCAGCCCGCTCGCCTGAGTTGCTCGATAGAAAACTGAAAACCGCCAGAATGCGGATGCAGGCCCTTCGCCACCACACCGCACTTGACCACGAGAACGTGATGGTTTTCCCGCAAGGGGCATTCTCGCCCGAGGCAGCCTCGGCCCTCAAGCGAAATGGCTTCACCGCGGCCGTGAACACCGAGGTCGCACCAACCAATGATGCCTTGAACGAAACCACACTCGCTGATCTCTGGAGTGTCGCCATAGTCCGGTATGCGAGCTTCCCAATCTTTACCCGACGATACATTGACCACGGCATCGAGAACTTTGCGTTTGACGGCCTCTTGGGCAAGCCGTGCTTCATTGCCGGACATCACGATCTTCTCCGCGGCCAGGGTCGCGAACTCGCGACATTTCTTCGGCTTCTCGCATCCTTGCAGTGGAAACTCTGCTGGAGACCTCTCGAGGATGCCGTTCGCCGCAGCTACAGCATTCGATCCGATGGCGAAACAATCCTGGTAAAGATGCTTGCCGAGCGGCTTCTCTTCGAGAACGACGGATCCACGACGCGACGGATTTGCGTCATGAAGCGCGAACCACAGGTCGCTGCCTTAAAGGGTATTGAGGTCAACCACGGCCTCATCGCGTACGAGTACATCGACGGATATGTTCGAGCGATGGTCGGCGTCCCGCCTGGCGGCTCGGTGGATGTCCGGTGCGTTTATCGCGAACAACTGCATGGTTCGCCCGCCTCAGAACCGATCCGATACCGGGTCGGGGTGGCCGTTCGGCGATATCTATCTGAACTTCGTGACAATTACGGTCACCTACTTCGTTCTCGCGCATAGCTGGAGACGAACCAAAGCGAGGTGATCAAGCCGCTTTGGCCCAGGCATATTGCGTCTGTCATGAAGTTCGAGCATGGGCGGCCCCCTCCGTTCGCCCCTCCAACTCGTGATCCTCTAGGCCGCGGCTACCACGCGCCGCTGCGGCTCGAATTGAACCAAGAGTTTCGGGCCGATCCATCATCGAACAGCTCAGCGGCCTGGACGTTCGATCAACGTCCGCCTACGACCGGAATGCGGATCGGCTAACGCCGTTAACGTCCGCTTTCTCCTGCCGAAACCGGAATAGGTAGCCCGAAAAAGTTCAGGCTCCGCAAGCCCGAACGAATACTATCGGGCTGCACTTTGGAAGGCGTTGCGGACGCGGAACGCCGTCTCGGAGTGCCTATCCGAAGAACTATCTCTGAATGAAGCCGTCGACCTCGCAGACAACCCCAACGGCCGCCAGTGTTGCCGGCGCAACCTGATGCGTGTGATGGATCAAGATGAAAATAGCGGTGTTCGGACTCGGTTACGTAGGCATGACGGCAGCGGCTTGCCTCGCAAGGCAAGGTCACGAAGTCATCGGCGTCGACATCAGCGATGAAAAAGTCGCGATCGTCAATGCGGGGAAATCTCCAATTACGGAACCCGGCCTCGATCAACTTGTGGAATCTGCTGTCCGAAAGCGCTTGCTGACCGCAACGAAGGACGCGAGCGGGCATCTCGACGGCTGCGCGCTGGCAATAGTGTGCGTGGGAACGCCCAGCGCGCCGGACGGATCTCACAACATGAGCTTCGTCGCTGAAGTTTCCCATCAGATCGCCGACCTGATCGGTCCGACCCGCACGACACCGCTGACGGTCGTGTTTCGTTCCACGATGCGGCCCGGCACCATCGAGGATCTGGTTCTCCCGATTTTCGAGAGCGCACTGAACGGCAGAATGGACCTCGTCGAGGTCGTCTACAATCCCGAGTTCCTGCGCGAGTCGGTCGCGATCGAAGATTTCTTCAATCCGCCGAAGATCGTGGTCGGAACAAAGGACGGGGAACGATGCTCGGTCCTCGACGAGTTGAACGCGAGCATCTCGGTGCCCGTCTTCTACACCACCTATCGTACCGCGGAGATGACCAAATTCGTCGACAACTCGTTTCACGCGGTAAAGATCGCCTTTGCCAACGAAGTCGGTCGCGTTTGCGACAAGCTCGGCGTCAGCGCGGCAACCGTGCACAAGATCTTCGTTTCCGACACCAAGCTCAACATTTCACCCTACTATTTGAGGCCGGGTGGCGCATTCGGCGGGTCCTGCTTGCCGAAAGACGTTCGTGCGCTCCAATACATCGCCAGTGATGTCGGGGCGCATACCTGGCTCGTGGATTCAGTGCTCAGATCGAACGACGAGCACAAGAATTTCCTGTTCGAGAATTGCCTGAAAGCAGTCCCGCCTGGCGGACGCGTACTCATGCTGGGGCTTGCCTTCAAGGAGAACAGCGACGACCTTCGCGAAAGTCCCAATATCGACCTGGCTCGCAAATTCCTCCGCTTGCACATTGGCCTGTCGATCTACGATCCACACGTTGAGCCGTCGAAACTGCTGGGGCAGAACCTTGGCTATGCGTTCGCCAATCTGCCCGCCCTTCGCAAGTTGCTGATCGCAAAGTCCGCAGCCGAGTCGGAGCTATTCGACCTCGTCATCGATACCCGAGGGTGGGCGAAGCAAATGGCGCTGAACGCAAAGCGGATAATTGATGTCAACACTCTCTCATGACGACACCGTTGTGCCCGAATCCGAACAAGCGGGCGTTGGCTCGGTTCGTGGCCGGGTCCTGATTATCGTCGAGAATCTTCCAGTCCCGTTCGACGGTCGGGTGTGGTCGGAAGCGACCACATTGGCACGGCATGGCTACGAAGTGTCTGTGATTTGTCCCAAGGGACCAGGCGCAACGGCCTCATTCGAGATGCTCGAGGGCGTCGCAGTCTATCGCCACTGGATGCCGGCGGAGGGTCGCGGGGTACTGGGCTACGCAGTAGAGTACAGCGTGGCGTTGTTCTGGGAATTCGTGCTGAGCGTGAGAGTGCTAGCAACGCGGGGATTTGATGTCATCCATGCGTGCAATCCGCCCGATCTGATTTTCCTGGTCGGTGCATTTCATAAATTCTTGTTCGGGAAGTCTTTTGTCTTCGATCAGCACGACGTCAATCCGGAGCTCTACGAGGCGAAATTCGGACGTCGTGGCGTGCTTTGGCGTGTTATGGTTCTACTCGAACGCGTCACATTCGCGTTGTCGGACGTATCGATTGCGACCAACCAATCTTATCGCGCGATTGCGATTGAACGGGGCCGAATGAGCCCGGATCGTGTTTTCGTTGTGCGCTCTGCTCCGAATGTGTCCCGCGTTCGCTCACTTCCACCGGCCCCCTCCTGGAAGAGAGGACGACGGTATCTTGTCGGATATGTCGGTCTTATCGCGCGACAGGAGGGGCTCGACCTGTTGCTGGATTCAATCAAGCACATCCACAAGACACGGAACCGCGATGATATCCAGTTCGTGATCGTCGGCGGCGGACGTGAGCTGGAGGATCTCAAGAAGCTTGCGACGGCACTCGAACTGGATGACGTGGTCACATTCACCGGCCGTGTCGATGACGACACGCTATTCACCGTCCTGTCGACGGCGGACGTCTGCGTAAATCCGGACCGCCCCAGTTCGATGAACGACAAATCGACGATGCACAAGATCATGGAGTACATGACGCTAGGCAAGCCCATCGTCCAGTTCGACCTCACAGAGGGCCGCTTTTCGGCGGGAGATGCATCGTTGTACGTGCAGAATGCGGACACCGCCGAGTTCGGCGACAAAATACTGGAGCTCCTGGAAGATCCGGCGAGGCGCCAAGCTATGGGCGCATTCGGTCAGAAGAGAATTAATGGCGAGCTCGCCTGGCATCACGCATCGACGAAGCTTTTGGCGGCCTATGAAAAAGTATTCAAGCTAAGGGACAAATGAGGACGGGAACCTCTCCGTTTGCATTTCAGCAGACGCCTGGTTCCCGCTGCGGAGAGCCCATCAGCACAGACCACCAGACTGGACATGGCCGATCCGAAGCAGCTCAACGTCGCACGCCTAATCCGCCAGTCGAGAGCGCCAGGCGGACAACCCCGCTGAACAAGAATTCAGTCGCAGATCGTTCTGCTTCAGCGCGGCGACATTCATCGGGCCAAGGGAAGCCGTGCCGCTGGTGACTTTGCACACCGTGACTCACGGTCGCTCTGACGAGACAGGCGTTAACGCCCCCGTCGTTATCATCACATTTCGGTAATTGACGGCAGTGGTCTCGGGCGCCGACGACCGATAGATTCCGAATTCCCAATTAGTGCCGACCCCAAAGCCCAGCGGCCCGCTGTAATTCACGACCTGCGCCCCATCGATCCAGACTTTCAGATAGCCGGTCGTATCGTTCGAGAATTGGGCCTGCACTTTCACGTAGTGATACTTGCCGGTCACGATCGGGGTGGGGTCGGTCCAGAGTGTCTTGGTGACGACGAAGCCTGCGCCGTTGCTCGGATTCTTGCCCGGCGGGCAGTAGCGCGCAAGCACCTGCAGGTGATCGCCCTGCATGTTCAGCGCGACCGGAGGCGAGGTTCCGACGCCTGAGGCGTCATCGTCGTTGTGCCACTGTCCGACGATGAACCAACTGGTCGCGCTGTTTGCGAACGCCCCGTTGCTACCGTTCGCCTCGACCATAAGCTGATAGCTGAGCGTGATGGGCGTGGCGGCGGGATAGGTCACCGTGGAATTGATCTCGGAACGATCCACGGACGAGCTGTCGTACCAAGCATGGTCGCCCTTGCGGACCTCGAAACGCAGGGTCTGGGGGTCGGGATTGGTTAGACTATAACCCTGGTCTGCAACATGAACGCCGTAGCTGACGTCGCCGATCTGAAAGCGGGTTCGCGGCTTACCGGAGAATGACGAAATCGACGAAACGGCCGCTCTGCTGGCTGCAGTATTCTCATCGATGCCGGCAGCATTGTAGGCCTCGGCGGATGGGCCCTCGGCCAGCAACGTTCCCTGACCACCTGCATTGGCAACGCTCGATGTCGATCCACTAGAGATTTCCGGCACACTCCCAGCCAGCGCGAAGATGAGGGGTAAAACTATTCTCATTGCCATCCCTGTTCGGTCCCGCGACCGTCGCAAAATGCGCAGTCAGGCGCAAGCGTAACCCATTCAAATCACGATGCAATTTATCGGGGGGTTCAATCGAGGGAAAATAAGGACTACCGCCAGGCATCAACTCCTGGAATGCATCGCCATACGAAGCCTTGCGGCCGGCATGTCTGCCTCGCCGGCGGTTCACGTTACCAGAGCGTCGACGGCAGTCGTGCCGATATGACCCTTGTCTCGCTTCTTGACGCCGGACGCAAAATCAACGGCGGATCCAACCGAACGCCTCACTGTGTGCGTCCCACGTTGCTCATCGCCGATCTGGATCAGCAACGAGTGAGCGGCTCAGTTCGTAACAAGTGTACCGGAGTGCCTCGACCTGGCGACAAGGGGTGTCAAAGCCGCCATCAACTCGTGAGTCTTCACCATCGGGGAATGATTTGATTTGACATAGATCTGGCATCGCTGGCTGAGCGCGTCGTATTCACCCGCGCCCATGTTCCAAAGTTCACTCACGGATGTACAAAGCGCCAACTCGTCTTCAACTGAAGCGCCGAGAACATGACGCTCGACAATCGCGTCCGGATCAACATGCCGGCGCGTCACGATGGGTGCACCGACAGCGAGTGCCTCCAGAAATGCGTTCGAGAAGCCCTCGAAATCCGATGTACAGAGAAGCATTGTCGCCTCGCATAGAAATTTTTGAACGTCCGCCCGCCGCACATAGCCGACCAATTCCACGTTCGGCAGCTGACGCAAGCCATTCAAGGCATCCAGCGTCGGTTGATCGGTATTGGGCGACGTCATTCCCGCCACGCGAAACTTAACGTCCGGCAATGCCTGGGCAATCCGAAACAGCAAGGGCAGATTCTTCGGATAGCGGAAGACACCGAGCCAGGCAACGTATCCGCGTTTTGCGCGCGGCAAAGGAACGGCCGCGTCCTCTGCTATCGCAAACGGATTATGAAGGACGTGCACCGGCTTGCTAGGAAAAAGCGCGGCCAACTTTCCGCGTTGATACTCATTTTGACAGAGAAACCCGGCGGTATGATGCCGGGCCCACGAATAGGATATCCATTCATAGGATGGCAGAAGAGCTTTGCATCGCTCATCGACATCTATGTCACTCACAACGCGATAAACGAACGGAACCTTCAGTTGATCGGCAACGAACGCCATGATCGCGGTGTGTATCCCACATACTCCCTGGATCAGAATATCCGGGCGATAGCTGCGGGCAGCCGCCAACACCTTCGGAATATACGAATAGAAATACTTCGCGACCCGAATACCGCGCGCGGGATCGTAGGTCTCAATAAGCTTGATCTGCTGTCCCGAACCTACGTGTTCCAGCGCCCCCTTCCAGGTGAGAACAGCGGTTTCGTGACCGGCGCTCTCAAGCGCACGAAGCCACACTGCGAGCTCGATCGCCCAACCACCAATCGGGTAATTCTCATCTTTCATCAGATAAGGGATGGAAAAATCCATCGAGAGAATGCGCACCCGACACCTCGTTCTTAATGGGACCGCGCCATGAAAAGAAGCTCCGCGACGCTCTGCCCGCGAACTCCGGGTGTACGGCTTCTCTGTTCGTATAGCGAAAGAGCGAGCCTTGCCTTCATCGAGAAGCTCGATCGTCCCGGATCAAGCCGACAATACGATACTCTCAATCTCACTTCCCTCCCGAAGCTTGGCTACCGTCTCAAATCTGTTCGCGCCGTTAAGCCGGAAGAGCGTGCCATGATTGGTGCCGTTCGCTAGCGTTCGATTCACAATGAGGAACGAACCGGCACCGACCAAGCGATCCCTCAGGTTGCCGACCGCACCGCGCAACTGCGCTTCGTTGAAATAGCCATGATTGAGCAGATTTGACACGCGGATCGCGTTGAACCGGCCGCGCAGATGAGCAGCGTTAGGCGCCAGAATATCATCCTCGGCAAAAGTCAGCCGAGCGTCGTCGCGTGCATGCGGATTCACCAGAAGGACATCCTTCCTTCCTTCCCGCATGTTTGTCAGAGGCAACAGCACACCTGCAAGTGTGTTCAGCGCGGCGACCACGAATCCGGTGCCCTTGAGAAAATCTCGGGGACCATTCAGGTACCAGCGCACCGGACGATTGGCCACGATGTGCTGAAGCACTTTGCCGTCGCGATCGAGAAGGACCTCATACCCTGGCAACAGGCGCACGAGGCTTCCCCGCATGCACAGATCTGTCGCCAGAATCGTCGCCTCGATGCCGGCACACGTTAGGGCATCCGCCCATTCGACTGAGGAAATCCCTGATGATACGCCGACGTCCATGATCTGGCTCGGCTTGCTGCCGAGTTTCCTCCACTCATCAATTACGAGCCTATTGAGATCATCGAGGCGATGATGATCGGTAGTCTTGTAGGTGCCGTTCCGCAGACGAATTGAAGCAAAGAACGCCGCTTCCTGTGCTTGCGTAAAAGCATCACTTTCCGTCAGAAAATTCCTTGCATTCAAAACCGCGCCGCCTCCAAAACCTCCGGAGAAGCGCATCAGGACCGTCATATACTGCACCCTCTGCTCGGCTCGTTTCTCTCAGAATCGCTCGAACTCAATCGATTGAAGGCACACGGCTGCTGGTGTGCCCCGTTATCTCTCAAAAGCATAATCTGTTGGATCGATACGCGGCTCGACCCTTTCGGATTACCCATTCCTCGATCACAGCAAAAGCGAGGCCAGCCGGCCCCGAACGTGCGCCGACCAGGAAGAGCTCGGCAGCCGTCTGGAAAGGGTTGTCTCGCTGCAGAAGCGCCCGCGGCGGCGGATAGCACCGGCAGAGACGGCGGACCCAACGGTTGACGACTTCCCTACCGGACCTACCGTCTTCTTGCTAGAAATGCTCGCATGGTCCAATGCCCGCGGAGCTCCATGTAGATGACTCTCAACGTCGGCCGTATCGCCTTGCTCGTCATCATAGGAAGCATCGCAACCCTCCCCGCTTCGCATGCACAGGACGGCGCGCTCCCAGGCAGCAACGGCGATTTCGAACAGCGCATGCAACGTATCGTGAATGGACTGCGGGCTGCCACCGCAGGCGCGCCGCCGATGACACTCGCCGACCGGATGAACGCACTGCACGTTCCTGGCGTCAGCATCGCGGTGGTTCATGGCGGCATAGTCGAGGCTCGCGGGTTCGGGGTTGCCGCCATTGGTGGACCGGCTGTCCTTCCTGAAACGCTGTTCCAGGCTGCCTCAATCAGCAAACCGGTTACCGCCGTGGCTGCGCTGGCATTGGCTCAGGCCGGAGAACTCGATCTCGATGGCGACGTCAACTTATCCCTTAAAACCTGGAAAATACCTCCTAACTCGTTCACCGATCGATCCAAGGTTACGCTTCGCAGACTGCTGAACCATTCGGCCGGCATAACGGTTCCATATTTTCCGGGATATCCTGCGGGCGCACCAGTTCCGTCACTTGACGATGTTCTCAATGGCGCTCCGCCGTGGTGTCGTGATCTAAACAAGTTCGAGCCGTCAGCGCATGATTGGTTTGCACTATGCGTGCCTGTGAATACCGCGCCTGTCGTTGTCGATCATGAGCCCGGCGTCCGGTTCGAGTATTCTAGCGGCGGCTATACGATAGTGCAGAAATTGCTCATCGATGTAACCGGGAAGCCGTTCCCAAGACTACTTGAAGAACTTGTCCTCAAGCCCTTCGAAATGACGCATAGCGGCTTTCTCCAACCGCTACGCAGGAATGACACTCCAATGGCCGCAACACCCTACCGATCGACCGGAGAGCCGGTGCCGGGCGGTCCGCATATCTATCCCGAGTTGGCCGCCGCAGGTTTGTGGACGACACCTACTGACGTTGCACATTTTGCGCTGGGTGTGGTCCGTGCCTGGACCGGTCGAGATGCTCCCGTTCTGTCTCAGGCTACCGCTCTCCAAATGCTCACACCGGGCCTTGGCAACTACGGACTTGGTCCGATTGTTCTTGGGGTCGCGCCGCATCGGCGAATTCTACACGCAGGCGTCAACGATGGCTTCGTCAGTTTGATGACGATGTTTGAAAATGGAGATGGCGCTGTCATCATGACGAACGGCGATCAAGGCGGAGAGTTGGCCAACGAAATCATGCGCGGTATCGCAACCGAATACGACTGGCCGGACGGCCAGCCGAAGGTCCACTGACGAGTGGACGACCCGCCGTGACTCGTCCCTGAGCTTCGTTGGCCGTCGCGCCCTCGCGCTGATATTCAGGCAACCCCACACAATACGGATCGCCTTCCATCACGCACCGAGAACTCCCCATTCTCTACGGACCTCAGCCAGTGTCCGATAGTATCCGGTCACAAACAACATCGCGACATAACACACCAGAACCGCAACCGGACCAACCAGCGCGGCAACTGGAACGGGCGCCTGCAGCAGATCAAACGAAAGCCGCACCAGCAATGCCGCCAACACCGACGCGACCAGAATTAGTCCAAGGTTCTTCCAATCCTGCAACCTTGCGATCGGAATGCTCATGACCTTTGACAGTCTTCTCAGAAATAAGATGTACACAACGAAGGTCGTGAATACCGACCCGATCGCCGCCCCTGGCAAACCGTAGTACCAGACGCCGGCCAGGCTTGTTAACACGGCAAACGGAAGGATCGCCGCTTCATAACGCATGTTAGCAGAGCCCTGTCCAAACACATTGAGCAGAGTGGTAATCTCGGTCGAGATCAATGTTTGTATGAGATAAATGCGCAGCACCGGAGAACCACTCACGTACTCCTTCGTAAACAACAATTGAATGACTTCGTCAGCAAAGACAAACAGCGCCGCGATCGCGGGGAACATGACCGCACTGATGATAACGTTGCCCTGATTGTTCAGCCGCAACAGCTCTTCGTGGCGCCCCAATGAATGGAAATGACTCATCTTTGGCAAGAGCAAGTTCCCCAGCCCTCCCCTCAAGACTTCGAACGGCATGAGAAGCATGGTTGCAATCGAGAAAATGCCGAACATGCCCGACGAAAACATCGTCGCGACAATCCAGAGCTCCGCCTGCTTCCGTACACTCCACAGCAAGCCGGCCACACCGAACGGGAGGGCATAGCGAAGCTGCGCACGGAACTGCTCCTTCTCGATCGGGAACAGGCGAATGCCGCAATAACGCGCAATGAAGACGGCGAGAAGAATTAGGCGCACGCTCGCAGCAATCAGAGCCGCGATTAGCACCTCTTCAAATTGATGAAAGACGATTGCTGCAGAGATTATGAGCGCGGCTCTCAACACGGACGTAGCCAGGATGGCTTGCGCTTGCCACCGGATTTGTCCGACGGCGTTGGGCAACACGTCCAGCAACAAGCCCAAATTCCAAACAAACAGGAAGATCGCAAGTAGCACCCCGTGGTCGCGCAGCAGATCTTTCACGCCCGATGGAAGAGCATGACGAAAGGCAACGATGAGGAGCACCGCAATCGTCGTTGCGACGAGCAGGAACAGCACCGTCTGCCCGACGTAAACCCGCCGTCCCTCTGCATCCAGCCGGACAAAGAAGAAAAGCAGGCTCCGGGGCATGTTGAAGGAAAACAACAGGGCCACCGTCGTTACGAGCAGCCAGAACAGCCGGTATTCACCAAACGCCGTGGGGCCAATCGTTCGCACCAGAACGATCGGCGTCAATAGCATGATCACCTGCTCGGTGTATTGTGCAGCCGAGAGTAGGATTCCTTGTCGCAATATGGATGCCATGGATCAGCAACCTCGCGACGGCGTCGACGTCCAGAGGCGCGAAATGCGGTCGACGCGCGTTCCAGGAAAACGATCAGAACTCACTGATGAACTTCCAGAAGCACAGGACAAGACGATAATCGCACGAAGCGAACAACGATTTGACGGCAATTGGATCACTCTCGCCTCACCTTTCTCGAGCCACTCCTCGTCAATCTCGCATGACCAACTTGATGCATTATCCTATCGAGCCACGGTAGTTGAACCGAAGGGCCGCCATGACCAAACCTCCCGCGGCACTCACACCGAGCCCAAGAGAGCATCCATGTCACGAGCAACCTTTCCCCAGGTGTAGTGCTCCAGCATGACTTTTCGGGCACTCTGGATCATAGAATACCGAAGGCCTTCGTCTTCGACGAGCAGCTTGATCGCAGCCGCGATCTTCTCGGGCTCGTCGGCTCGCATGTAATCGACGCCTTCCCGCGCCATGCCGAGCGCTTCGATGCCTACTCCCGTCGAAACCACCGCCAACCCCATGGCAAACGCCTCGAGTACCTTGTTCTTCAATCCGCTGCCAATTCGCATCGGGTTTACCATTATCGGATACTCAGCGAGCACCGAGCAGATATCGTCGACGAATCCCGTGAGGCGAATGCCGTCGTCTCGCTTCGCCTCCTCCAGAAGCCAGCTTTCCGCATCCTTGCCCACCACGCACCACTCAATTCCGGCTGGCGCCAGGTACGGTCGATAAACGTGCTGGTAGAAAAACCGAACCGCGTCACTGTTTGGTTTGAAGGCAAGGTTGCCCCAAAATGCCACCCCCCTCCGCTTGGCGACGCGCGCATTTGAATCAAACGTGTCGGCCAAGTCGGGCGAGACTCCGTTCGGCACCGTGCTAACGTTTGCAGTTCTACCGGACAGCCTGCAAACAGTGTCAGAATCCGCGTCGTTGACTGTGGTGACGTGGTTGAACCAAACGGGCAAACAAGCCTCCGCCCTGGCCCGGCGCGCGAGCATCAAGCGCGCGTCGAGACGCGTTCTTAGCTGCGCGGGCCACGGCGGAAAGAACTGTATTTGCCTGGTCAACGTCAGAACTTCACTGTCGATAAGATCAAAGAGTATCTTCTTATCGCTCGAAAACGGTCGGACGAATTCTGCAAGCACGAGGCAGAAGACAATCATATGATCGATACTGTTCTCCTCGCAGAAGCCAGCTATCGCTTTGGTAACGGTCGAAAAATGATCCGGATATGAGAGCGAGAAGTAGTCTGAATCGTTGCGGCGGAAGTGCCTTTTCAGTGAAGGCCTGTGGGCCGGAAACTTCGGCGTTTCCGCCATCTTTTTGAAGACTTCAGACAAGCCGGCCAAGCTCTCGCCAGACTCGTCTGTTGAGCCGAGGTTCACCGTCAAGAGGTACAGTTCATGCCGCCTCGCCAATTCGCGGCACAAGTGCCACACGCGGAGGTCATGCCCGTTGGTCAGGCTTGCGAGCGGTTTATGCGTTACAACCAGGATGCGGGTCACGACAATTCGTTTATCTTCGACTGCGGTAGAGCGTCATCAAGCACAGCATGATGCGACCAGACCCTCGGCCTCTTCATCTATCCAGGCGAGCTGAGCTTCCAAGGTCGATTTGAACTCATTTGGCTCCCCGGCGCAACGGGAGCGGCGTTCCCAATGGAGCGCTGCGTGCCGCCGCGTCGCTCTTCGTGAGTAGTACTTTGGCACCGAGAGCTGCGACGACGCCTGGTGTCCCGCTCGCGCACACGCTGCGGAACGCGAGCGACGGAGATCGTGCCACCGGCGCGCGCCTCTACTGGGGCAGCGGACATTCGTCCGGAATAATGAAGAAATTTCCGGTGAAGTTCTTGAGGCCAGATCCGGCCGGCTTGAGCATGCCATGCTCATAACCGTACATGCGGTAGCGCTCGCCTTCGAACATTGCACGAATCTCGTTGCGGTTCTCCGGCTTCCATATCTCGCAGAAGATCAGCGGCCGGCAACGCCTTATCAGCTCCATACCTCCTTTCAGCACCTCAGCCTCGAACTCCTCGACATCGATCTTGATCGCGTGCACGTCTGTGCGTGTCTTCAGCTCCGGAACGTCATCGAGCGTCTCTATCTTGATCTGGAAGCGGATGCCTTCCTTGTATTCGGAGTGCCCGTCGTCGACTTGGCACAATGCGTGTCGCTTGATTCCGCCTATCACAGGCATGATCATCGGAAGCGCCGCGGCCTGCCGGCCCAGGCCGCATTCGTGAACCGTCACGTTCGCGAGCGTATGCTGGGCGACCACGCGCGTCAGGCTCCTGAAGTTCTCAGGCCCCGGCTCGAACGCATGGACTCGGGATCCAGGCTTCGTAGCTGCCAGGAAATAGGCCGTCACCCCGATATTGGCGCCGATGTCGAGGATCACGCCGTCGTTCGGCACCATGTTAAGAAAGTACAGAAAGTCCGCTTCATAACGGAACGTCCTTATCGTCGCGATGCGCGCTTGCGCGACGAAGAAGAGATAGTCGTCAAATCCGAGAGCGCCGATGAGCAGGCGCTGCGTGAGACGCTTGAGCGGGCCTATCATTGGAACCCTCCCTGCGGAGCACAACGACAAAGCGTTCCACCTGGCTTGGGGCGTATTCTGTATCGCCGGACCGCATATGCAGACTGCACGGGGTCCCGGGCCGTCACGACGCGGATCGCGTTTTGCATGAATTTGGCGTGGGCGAAGAAGCGGATCCGCATGATCTCATCGCCATTGGGACGTTCGCCCCAGATTTCGATCGGACTGTTGCGAACCACTATCTCCTGCTCGAGCAGCGTCATGCCGGAACGTACCACCATCGAAACGATACGAAGTGAAATGTCGCCATTAAGCGGCGTCGATTGCTTCGTTGCAAGAAGGTCACTCTGTTCAGAGACGGAGAACTGGAGTTACCTCCACTGGCTTTTCGTAGCGTTTGCGGCGCCCACGTCACCCGCATCAAGCGCGCCTTCGAGGAGCCCCCTGGTTCCTTGGCTGGCCCGAACATGCGGAGCGCTCAGATGATCCACGCTACAAATCGCAACAGCTAGCAGCTCACGCCGAGGTCTGGCGCACGCGCGAAGACAGGCGTGCCAAATTGACCATCATCGCGATGAGAACGAACAGGTACATGTTCTCGAACGATGGGAACACCTCTCGCTCGGTAAACATACTTATTCCGTAGCCGACGATGCACGCAAACAAGGCCCAATACAGGTCGCTATGCAACCGTCGACCGACACGCCAAGCGGTCGATATCCCGACGCACATAAGAACGAGAAGAATGCCGGTAGCGATCGCTCCACAGTCGAGAAAGAAATCGATAATTGCGTTGTGGGCATGAGTAGCTTGTATGAGCGTTCCCGAGTACCACGCCTCGCTGGTTATGATTCCGGACCGCCCCGCGCCAAACAGAAATAGACCGAGATCACTCGTCCATTCATTGAGCAGCGGCACCCAAATGAAATCTACGCGGCCGGTAAGCAACTCATCAGCCGACACGTCCGAAGTCCCGTCGAAGCCAATGGAAAGGATGGCGTCCATAGTTGGCACGATCCAGAGAACGGACGCGATGACTACCATCGCGGCGCCGACGACCAGGACGGCAAACTTGCGTTTGTAAAGCAGAATCAAGACATAGGAGCCCGCAACGGTTAGAAGCGCGCTACGCGATGAGAGCAGAAGCAGCCCCAAAAGCGACAAGGCGACGGGCACCATCCAGAGTGAGCTACGCGTTAGTGCCTTGTACAGCAACAAAGGCGCCGTGCAGATGTATATCGTGCCCATCGTATTGTAATGGATGCCGAAGTAGGCTTCGCACAAATCATTAACGGAGGCGCGGCCCGACAGTGCGGCGGATGGGTTCATGAGGCAGACGACGATAAAGCTCGCCGACAAGAGTAGGATCGAGACGCAGACAGCGTTGACGACTGTCTCAATCTCCGAGAACGAGCGGCATCGCTTCAGAATAAACAGAAACGGCAGGATGTAGAACGCCGGAACCATGCCGTATGACATGATGTAGTCCAGGTAGGACTCTGGAAATACATCCGGGAGGCGCTCATGAAGGAGAGGCGCATTCGGGATTGATCTAGCGAAAGCAATGGCGAAGGTTACAAAATACAGCAAGAGAACGCGGATGGACGTCCGTTCGATCTTGTCGGTCGCTGATAAGAGCGAAACACGGAATAGCAGAAAGACCAGGACTCCCGCGGACAGCAGGTTGAACGGCTTGCAGCCTTGTATGCCGAACAGATTCGAGTTGACGAACGGCACTCGTTGAAATGGCAATATGAAAACGACCGCCAGAAACAGCCATTTTGCCTTTTGGCCAAGCTGGTACGCAGACGCGTTATGATAGGGAGTTCCGCCGCCATATCTTAACGCAACGGTCATGACGGGCCGGCTCCTTGCCTTCCAGAGCGACCGCACTCGAGCGCACGGCTTCTCGGTGCGCAGCGGCTCCCGAGCCACTGAAGCTGTCCTAGGGCGAGATTGAGCAATTCTACCGACATGGCCACAACGCGCCGAATCCGCACCCTGTCTTCATCGCCGGCCAGAAGCGCGACATCCGAGCGCTGCCGAAAATGGCTGCTCCGCCCTCACCCCGCCCCCGTAAGCCGTACTGGCCTGGTCTTGGTCGATGTCTCAGATTGATGATCTGGTCGAACCGTGTCCGAGACGGGCCACTCGGCTCTATCATCCTGCGCGCGCAAGAGGTCCCACGCACTGAAGTGGATGTTGCCATCCATCAGATCCTGCAGCACGGCGAAGGCAAGGCCAAGAAGCAGGCCGCCAAGGAGCGCTATTCCAAGTACGTTCTTGGGCTTTGGCGAAGCGGCCCTCAGGGGAGGCAACGCCTGAGTAATCAGGCTCGCGGCAAACACCGGCGAAGACTGTTGTCGCGTAGCCTCCAGCCTGCGCAGCATGTGACGAAAATTGTCATAAGCACTTTTGGTTGATTCTGCAGCGGCTGCCAGCCTATCCATATTGGCAGCGGAATCCGGCACATCCTTTTTGTTTCTGCTGAAGTCCTCGAGTGCCCTCTGCGCAGCTGACGCTTGCGTGCTCAGGCCATTCAGTCGATCCCGGACCCAGGACTCGTCTTGCAACGAGCCGCCTTGGTCCATTTGATGCGTAATATACTTTTCCGCAACGGCGTTCAGAATCTGCGCTGCTCGATCAGGATTTTTGGAACTGAAGGTGAGTTCGACAAGGTAAGTCGGGCCGACACGCTTGGCGGTAAGCCTTTGTCCGAAGGATTCCACGGCGTAGCGCATGGCGCTACCTTCGCCTTCCGGTCTGGTCCAGCCGAGCAGACGCGATACGGACAGCGCGCTACTACCCTGCCCGCCCGCAAACTCCGGATCCTCCGCAAGGCCGAGCTTCTCGATCACGGCACTGGCGATGCTCTCGGACCTTATGATTCCGATCTGACTTTCAACAATCGTTGCGACTGCTGCAACGTCGCCTGGGGTCGCCTTCGAATCCACGATGAGTTGTGCCTTGGCAGTAAACGTGGGTACCGCCATGATGAGGTAGAGCACGGCAACGCAAAGCGCCGCGCAACACACCAGGAATATGGTCAACACGCGTCGCCGTATGAAGGCAACGACCGCCCGCAGGGAAATGACCGACGTCGGACGAAACTCCGGCGGCGGTGGGTCGTCCCGGTTCATCCAACTATCCGTTGTATTCTGTAGCATTTTCGTACCAGCGCTGATGATTGGAGCTCCGTTGCGGCAGCCAGGTCAAAAAGCGCAAGGGCGCCTACTGAAGGAAGCGAGGTTAGCGGAAGCTGCCGCTGGCTGGGTCACATCAATAGGCATTCGTGCACTTTCTGAGACGAGGGTAGCTGGCCGCAACAGGCGAGCGGTCACCGCATCAACCTGTGATAGACGCGCACCGTGAAACAACCTGAAATCACCCTGGCGACGAATTCGGCAGCGGTCATGGCCAGTGAGGCCATTAACCGGTCTGGCGGCACCTGCTGAATTCACCCGGCAGCCATGGACGGGTTGCGCCGGAAGGTTGGCGGAGGCCGGTAAACTGGTGAAGGACGCGTCGTTCATGGCACTCTGCGGCCCAATCGCTCATTTCCTGCTGAATCAGTACATTCCGGGTCACAGGTTGGGAAAGGCAATAAATGGGTAATTACGATGGTCCATTGAGCCCCGGCACGACCGGACTAAATTCGAGTGGCGATCCGCTCGTTCGCACATCCCAATGGATCTGATGCAACCTCGAATTGACGATCAACAACGCCGATCAATCGAAAATGTGGGTGGCACGTCTTGCCCCCGGCAGATGTGGGAACGAACCTCGGTTTTGCCCGTCTCGATGGCTACCCGAGCGTCAGCGATGTTGACGTGTCGGTACGCCGACAGATTGCGCGGGTTTCATCCTGGTGACCACGTCGCAGAGAAAGTTGCCGTCATGCCGCACTTCACACCGCGCAAGCATCTCGGGCTCGGTATCCTGGGCAACGACCTCGGCGTGTACTTCAAATGGGGCTTGGCCGCCCTTTGCCTAACGATTTCAGTGGCACAGGCGAAAGCCGAGTATCTCGTCAATGTCGGAGATGTGCTGGAGGTCGCCGCCGCGGGCGTACCGGAACTGCGATCTCGTGCAGCCGTGCAGACGGACGGGAACATATCGTTGCCGCTCGTCGGAGTGCTTCAGGTGGCGGGCCTGAGCTTGCCGCAGATCCGAACCAAGGTCGGCGCTGCACTCGCCAACAAGGTGTTTCGACAGAGAAGTCCGGAAGGGCGTGAAAGCGTCATCGTGATAGATGCAGATGAAATCACTGCAACCGTGGCGGACTACAGGCCAATATACATCAACGGCGATGTCTCGAAGCCGGGCCAGTATCCTTACCTTCCCTCGATCACCACACGTCAACTCATTGCGCTGGCGAGTGGTTACGACATCATGCATGTGAGAATGAACAATCCGTATCTCGATTTAGCGGACCAGAGAGCCGAGTACGGATCGCTTTGGACAGAATTTGCCAAAGAGCAGGCGCGCTTGTGGCGCATCAAGACGGAACTTGGAGAGGCGACCCAGATCGCTCCAAACGCCGCGAAGGAGGCACCGATAGCTCGATCGGCAATTTCGGAAATCTTCAATGCTGAAACGGAGTATTTGAAGGCGAAGCAGAGTGACTATCAGCAGGAGAAGGAGTTCATCCAGCGCGGTGTTCGGCAAGGAGACGATGAAGTGCGCGTGCTGACCGAGCAGCAAAAGCGGGAGGATGAGGGATTTCAGTCCGATCAAGAAGAGCTGCAAAAGGCGCAGGATATGTTCGCCCGAGGTACCCTGACCAGCCCGCGCGTTACAGATGCGCGTCGGGCGGTTTTGCTCTCGTCAACCAGGAAGTTGCAGACCTCTGCGCAGCTGCTGCAGGTCAAGAAGCAGCAGGATGAACTCGTCAGAAGGTTGACAAAGCTCGATGATCAGCGGCGACTCGACCTGCTGCGTGAGCTGCAGGAGGCGAACTTGAGGCTTAACCAGGTTCGCGAGAGACTGCAGGCCGTGGGTGAGAAGATTCAGTACACCGCGATGGTTCGATCACAGCTTGTGCGAGGATCGGGCAGCAAGCCCGACATTACCATCTTCAGGAAAGGCAAGAACGGGCCGGAACAGATTGCTGCGAACGAAGATACCGAGTTGCAACCAGGCGACACGGTCGAGGTATCCTTGCGATACCAGGATCTTCCGGATGTACCTTCCCGGAAGCTAAGCGGTTTAGGCCAGTCACCGGCGACGAGCCGAACAGCGGTGACGGAAGCTGATCCGCCTACAGTCGGTATCAGATGATGAGGTTGGCCCGATCGGTCACGGTTGCGAGCTGAGAGGCTTGGGACGGCGCCTGTCCGGAAACGTTAGCGACGCAGCGCGTCCAGCCGGGCTTTCGCCTCCTTGATTCCTGCTGCATCGGCCTTGGCATAGAGCGCTTTTGCTTTGCTCGCATCGCTGCGCGTGCCGTAAGTCCCCCATTTCGCCAGAACCAACGGATCGTAGGTTTCTGCCAACGCAAAGCTCGCCTGGGCACTGCCCATCTCGACGGCGCGCTCGAGCACAAGCCGCGCTGCACTTACATCGCCCTGCCGAAGCAAGGAACTCGCGCGCGCGACCAACCCTGTAGCTTCCGCAACCTGCTCGGAAGCGGGCTGAGTAGCAGCGCGAACAGGTGCGAGCGGAGCGTGCTCAGCGACGTGATTGGCGGCCACTCCGACGGATTCGGACCGATCTGGGCCAGGCGAACCGGCCGTCGAGACGTCTGACGCAACGCCAAGCCCTTTGCGGCCCTGGGCCTCATAGGCATGGATCGCGCTCCGCGACAGGAAAAAGTTCTGCGTCATCACGCCCGCGCTTTCGACACGCAATTTCTTCAACTCGGCAGCCTCGGCCTCTGCTGCCTTCTTCTGCAGGGAGACTTCCTCGTCAGCCTTTGCGGCCCGTGCCGTCTGCACCTCATTGTCGCGACGCGCTGCTACCAGATCCTGTTCCAGCCGTGCGGACCGCTCACGCTCCTTTTGCAGATCCGCCGCGCCGCTCTTCCCCGCCGATGTAAGCCGGGACAAATCTTCAGCCGCTTTGGCTGCTAGTGCAGTTTTGGACTCGACATCGCGCCGCGCCGTCGTCAGATCCTGCTCCAGCTGTGCGGAGCGCTCGCGTTCTTTTTGCAGGTCCGCAGCGGCGCTCTTGCCCGCGGCTTGCAGTCGGGATGTTTGCTCGCCTGCCTGCGTCACCAGCGCGGTCTTACTCTCGACGTCACGTCGCACCGCCGCCAGATCCTGCTCCAGCCGCGCGGATCGCTCACGCTCCTTTTGCAAGTCCGCGGCAGCGCTCTTGACCACGACTTGCAGCCGTGTGGCTTCGTCGCCTGCTTTCGTCACCAGCGCGGTCTTGCTGTCGGCATCACGCCGCGCCGCCACCAGATCCTGCTCCAGCCTGTCAGCCCGCTGACGCGCCGCCTGCAGCAGGTTCTGCGACTCTGCCGCGCTGTTCTCCCTCTCCCTTTTCAATCGGGCTGTTTCATCGCTTGCTTTCGCCACCAGTGCTGCCTGGACCTCGACATCACTGCGAGCCGCTGCAAGATCCTGCTCCAGCCGGGCCAATTGTCCGGGCTCTGCGGGTGATGCCTTCAGAGCTGAATCCGCGTCGCGCTCGGCCACCCGCCTGAGCTCCGCGACTTGTTCACCGGCCTTGAGGGCCTGCGCCTCATAGGCGTAGATCGAGCTGCGTGCCTGGGAAAGCTCCTGCGCAAGCGCGTCGGCCTTCGCACGCGATTGCCTCAGATCGACAACAATGG
The DNA here is from genome assembly GCF_010811875.1 of Bradyrhizobium uaiense. GTDB lineage: Bacteria > Pseudomonadota > Alphaproteobacteria > Rhizobiales > Xanthobacteraceae > Bradyrhizobium > Bradyrhizobium uaiense. The sequence continues at coordinate 32,362 of NZ_VKHP01000074.1, forward strand.
CTTCCGCCGACAGCTTCTGACGCGAGACTTCCTCGCCCGCTTTTGCCGCCAACGTAGTTTGGGCTGCCAGATCACGCCGCGCCGCGGCGAGATCCTGCTCCAGCTGCGCGGACCGCTCATCTTCCTTTTGCTGGTCCGGCGTTCCGCTCACCCCTGCGGCTTTCAGCCGGGAGGTTTCTTCGGTTGCCTTCGCCGCAAGCGCAGTCTGGGTTTCCAGATCGCGCCGCGTCGCCGCGAGATCGCTATCTAGCCGCGCAGATCGGTCACGTTCCTGCTGCAGGGATACCTCCAGCCTTGCTGCATCGCTCTCTCCCACCGCCGTCAGGCGGGCTGCTTCATCGCCCGCCTTCGTTGCCTTTGCGGTCTGGATATCAAGGTCACGTCGCGCCTCCGCAAGATCCCGCTCCAGCCGCGCAAATTGCTCGCGTTCTTGCTGCAAGTCGGCTGCGTCTCTCTCGCCCGACTTCCTGAGGCGGGACGCCTCCTCGCTCGCCTTCGTCGCAATTGTAGTCTGTGTCTCCAGCTCCGCTCGCGCGACCGCGAGATCTTGCTCAAGATGTGCGAACTGCGCCGGGTAGCGAAGCGGCCCGGTATCGCTCGCAGTAGCTTGTCCGAGTTCGTCCAGTCCTCGTCCAGCAGCGCGGGCTTGAGCTTCGTAGGCCTTGATTGCACTCCGCGTCAAAGAAAAGCCGCCCGCCGGCACTCCGACCCTCGCGGACGGTTGCCTTGTCTCGGCCGTGCCGATGTCCTCCGCTCGCTTCAGCCGTGAAACTTCCTCGCTTGCTTGTGCCGCCAGCGCGGTCTGGGTCTCGACATCGTGTCGCGCTGCCACGAGTTCTTGTTCCAGCCTTCCTGCCCTGTCACGCGCTTGCCGCAGCGCATCCTGCAGCTCTGCGGGACCCTGCACGGCTTGTTTCACCCGGGCCGCGTCTTCAACGGCGTTGTTGGTCAAGGCAGTCTGGACTTCGAGATCGCGTCGAGCCGCGGCGAGGCTCTGCTCCAACATCTCTGCCCGCTCGCGCTCGTGCTCGATGCGCTGCAACAAGCCAATGTCAAGCCTTGCAGTGGAGAGTTCGCAGGACAGGCTCCCACCCCGATCGGGCTCCTGGTCCGAGGGAGGCCCGCTCTGGGCGCGCGCTCCCTGTGCGATCAGCATCGGCCGCTTGGTGCCGCCTTCGTCCCGCGGCGCAGCTTCGGAGTTGCCGTCCTCTGCGGCGGCAGCCGGGTCGACGATGCGAAGGGCTATCGTTTGCTGCGCATCCGCCGCGAGGCGCACCGCATCGGGCGACGCCCGTGTTGCTTCGGGTGTCCACGCGGTTGCGAGCATGGCGACGGTCGTCGACCATAGGAGAACAGGCTGCGCTACACTGACCAGGTGTCGCGGCCGCGCGCCTGCGATGTCGCAGGCGCGGCCTACTTCATTGTCGAGGAGAACCGTGCGGTCCATCCGCAATCACCTTTCGTATGGCGACACGATCTATCGAGATGCGGCGTCAAGTGCCCTGCTCTCGACGCGAAGCCTGTGATCCGCATTGAGGCGCCCTCCCGCGTAGAGCCGTGCGTCATGGCTTTGCATAGGACCAACCCTCTCGATCACGCGTACGACACCGGACTTCACCACCTCCATCTGACGAATGATCGCGATGTCCTCCTCCTCGGTACTATGCATTTTCTCCTGAGCGTTTTCCGCGAGACTTGAACAAAATTGCCGGCGTACTTGGCACCACCTTCTCAATTCAGGCTTTCACGGACGACGTGTCGTCGCTGAGCATGCTGTAATATTGCGCGACGTTGGTCGCATTGTTGAAGGCCGGAATGTTCGTGAGCATCAGCACCGCGAACACGAGCAACGGACGCAATCCGCCCTTTGCGGTCCGGGGCACTGCTGCACTTATTTTTTTCCATCTGGCTCTGCGCTCGCCAACCCGAAATTTCGTCGTAGTTTCGTGCAGTTCGCCCTCGCGCGCTATTTCCCCTTGGAGGAGCCCGCCTAACCCTTCCGGATTATGTGCTGTGCCTGCCCGGCCCCGACGCAGTCAGCGAGGGTTCGATCGGTCGGTGCATCATCGCATACCGGGAACACCGTATAGCCGCTGGGACGGCAGTAGTTCGACACACTGATCAGAATGAGCGCCGGAATATCCACGGAGGTACGGATTCGCCATGCTAGTGTCATGGCAGTCGTCGGCACCGTCGAGCGCGGCAGCCTTCGCTCAACTGATCTTTGACCGCGGCCACGACAGGACTTGAGGCATCGATGGATCGACGAATTATTCCCCTGATCATGTGCGGCGGCGCAGGCACGCGGCTCTGGCCGGCGTCGCGCGAAGTGCATCCGAAGCAGTTCCTGTCGCTGTTCGGGGCGCGCTCGACCTTCCAGGAGACGCTGCTGCGGGTCTCCGACGCCGGCCTGTTCGAACGGCCGATCGTGATCACCAACGAGGCCTATCGCTTCATGGTGCTGGAGCAGCTGCCGGAGATCGGCCGCGAGGCCGATGTGCTGCTGGAGCCGATGCGGCGCGACTCGGGGCCCGCGATCGCGGCCGGTGCGGCGTTCGCGCAGAGCCGCGACAGTGAAGCAATCGTGCTGGCGCTCGCCGCCGACCATCTGGTGCGCGATACGCCGGCCTTCGTCGCCGCGTGCCGCGGCGGACTGGCGGCTGCGGAAGCCGGCCGGATCGTGACGTTCGGCGTCAAGCCGGAACGGCCGGCCACCGAATACGGCTACATCAACCCGGGCGCGGTGGTCGCCGGAGAGGTGCGCGCGGTGGCGAAGTTCGTCGAGAAGCCGGACGCCGCGACGGCGGCAGGCTATATCGATGCCGGCTATCTCTGGAACAGCGGCAACTTCATGTTCCGTGCCGGCGTGCTGCTCGACGAGTATCGCAATGTCGATGCGGACAGCGTTGCCTCGGTGGAGCAGTCGGTTGCGTCGGCAACGCGCGATCTCGGCTTCGTCAAGCTCGATGCAGCGGCGTTCGGCGCGACAAACGCGATCTCGATCGATTACGCGGTCATGGAGAAGACGGCGCATGCCGCGGTGGTGCCGGTGGCGTGCGGCTGGTCCGACATCGGCTCGTGGCGCCAGGTCTGGGAGCTCTCCGACAAGGACGGCC
>NZ_VKHP01000743.1 GCF_010811875.1 Bradyrhizobium uaiense
AACCCTCCCCCGCAAGGGGGGAGGGAGCCCGAGCAGCGTACTCACCTCACGTACACACTCATCTTGCTCTCTCGTCGTCGCGGAGATCGTAGGGATCACTGACGTAAGGAGGGCACGGGTGGAGGGGTTCCCTCCCCCCTTGCGGGGGAGGGTTAGGGAGAGGGGTGGCCACACGGCGTACTCTTTCAATCGGCGTGCGGCAGCTAACTCCCCAGCCCCGTCCCGCCATAGAGCCACGCGATATCGTCGCA
>NZ_VKHP01000744.1 GCF_010811875.1 Bradyrhizobium uaiense
TTCGTGCTTCACGCCAAGGCCCTGCACGGCAATCCCTTCGATGGGCACACGCTCGGCCCCGTGATCGCCGACATGGAGAAGCTCACCGGCGTGGAGGCTCGCCGTATCCACGTCGACAAAGGCTATCGCGGCCACAATCACCCGCATCGGTTCAGAGTCTGGATCTCGGGTCAGGTCCGCCGCGTCTCAGCTCCCATCCGCCGCGAGATGAGGCGTCGCGCGGCTGTCGAGCCCGTCATCGGTCACATCA
>NZ_VKHP01000745.1 GCF_010811875.1 Bradyrhizobium uaiense
ACGCTGGTTCAGCGCGCAAAAAAAATGGCCCCGAAAAATCGGGGCCATTGGTCGAAGTTTAGTGTCAGGACGCATCATGCGCCGAAACAGTCTCGGCGGAGTGCGGCCGGAATCCTTGTGCCTTAGGGGTTTGGTACAGGACTTTGATGGTGCATTCTTATCGCACGATTGGCATGATGCGCTAGGGGAAAGGTTCTACACGGCTTTTCGATATGAGCTGCCAAGAGAACGGGATCGAACATCGGCTGAC
>NZ_VKHP01000746.1 GCF_010811875.1 Bradyrhizobium uaiense
ACGCGGAACTCGGCGGGCTTGCTGCTCGCCGCGGTGATGCCGAGCATCACGAGGCTGCGCATCTGGTCGGACAGCCCGCTGCGCTCCCAGACGTCGCCATAGACATAGGCATTGATGATGTTTTGCACCGCCGCGCAGGTGCAGGACGTGCTGTTGCTGGTCGCGATGTATTGCGGCATCCCCGCCGCGATCGAGACCAGCAAGATCGCAGCCGAGGTGTTCGGCGAGGCGCCTGCGGAGGGGTAGGGCA
>NZ_VKHP01000747.1 GCF_010811875.1 Bradyrhizobium uaiense
CAGAACGGCACGTGCAGCGTGCCGTCCTTCATCTCGAGGAGATGGCCGACTTGCTCGCGGCGGCCATAGGGCGCGAGCCCCATCAGCTCGCCGCACTTGTTCCAGTCGCCGAACACATAGGTCGAAAACCGGCAGCCCTTCGTGCTCGACAGTGGCAGCTGGGACAAGAGCCCGACGATGCGGCACTGGGAGGACATCGCCTGGCGGGTGCAGGACGACACCGAGAACGTGCTGCTCGAGCGGGCGCGCT
>NZ_VKHP01000748.1 GCF_010811875.1 Bradyrhizobium uaiense
CCTCGGCAGCAATGGCGCGAAGATCTCGATGCAACGGAGCGTTACGCCCCTCCTGAGGCTCCGCCGTTCACGACGCCGACACCTTGAAATGATCTTCTTTCCCCTCTATGAGGCAGTCCTTTGCCGCAGCCGAACGTTGGCCACCGCGCCGCGCGCGGAGAGAATTAATGCGTTCTCGAGCAGAAGACGGCTCTTCCATCATCCAAATTTCTCTTGAAAGAGAAATTACTTTCTTTCGTCTGGCCGCGTT
>NZ_VKHP01000749.1 GCF_010811875.1 Bradyrhizobium uaiense
GTCAGCCGATGTTCGATCCCGTTCTCTTGGCAGCGCATATCGAACAGCCGTGTAGAACCTGTCCCATAGCGCATCCTTCGAATCGTGCGATAAGAATGCACCATCAAAGTCCGGGACCAAACCCCTAGTGTCCACACCACCCTAGAGGCCGACGCGCGGCAGGTCGCCATTGCGGTTGGAGATCTCCGCGCTCTTCATCAGCAGGCGGTCGATCGAGGCCAGCAGGCGGCCGAGCAGGGTGGAGGAGGGC
>NZ_VKHP01000750.1 GCF_010811875.1 Bradyrhizobium uaiense
GCTGCCGACCGTGACAACCGCGCCGTCGTCGACGGGCATTTCGCGCGAGACCACCTTCTGCACCTCGTTGACGAAGGCGGCAGCAATCGTGATTGCGTCGATGCCCTTATATGGCGCCGCACCGTGCAAGAGGAGAAGCTGTTAGACGGTTTCGACGGTGCAGTCGGTTTTCATATCAGTCCCGACATTTCCGCAGGGATGTTCGGTGCGCACGAGGGCGCCGTAACAAAGTCCGCCGACGGGTTCAAAA
>NZ_VKHP01000751.1 GCF_010811875.1 Bradyrhizobium uaiense
TGCCGGTCGAAGCCGAGCTGGTCGATGCCGTGGCCTGCGTCTGGCTTTGCGCGTCGAGCAGCGCGCTCATGGTCTGCGGCGAAATCTGCTGGGTGGCAGAGCCCGATCCGGCGCTGGTGCTGCTGCCATGTTATTTGCCATTGGCGCTGCGTCATCAGCCATCGATCTTTTGAGCTCGCTGATGTCGTCGAAGTCGACGACCCAGACCGGCAGTTCCAGTCAGGGCAGCCAGTCGACCGGGCTGTTCGCC
>NZ_VKHP01000752.1 GCF_010811875.1 Bradyrhizobium uaiense
GTCAGCGAAGGCGGCGGGCTCGCCGACGAGGGCGAGGATATCGAGGTGCTCGAGCTCTCGATCGACGAGGGGCTCGCCATGATCGGCGACGGCCGCATCGTCGACGCCAAGACCATCATGCTGCTGCGCAATTTCGGAATATTGGAAATGTACCTCTGAGTTGCCCGACGTGTCAAGTCAAGCGCCGGTGGCACCCGGCTACTTTGCATGGGGTTGTTTTCGATATTTTGGCAGCGCGCCACCCACGGCG
>NZ_VKHP01000075.1 GCF_010811875.1 Bradyrhizobium uaiense
AGAATGGTGCGATCCGACCCGCAGGCCCGGCTGCTGACCTCAGTCCCGGCAGTCGGTCCGATCGTGGCGCTGACCTATGCCAGCGCTATCGACGACCCGGGACGGTTCACATCATCAAAGCGAGTTGGGGCGCATTTCGGGCTGACCCCGAAGAAGTACCAATCCGGCGAGATCGACTACACTGGCCGGATCAGCAAGATTGGCGATGCCGCCGTACGCACGGCGCTCTACGAGGCCGCCCACATCATGTTGATCAAACCGGTCAAAGGCTGTTCGGCTCTGAAGAGCTGGGCGATGCGGATCGCTAAGCGCGCCGGCATGAGCAAGGCCAAGGTAGCGCTGGCGCGCAGACTCGCAGTCATCATGCATCGCATGCTGGTCGATGGAACGCCTTTCAACGCCGCTGCGGCGGCCTAACAGGAGCAACGCACCGTTTTCGGGCAGGCCACGACACCAGGTCCACCCGAAGCGAAGTCCCATCGCCGGGACGACGGATTAGGTCAGGCCGCACGCTTCGCAGTGGCATCACGACCACGCGGTTTAGATTTGGCCGGCCTCTTCCTCTTCTAACCCCATCAGGTGGCGGCCTTGCGTCGACCCCGTACAGAAGCGAGACCCCGGCGAGTGGACAACGCAAAAAGGGATTGACTGATCGAGGCCCGTTACAGAAGCGAAGCGTAACCCACCACTTCGCTCCGCGGAGATGCGGCGGTGGGTTAAGCCTCCGGCTAACCCACCCTACGCATCGAAACAAAAAAGGGTGGGCGCGTTGCCCACCCTTTTTCTTTGTCGCGAAACGCGAGCGGCGGCTAGCCGGCTGCCATCGGCTGCTTCTCGATCCTGTTGTGCAGCTGCCAGAACCGCACCGTGCGCTGCGCGGTCTCCAACGACAGCCGCCGGTAATCGCGGTGCGCGATCTCGAGCGTCGCATGGTCGATGGCATGCGGCAGCGGCCGTTTGCGCAGGATGGTTTCGACCGTCGGCCAGTTGAGCCGGGCCGAGCGGCACGGGATCAGGAGCAGGTCGGAACGGAGGCCGAGCATCAGGCGTTCAATCATCGCGATCGGCATGTCGTTGAGCACGGCGAGCGCGACCGTGACCTCGTCGAATTTGCCGTCCTCGGCGAATTTGTAGACGGCCGCATCGTCGAGCTCGTTGAGCTGCTTCATCAGCTTGACCAGCTCTTCGGCAATACCGTAGTTGCGGCGCGGGGCGGCTGCCTCTTCCTGCGCGATGTCGTTCAGCACCTGGCTGATCTCCTCGCGCGCCCGGGGCGATGCGATCGCGAGCAGGCGGGCGCGCACGGTTTCCTTGGCGCGTTGCAGCAGTTCGCGCAGCAGCTTGGCCGGAATGTCGATGCGCAACCCGAGGATCTCGACCAGCTCGTCGTCACCTTCGGCGCGGGCGACGATGCTGGAGTAGCCATTGTCGGAGAACTGCGCGCCGGCGTTCTTGGCAAGTCGCCGGATCACCTTGTCCTCGCCGCGATCGATGATCACGTCGGTAACCGAGGCGGGCAGGTTTTCCCGCGCCGAGATCGCGAACAGATGATCCTGGCCCTTGGTGCTGGCGATCTCGCGCAGTGCGGCGTTCGAGAGGCGGCTGGAGTGGGTCAGGACCTCGCCTGCGACGCCAATGTCGTCGTCCCAGGCGAGGTGCTGAATCACCTCAAACGGCGCATAGTCGAGCGGCGCAAGCCGCTTGCTGAGCTCGGCCCGCGCACGCGTCTCGACGCGCGCGACGAGCAGGCAGAGCACGTCGTCAAATACCTTGACCTGTTCATCGTTGAGGCGGTCGCCGTCGTTCAGGAACAGATCGGTGACCTGCCGCAGCGTTTGCACGCGCTTGGCAGACGTCCCGTCCCGGACCGCATCCTCGAGTTCGGCAATAATCGATTGTGACGCCTGTTGCGCCATCGATGGGCGACCTTGTTTTTGTTGAATGACACCTGTCCGCGCACCATGCAGGGCGCGGTCTTACGCCTGCGTTAAGTTGGAACCCGGTGCAAATACGGGGTGCGCAGCATCCTTAACGGGGCGCGACCGGACATGATTCAATTTGCGCTTTGGGCGCGATGACAGGTTTGGCCGGTGCTTTTAAGAGATTGTTTAGGACGATCCGCGCCGCGCGACGGCGAAGATGTCGATCGACGCGGCGCGCCCGCGCAACTGCGTCGAGCCGAGCGGCTCGATGACGAAATCCCGATCCGGAGGAAGCAGGCGAAGCAGCTCTCCCGATATCAGCAGCGGCCGGCCGGCCTCCTTGCAATGCGCCTGCAGCCGTGCCGTGACGTTCACAGTGTCGCCGAAATAGGCAATCTGCCGCCGCGAGACCCCGCATTCGCTGACCACGACCGGACCGGCGTGCATTCCGGCCCGAAACGTCGGCACCACGCCGAACTCCTTGCGATAGTGATCGGCCCGCTTGGCAAGACGGTCCTCGATCGCGAACACGCAGTCGAGATAACCGCGCGACGGCTGGCTGGCGCTGGCCGGCCAGGTCACGATGACCTCGTCGCCGACATAGGCGTGAACCTCGCCGCCATGCGCCACGATCGGCTCGTCGATATCGCAGAAGAAGCGGGTCAACAGTTCCTGCACGCGCAGCTCGCCCATCGTCTCCGCCAGCGTCGTCGAGCCGACCAGGTCGAGGAACAGCAGCACGCGTTCCTCGCGCACCGGCTGGCGGTAGCGTCCGAGCACGATGCCGAGAAGCGTATGCCCGCCGATCATCCGGACCAGCTCGTAGATCGTCGTGATCGGGATCGACAGCAGCAGCCCGACACCAATGATCTTGAAGAACGTTTCGCGAATCCACTTGGCCTCGAGCCCGTGCCCGTAAAGCATGACCTCCAGCACAATCGCGGCTACCGCAACGATGACGGCGAGGATCACGGAGCGGACGATCAGTTCGACGATGAGCGGCTGCCGCCGCAGCCAGCCGCCGCGTGCGGCCAGATAGAGGTGTGCCGCCCAGACGATCAGGGTGAGGGCGGCGCCGTCGAGGGCGCTGCGCACATAGTTCGCGACGGAGGCTTCATTCAGTTCATCGAAGGCATAGCGAAACAGCCCACCGACAAGCAGGCCGAACACGGCCAGAACGATCACAGGCGTCACGGCGCGCCGCATGGTTTCTCCACAGCCATGAAATATCCTGCGCAGATCGGGAAGACCAGCCGCGGTGTGACCGATATGAACGGGATGGGCAGCAGCCGCACTAACATATGGTCCGACCATTGGATTGATCGGAAGAGGAAGACGGCATGAAATCGGCTCTCATGACAGGCGGGCGCAGGCGCGGGACCCTGGTTGCGGCTGCTTTGATCATCGCCACCTCATCGGCCTGGGCGGGCGATCAGGGCGATCCCGAACAATCCTGCGACGGCAGCACCTACCAGATGGTCGAGTGCCTCAAGGCCAAGACCGCGCAGTGGGACAAGCGGATGAACGTTGCCTATCAACAGGCGCTGAAGGATGCCGCCGGCGACAAGCAGCGCGACCAGCTGCGCACCGCGCAACGGCTGTGGATCCAGTACCGCGACGCCAACTGCCTGTATTACGACCTCGGCGAGGGCACCGTCGCCCGGCTCGATGCCGGCGAATGCATGCGCAGCATGACGGAGACCCGCGCCAAGGAACTGGAGAATCTCGGCCATCAGTGAGCCATCTTCCGGAGTCAGGACCGCTGTCATGACTGACGGAAAGAGCCAGGACGAACTGACCCAACTTGCGGAGGAGGCTCTGCGCGCCCAGCCCGGCTGCGAGACCGCGCGCGTGCCGGCGGTCGCCGCGCTGCCCGACGCGCAGACCGGCCGCAACTGGGAGATACCCAATGTTGTGCTCGGCGACAGCCTGATCAGCGACGTCGATCGCGCGGTGCTGTCGGTGCATCGCCGGCTCGGCCGCAAGTTTCACCTTGTATGATCCAGTCTGATCTCGGTGCGTCTCAGCCTGCCTGCGCCTGACGTGGCGCAGCCCGTGCAGCCATGCTGATCATCCTGAGCGCGAATACAGCCGCGAGTGGCACGAGGAACAGCGCGTAGGGCGGCATTTCGGGAATCCGCTTGCCGAACGAGACGGCGAACTGAAGCAGCAGATAGTAGCCGCCGATGAGATGCAGTCTGCGCCAGGCGCGCTGGCCCAGCATCGCAGCCGTGCGATCGAACGAGGTCGCGGTCAGCGCGATGATCACGAGATAGCCGATGCCGCCGAAGATGTAGGAGACAACCGAAGTTGCGGCTGCGAAGCCCAGCGGATCGCGTATCGCGAATGCGGTGATTGCGACCGCATGGATGGCGTGCGAGGCCGCGAAGGTGACGCCCAGATAGCGGCGGTTGCGGCGCTGCCAGTGCGTCCAGGCGTTCGGCCAGAGCCGCGCCAGCGCCGCGGCGGAGAAGGCGAGGCAGAAGAACAGCAGCGAGGTCCGTGCCGTGAAGCGGATCACCATCCGCACGCCCTCGACCTCGAACTGCCGCATCGCCGCGATCCAGATCGAAAGCCCGATCAGGGTCAATGTGAGCAGGCCGAACAGCCGCCAGCCCTCGAACCAGTTTCGACGCGTCGCCATGACCTGCCTCCCGATGTTGATGTAATCGCCAGTTACATCTTGCGATCGGGCGCGGTCAATTCGTGTAATCGGTGCTTACATTCACAAGCGAGTGATGCTAGAGCGTGCGTCATGCGCCGTCCCGCCAAGACATCCGACAAGAGCCCGCCTGCCGGACGCCGGTCCGCGAAGCCGCGTCCCGCGCGGGCGCCGGCGGCGAAGCCGTACCACCACGGCGACCTCCGCCGGGTCCTGATCGATGCCGCCATGCAGCTGGTCGGAGAGGGCGGGCCGGACGCGGTCAGCGTGCGCGAGGCCGCGCGCCGCGCCGGGGTCTCGCCGGGCGCGCCGTTCCGGCATTTCCCGAGCCGGGATGCCCTGATGAATGCGGTGGCTGAGGAGGCGCAGCGCCGCTTCGGCGCCGAGATCGAGGCGGCGCTGGCCGATGCACCATCAGGCGATCCGCTCGGCCGCTTCCGCTGCCTCGGGATCGCCTATCTGCGCTGGGCCATGAAGAACCCGACCCATTTCGAGATCATCTCCAGCCGCCGGTTCTTCGACCACGACCGCTCGGCCGGGGTGTCCAGCGACAATGCGGAGTTGATCGGCCTGACCGAGCGCACGCTGGCGGAGGCATTTTCGGCCGGTCAGCTCGGGACGAGTGACCTGAAGCAGGTCCAGATCGCCGGCCGTGCGCTGGTCTATGGATTTGCGCGGATGCACATCGACGGCCATCTGCCGCGCTGGGGCGTCACTGAGGCGGAGGCCGAGCAGATGGCCGCTGATATCGTCGACCTGTTCATTGCGGGCATCGCAGGGCGTGTGGCGCCTGCGGCCAAAGCCTAGGGCGCGCCGCGCCGGCCCGGCGTGCTCCGGGCGGGCAAATTCATTGCGCGTTCATGACGATTCAATTACGATTTTATGACACGGCGCAGACACCGGCTGTGCGGTGTGCCTCCTGGCCATTGCCAGTCAAGGCCGTGGCATTGCGCCGGGTTGTACTGCGTCCCGCCCATGGCGCCCGCGCCTCAGCAAAACTCCTCGGTTGCCGCGCTGGCCGGCGGTCTCGTCGCGATCGGCATCTGGCGGTTGATGGCGGTCGCCGCACCGCATCTCGGCGCGCTGATCCTGATGCTGCGGACCGAGACCGATTTCGGCTCGCGGCTGTGCTTCCTGCTCACCTGGGGAATCCTGAACTTCCTGTTCATCGCGCTGCTGCGCCGGCCGGCATTGTCGGGTGCGCTGTCGCTGACGCTGGTCGTGGTGCTGGTGCTGCTGTCGCGCTTCAAGCACGACGTGGTGCAGATGACCGCGAACTTCGTCGACCTGATGGTGATCGATCGCGACACCGCGGCGTTCCTGCTCACGATCTTTCCGAACCTGCGCTGGTCGATCATCGGCGCCGGCCTCGTCACGCTGCCCTTGATGTATGCGCTGTGGTGGCTCGACCCGTTCCGGATCCGCCGCCTGCCGGCCGCGGCCGCTTGCCTGGCCTGTACCGCCGCGCTCTCGGGCTATGCGTTCGCCTGGCCGGATGAAGCCTGGCGCGGCTATTACGACGACGGCTATCTCTCGAAATTCGCGCGCTCCGGCGTGACCGCGGTATCAGACTTCGTTGCCTATGGCTTCATGGAGGCGGATCCGAGCGCGAGCGATCAGCTCAAGATGCCGCAGGTCGACGCCTGTCATCCCGCTGGGCGGCGGCCGAACATCATCATGATCCATGATGAATCGAGCTTCGACATCCGCGCTGCTTCCGGCGTCAAGGTTCCGCCGGGCTATGGCAGCCAGTTCAAGTCCTACGACGGTGTCGAACGCAAATTCCTCGCCGAGAGCAATGGCGGGCCGAGCTGGTTCACCGAGTACAACGTGCTTGCGGGTTTGTCTTCGCGCTCGTTCGGCCGGTTCGCCTATTTCGTCACCCGGATCGCATCGGGCCGGGTCGCGCGCGGCCTGCCGCTGGCGCTGCGCCGCTGCGGCTACGATACGCTGTCGCTCTATCCGGCGTTCGGTGCCTTCATGAGCGCGCGCAACTTCCAGACCACGACCGGCATCCAGCAATTCTACGACGCGCATGATCTGCATGCGAAGGACGTCGAGCCCGACAGCTTCTTCTACGACAAGGCGTTGAAGCTGATGGCCGAGCAGAAGGCATCAGGCACGCCGCTGTTCACCTTCGTCTATCTCGCCGCCAATCATTTCCCGTGGGAGACGAAATTCCGTCCCGAGCTGTTGCCGTCGTGGAAGCGGCCGGGCAATACACCGTCGGTCGATGAATATCTGCGCCGGCAGACCATGAGCGCCAACGACTATGCCGGCTTCGTCGTGGCGCTGAAGAAGAGGTTTCCCGCGCAGCCGTTCCTGATCGTGCGCTACGGCGATCATCAGCCGGAGTTCTCGCCGCAGCTGCTCGACCCCGATCTCGACGAGGCCGGCATCGGCAAGAAGCTGATGGACTACGATCCGCGCTACTACGCGACCTACTACGCGATCGATGCGGTCAACTTCGATCCGGTGAAGAGCCCGACCGTGATGAACACGATCGACGCGGCCTATCTGCCGCTGGTGATTCAGGAGGCCGCCGGTATTCCGCTCGATCCGTCGTTCGAGGAGCAGAAGGCCATCATGCTTCGCTGCAACGGTGCGTTCTATTCCTGCAAGGACGGCGCAGAGGCGCGCCGCTTCAATCGGCTGTTGATCGACGCGGGGATCATCAAGGGACTCTGAGGCGCCGTCATTGCGAGGAGCGCAGCGACGAAGCAATCCATCTCTCCTCGTATGCAAAGAGGTGGATTGCTTCGCTTCGCTCGCAATGACGGTGAGAGATTATCTGATCCCGATCTTCTCCCACAGCCAGCGCGCGACGGCATCGGGCGACGATGATGCATCGTTGCCCGACGCGCGCAGGTTCGCCTCGCGCATCTCGGCGATGTCGATCCTGCCGAGCAGCGGCCGCAGCGCCGCCTTGAGGGCCTCGTCGTCGCGCCGCTTCGGCGACAGCAGCACGATCGCGTCATAGGGCGGGATCGCGTGCCTGTCGTCCACGAGCGCAACCAGGTCGTATTTCGCGATCAACCCGTCGCTGGTGTAGCCCGCGATGACGTCGACCTCGCCGGAGGCGACCGCGGCATACATGAAGTCCGGCTGCATCTGGCGCTGGGCGCGGAATGTCAGCCCATAGGCCTTCTGGATACCGGCCCATTCCGGACGCGAGAAGAATTCATAGTCGCCAGCGATCGACATGGTCGCGGCGCGCGAGCCGAGGTCGGCGACGGAATGGATGCCGAGCTCATCGGCGCGCTTTCTCGGCATCACCAGCGCATAGGCATTCTCGAAGCCGAGCTCGCCGAACAGCGTGATGTTTTGCTTCGCCAGCGTCGTCTTCAGCTCGCCGAGCAGCTCGGCGCGGGGCCTGATGTCGGTGTGGTGGAACTGGTTGGCCCACAGCGTGCCGGAATAGTCGACATAGACGTCGATATCGCCCGATGCAAGCGCGTCGAAGATCACGTTGGAGCCGAGGCCTGCCCTGGTCGTGGCCGACAGTTCGGCCGCTTGCAGCCGCTGCGCGATCAATGCCGACAGCACATATTGCTCGGTGAACGTCTTGGCCCCGACCACATAGCGCGCATGCGGCCGCGCGATCGAGGGCACCAGCGTCGCCGCGATCAGGGCGGCAATGCCGAGCCCGCCGAGCGCGGTCCGAGCCCGGCTGCGGTTGCGCAGGCCGTTCTCAATCAGCGCCAGCAACTGGTCGACGACAAGCGCGAGCACCGCGGCAGCAAAACAGCCGAACAGCACGAACACCCAGTTCTGGGTCTGCAATCCCGCGAAGATATAGTTGCCGAGGCTGGTCTGGCCGATCGGCGTCGACAGCGTCGCGGTGCCGATCACCCAGACCGCGGCGGTGCGGATCCCCGCCATCATCACCGGCAGCGCCAGCGGCAGCTCGACCATGGTGAGCGATTGCCGCGGCGTCATGCCGACGCCCTGGGCGGCCTCGAGCACCGCGGGATCGACGCCCGACAGCCCGGTGATGGTGTTGCGCAACACCGGCAGCATCGAATAGAGCGCGAGCGCCAGCACCGCGGGCAGGAAGCCGAAGGCGGAGAAGCTGAAACCGAGCCACGCCGCGGTCAACGCTGCGAGCGCCAGCAACAAAGGATAGAACAGCGCAAGCAATGCGAGACCGGGCACCGTCTGCACGATGCTGGCAAGCCCGAGCAGCGCTGTGCGCAGCACCGGCCGGTTGCGGGCGACGATCGCGAGCGGCAGGCTGATCAGGAGTCCGAGCGCCAGCGCTGACACGCTGACCCGCACATGACTGCCGAGATAATCCGGCAGATGTGAAAACGCCTCGCTCCAGCGTGGATCGGCTGATGGGCTCATGCCGCGCCGTCCCGCGGCAGCAATGCGCCGAGGCGTTCCGCCTGTCGCCGCGGCGTGCGCATGAGTTCGCCTACATAGGCATCGGTGCTGGCCGAGAGGTCCGCCGGCGTGCCCTGCGCCAGCAACCTGCCGCCGTGCATGACAGCGACACGATCGGCCAGCAGCAATGCCTCGGTCATATCGTGGGTGATCATGACCGTGGTCAGGCCGAGCTCGCGGTGCAGCGTGCGATAATCGTCGCCGAGCGCGTCACGGGTGAGCGGATCGAGCGCACCGAACGGCTCGTCCATCAGCACGATGCGCGGTTTCGCAGCCAGCGCACGCGCGACGCCGACGCGTTGGCGCTGGCCGCCGGAGAGCTCGTGCGGCAGACGGTCGCGATATTGTGAGCGGTCGAGCCGCACGAGGTCGAGCAATTCGTCGACCCGCGCCGAGATCTCCGCCTGCGGCCAGCCCAGCAGCTTCGGCGTGATGCCGATATTGCCGGCGACGGTGAGATGCGGAAACAGCCCGCCGCTCTGGAAGACATAGCCGATGCGGCGGCGCAGCAGGATCGGGTCGATCCGGCTGACATCTTCGCCCTCGACGGCGATCCGGCCGCGGTCGGCCTCGATCAGGCGGTTGGCGAGCCTGAGCAGCGTCGTCTTGCCCGAGCCCGAGCCACCGACAACGGCAAGGAATTCGCCTTCGGCCACGTCGAGCGAGACGTCATCGACCGCCACCACGCGACCATCGTCAAAACTCTTGCCGACATGCGCGTAGGCAATCAGCGGCGTTGCAGGCATTCTTGAGCCATTCCTGGGCGACCTCACGTCTCACCATCGTGAGCGACAGTGATAGCCCATAAAATGGACTTTGACTCGAGGTGCACGCGCCTGCATCACGCGGTTTCGCAGGCTGGGCACGCGAAGCGCGTCAGCCCCTTCCGGGGCTGTGAGCACACATCACACTTCGTTCTTGGGTACGTATTTGCCCATGATGCACTTGTAGCTCTGCAAGTGCCAGTCGTGATACGGGCCCTTGGCGAGCCAATCGGCGATGCCGATCTGGGCATTCACAGCGCAGGCGCCCATGGTGATGCCGGATTGGTCGCTGTTGGTGACGACCTTTTCCATGCAGAGCTGAGCATTGCAAAGGATGGCGACGAGCGTAACGAGCATGATGGTCTTTGTCCGTAGGATTGACCCGGTCTGAACCGAATCATGCACGGTTCATGCCATTATCAGCGGCTTTGGTGTCGCAACCGGCAAGACCGGGAAAGTACTGCTGAACGAATCACACGCTCGTCAGCGCGTAGCCGCACGCCCGCAGATACGCTATAGTTGCCGCCCAACTACGACGTGAGATCGGGGCGAGCGAGGAACGTTGCGCGGTCGGGGGCTGCATCGATGATGACGTTACCTGAGTTGGCGGCAGGCGCTTTGGAGAAGTTTCTCGCCACCCATGTCAGCCGCACCTTCGGAGCTTCGCAGGCGCGCTTCGGCGAGCTCTTGCCGGCTGCCGCGCGCATCGCGCTGGAATGCATCGGCAACAGCGATGCGCTCTACCACAATGTCGAGCATACGATGCTGGTCACGCTCGCGGGGCATGACATCATCCGCGGCCGCGCGCTGCACACCCACGTCACCGCGGAGGATTACACCCATACGATCATCGCCTGCCTGACGCATGACATCGGCTATGTGCGGGGTCTGCTGAAGGGCGATGGGCCGGATGGCTACATTGTCGATGCCTCCGGCAACAAGGTGGTGCTGCCGCGCGGCTCGTCGGATGCCGGCCTGATGCCGTATCATGTCGACCGCTCGAAGCTGTACGTGCTCGACAGGCTCGAGGCCGTGCTTCCGCTCGATCGCGAGCGCGTCGCGCGCAACATTGAGGGCACGCGGTTTCCGGCGCCCGAAGGCCAGCAATATGACGATGAGGCGGCGATCGTTCGTGCGGCCGATTTCATCGGGCAACTCGGCGATCCCAACTACATCAGGAAAGCCAACGCGCTCTATCACGAGTTCGAGGAAGTCGGCATCAACCGCCAGCTCGGTTATGAATCGCCGGCCGACATCGTCGATCGCTATCCGCAGTTCTACTGGAATATGGTCGCGCCGCACATCCAGGGTGCCATCAATTGCCTGAACATGACGGCGAGCGGTCGTCAGTGGATCGCGAATCTCTACAGCAACGTCTTCCGCGCCGAGCGCGAGGTGACCTTGTCCGGCCCGCAAATCTGACGCAAGACGTCAGCCCGCGGCCTTTCAGCACGGACTGTGCTGCGTTCCCCGCTCGTTTGCGGGGCCTCCACATTTCGGCCTGCTTCATCGTTGCACAGTCCGTGGAAATCAGCGACGTTGCGCCATGGACCTCCGGATTGACCGTGTTTTCGGCCGTTTCAGCATGATCTTCCGTTTCGCTCAATTGATTGCGGCTGCCATCGTCTGCTGGCCTGCGTTCGCAAGTGCCGCCGGTCCGGTCTATGACGTCGATCTGTACGCGTTGATGTCGGGTACCTGCCGCAACGTCACCGTCGCGGGCCGCAGCTATACGTGCAAGGCGGTGGCTTACTTCCATACCCTGCGCGGCCGGTCGGAGTTCACCGTGGTGCTCGACGATCCCGCCGACAAGAGCCATATCGTCTCGTTCTCCGGCGAGAGCACCGAGCGAACCCAGGATAATCTGTTCGAGCTCGCGGTCGACCGCATGTTGTTGAAGTCCAGCGACCGCCCGCGCGTCGACGGCCTGCCGGTGCCGCTGGTCGAGATGTCG
This sequence comes from Bradyrhizobium uaiense, assembly GCF_010811875.1. Taxonomy (GTDB): domain Bacteria; phylum Pseudomonadota; class Alphaproteobacteria; order Rhizobiales; family Xanthobacteraceae; genus Bradyrhizobium; species Bradyrhizobium uaiense. Next base: position 11,689 of record NZ_VKHP01000075.1, read on the forward strand.
ACAGGCTCGTGCCGTCAGGTCGGCAGTTTCATCACGCGGCAGGTGTCCAGCATCACCTGCGCCGCCACCGACCAAAGCGGCAAGAAGTACGAGCTGAGCTTCGAGTCGGATGGCTCGCCGATGACGCTGCGCCGGTTGCGCCAATCGACGCTGCCGTCGGAGCGGCAGCGGGCGCGCCAGATCGCGCAGCTCGAATGCCGTCTCAAGGCGCGGGCCGCGCAGGTCCTGCCGCGGGACACGACGGCCTTCATGATCCGTTGTCTCGGCGAAGGCGACGGCAAGCCGGCCGACGAGCAGCGATAGCCGCGCGCGGCGGCGTTTCGGATCAAGCTTGAGGAGAACGCGATGCGCTTGAAACTCGTGTTGGTCGCCGCCGTCGGCGGTTGTCTCGCCGGACCCGCCGCCGCGCAAATGTACGATCCGAATTATCCGGTGTGCCTGGGAGTCTACGGCGGGAGGCTGACCCAGGAAGACATCGATTGCAGCTACACGTCGCTTCCGCAGTGCCAGGCAACAGCCTCGGGTCGCTCCGCGACGTGTTCGGTCAATCCGTTCTACAAAGGTCCGAAAACGCCGCCAAAGCAACGAGGGCAACGACAACGCCAGTCCGCCAACTAGCGCGCTCAGGCTTGCGTATGGTCGTCGTGTCGCCAGTGCGGTTGACTAACTCCGGCAGTTGTGAGGAAACGGTCCGGCAATAAGGAGAATCCGATGCGCCTGAAACTTTTCGCGATCGCTGCGTTCGCAGTCGCGCTGGCCCGACCTGCCGCCGGACAGGCCTATGATCCGAACTATCCGGTCTGTTTGCATCTCTATAACGGGCCGATGGCCGGAGACCACATCGATTGCAGCTACACCTCGATCCCGCAATGTCAGGCGACCGCATCGGGTCTCTCGGCGATGTGCATCGTCAACCCCTTCTTCGCTCCTCCGCCGCCACCCCCGGAGCGTCCGGTGCGCCGTGGACGCCATCCCGTTCAGTGAGGCGGGCCTGCGAAGCTCGTCCCGTCAAACCGGCACACGCAAGGCGTCGTAGGTGAACAACCAGTCATAGCGCTCGCGCACGCGGTCCGGCTGCCATTCGCGCGCGACATAGGCGTCGGCGCCTTCGGCGTCGGCGAGCGCCGGATTGTGGAAGCGCCGGGCATTCTCGGCCGACTTCGTCACGATCGTATTGGTCCGTGCCAGCCGCGCGGCCTGATAGCGCTCCAACGCCTCTTCGGGCGGAGAGCTTTCAAGGCAGCGCGCCAGCACCATGCCGTCCTCGATCGCCATGTTGGCGCCCTGCGCCAGGAACGGCAGCGTCGGATGCGCGGCGTCGCCGAGCACGCAGGCGCGCCCGACGACGAAGCGATCGAGCGGGTCGCGGCCCAGCAGCGCCCATTTATAGGGAATGTCGAGGCTATCGATGATGGTGTGGATCTCCGGATTCCATCCGGCGAAGGCGCCGCTGCACGCTTCTCGCGTGCCGCGTTCGGTCCACGACTCGACCGACCAGCTCTCGCCCTCGAAGATGCCGACGAAATTCAAGAGTTCGCCGCGGCGAACCGGATAGGTGATGACGTGGCCGCCGGGGCCGACCCAGTTGGTGCCGACGTCGCGCCTGAGACTGGCCGGTAGCCGTTCCATCGGCACCAGGCCGCGCCAGGCCGCGACGCCCGCGAAGAACGGCTTCGTGTCGCCGCCGATCTGCCGGCGAATTTCAGAATGCACGCCGTCGGCACCGACCACGATGTCGCCGCGGTGTCGCTCGCCATTGGCCAGCCGAAGCCAGATGCCATCGGCGTCCTGATCGAAGCCGGCGCAACGGCTGTCGAGATGGAGCCGCCCGGGGGCGCGCGCATTGAACGCGTCGACCAGCACGCGATGAAAGTCGCCGCGATACACCATCCAGTAGGGCGCGCCATAGATCGCGCGCGACGAGGCGCCGAGGTCGAACAGCTTCCAGGTCCGCCCGGTGCTGAACAGCCTGATCTCCTTGCCCGCAGGCTCGCAGGCAATCTCCTGCATCTGTTGCTCGAGGCCGAGCGCGATAAGAACGCGTGTGCCGTTGGCGCTGAGTTGGACACCGGCGCCGAGCTCGCGCAGCTCGGACGCCTGTTCGAATATCTCGACCTCGATGCCCCGTTGCAGCAGCGACAACGCCGCGACGAGGCCGCCGATCCCGGCGCCGGCAATCAGGACTCTTGGCTTGCGCTGTGAACTCACGCGATGTGTCCGCTGCTATCTGCGTGTGACCAGGAAGTCGTCGGTGAACTCGCCGCGCGACACTTTCACCGGGATCTCCCCCTCGCTGCCGATCTCGACGATTTCTGAGCCGGACTTGTTATTGTCTGATGTCAGCAGCTCGATGCGCGCGGCGATCCGTTCCGCCTGCCAATCCGTCAGCTTCCAGGCGAACCGGCCGCCGAGATCGTGCATGCCGAAGTCGTTGTCGGCGGGTGCCAGCACCAGCTCGTCGCGCGAGACGGCGCCGGGAATCCGCTCCGCCACGGTGATCGTTTGCGGGTTCTCGGCAAAGTGTCGCAACAGCTTGGCCAGGGCGGCGATATCAGCGGCTTCGCCGAGGAACAGGAACAGCGGATGGAAATCGCTCGGCATGTATTCAAATCGCAGCATGATCACGTGTCCGTTGGGCCGGAACTATTCGCTGAGCACCTTGATGACGTCCTGCGCATGGCACAGCTCGATGGTGCCGACGTCACCGGGCCGGGCAGGGCACTCCAGATAGCGCACCTGCAGCCACTGGCCGTCGTCCATGTTCTCCACCACCTCGGCCACGACGCCGGCTTCCAGCTTCAGCCGCGTGCCTACCTTGATCGCCATCACGTCAATCATCGCACCACACCTTGCTCAGAAGAACGTGGTGAGATTTTTGGCCAGCAGGATATTCTGTTCAAGCAATATCTCGCGCCGCGCGATCTTCCAGCCAGCGTCGGTCAGGCGCAGCGTGTCGTTGCGGCGGCCGACGAAGATGTAGGTCTCGTACTCGACGCGGTTCTGGTAGACGAGGAAGCGGCTGGTGACATCGAGCTCGCGCGCTGTGCCGATATCCGGGCGCGCGCCCCCGATTTGCACATTGCTGACCATGTGCGTGATCCGCGACAACGGCTCCTCTGCGAAATGCACGCCGGTCAGGATCTGCTCCACCCGCTTGGTCAATGTCCATTTGTCCTCGTCGAACCAGCTGATGCCTTCGCCGCGCTTGGTGTTCTCGCGTGCGGCCTGCTGGCCGAACTTCACATTGCGCCGGATCGGCATGAAATAGCTGACGTCCTCGGTGAGCAGCTCAAGCCAGTCGCGGAAGCGCCGGTCGTCGAGCAGGTCGGCCTCGTGGTAGTAGAAATCCTCGACATCGGCCTTCAGCCGGTAGTAAGCCGCCGATCGCTCGATCGTGGCGTTGGCTGCGCGCTCTTGCCTGTCCTGATCCTGAACGGTCGTTGTCATGGTCATCTCCTCATCAGGCGTCGCGGGGTTCTCAGGTTGCGGGCTTGGGCGGGATCGGTCCGCCCTGCTGGGCGAAGCAGCCGACATCGATCACGGTGCCGGACAGCGTTTCCGCTTCCGGCGACAACAGGAAGGCCACGACATTGGCGATGTCGTCGCCATCAGCGACGCGGCCGGCAGCGGTGCCGGGCGCGCTCCTGCCGAGGCGCGCCGCATCGCCGCCGACACGGCCGAGGCTCATGCCGCTGACGATGCCGCCGCCACCGGGGATCACGGTGTTGACGCGAATGCGCTGGTGGAAGAAGTCGTAGGCCATCGCCGCGCTGAGCGCGACAACACCGCCCTTGCTTGCGCTGTAGACCGCCATGTTCGGCTTGCCCCAGCCGGCGCCGGATCCGATGTTGACGATCGAGCCGCCGCCTTGCGCGATCATGTGCGGGATCGCGGCGCGGCTGGTCAGATACGGCCCCTTCAGGTTGACGGCGATGATGCGATCGAACAGCGCCTCGTCGGTGTCGAGCACGGTGCCGAGCGGGCCGATCGCTGCATTGTTGACGACCCCGTCGATGCTGTCGAATCGCGCCACGGCGTGCGCGACCACCCGCGCAACGTCGCTTGCTTTCGACACGTCGGCTTCCATCAGTTCGGCCGAGAGGCCTTCGCGCTCGAGCTCATCGCTCAGGGCCGGAATGGCATGCTGCGCGATGCTCGAGACCTGCGGCGCCTCGAGACCGAAGGCGACCACCGCATGACCGCGCCGCGCGAGACCGAGCGTGATCGCGCGGCCGATGCCGAAGGTGCCCCCGCTGACGAGGACCGTTTTTTGGGTTGCGCTCATTCCGCGGCCTGCCGTTTGCCTGCGGGCGATCCGAGCAATTCGTGCCAGTCGCCGCCCTGCATGTAGGTGGTCCAGCGGCGATAGAAGCCGCGTGCGATCTGCTCGGTGACTTGCTTGGAGACATCGCCGCCGAGCGGATGGTCGGTCACGTAGGCGCCCATCGACTGCTGATAGTTGAAGGGGTAGCGCCGCGCGACCGTGCCGGTGCTCGCCGCGGTCGCATAGAGCCAGTTCTCCATGTCGTCCTGCTCGGTCATGCCGGCGGGACCGGAGTAGCGCATGTAGTAGCGGCGCAGATATTCCTTGGCTTCCTTCGGCGCGTCCTTGTCGACCAGGAAGAAGCGCCAGCCTTCGGTCGAGGTCGGGCTGTGCGGATGCCAGGCACAAAGTCCGCGCGGCTGGCGGCCGTGATAGGAGGTGTTGGGGAAGATCGTGCCGACGAACGGCAGCAGCCGCGCGCCTTCGCCGAGCCGTCGCTTGCGTTCCTCGAAGCAGTGCCGGAAGTATTTTTCGAGGATCGGGTTGTCGAGAAACGACTCGGTATATTCGTTGGCCTCCGGCTGAATCGCGCTGTGCACGCCATGTCCTGCCGGAAAGCTGATCCAGACGTGCTCGGCCTTCTCCAGTTCGTCGTCGCGGCGGCCCTTCTTGCCGGCGGCAGCGCTCGGCCCGATGCCGATCAGGTCGACCGAACGGTGACTCGGGTTGTGATAGGTGTCACCAAGGAAGTTCTCGGCGGCGAATTTCCAGTTGGCCGGGAACACCCATTTGTGGACACCGATCACTTCGGAGCCGCCCTCGCGGCCGTCGCGGCAGTCGAGCGCCTGGTCGAGATGGATCTTGGCATCGCCGAGATAGGTGAGGAAGTCGGGCGCGTCCTTGTCCCAGGTCGCCCAGATAGAGCCCTTGTAATTGCAGAGCTTGGCGACCGAGACCAGCGAATTGGCTTCGCGGTCGAGCACGCCGTCATACAGCGTCCGGTGCAGCGGAACGCCCTGCAGCTTGCCGTCGGTGGTGTAGGTCCAGCTGTGATAGGGGCAGGTGAACAGCGAGGCGTTGCCCTGCTCGTAGCGGCACACCTTCATGCCGCGGTGCCGGCACGAGTTGAGGAAGACGTGGATCTCGCTTTTCTTGTCGCGGCAGAGAATGACGGATTCCTCGCCCATCCGCGAGGTGTAGAAATCGCCGGGATTGGGCACCAGGCTTTCGTGACCGACCAAGAGCCAGGCGCGGGTGAAGACCTTGTCGAGCTCCTGGCGGTAGATGTCGGCATCCACGAAGATCTCGCGGCTGATGAAACCACCCTTGACGTCAACAAGCTGATCCAAATCGTTGCGAAGCGGCATCGGCTCCTCCTTGTTTCGTATGCGCGACCGTGCGTCGCGGCGAATGATGGGGCTTCCTATTTGTCGAGCTTGCAGCCGCCCGTTCCCTCGGGGCGGAACGCCTGGTCGCCGGGGATGACTGCGATCTTCTGGTAGTAGTTCCAGGGATATTTGCTCTCTTCCGGCTTCTTCACGCGGTAGAGCGAGAGGTCATAGACGACGCGGCCGTCTTTCCGGATGTGCGCGGGGCGGCCGAAGAAATCGACCGGCAACTTGCGCATTTCGGCATTGACGGCCTTCGCCTCGTCGCTGCCGCCGGCCTCGATCGCTTTCAGATAATGGCGCACGGCGGCGTAGGTCGCGGCCTGCAATTTGGTCGGCTCGCGCTTCTCGATCTCGATGAAGCGCTTGGCGAAGGCGCGGGTGCCGTCGTCGTCATCCCAATAATATTGGGACGCGATGTGCATGCCCTGCGCGTCGCGCAGGCCGATCGAATGAACATCGGAGATGAAGGTCAGCATGCCGACGATGGTCTGGCCGCCCTGTTGCAGGCCGAATTCGTGGGTCTGCTTCACCGCGTTGATCGTGTCGGCACCGGTGCCGGCCAGCGCCACCACCTTCGCGCCGGAGTTTTGGGCGGCCAGCAGGAAGGACGAGAAGTCGGTGGTGTTGAAGGGATAACGCACCGCGCCAATGACCTTACCTCCGGCATCGGTCACCGCGCGCGAGGCGTCCTTCACCATCGCCGTGCCGAACGAATAGTCGACCGCGACAAAGAACCATTCCTTGCCGACGCGGCGGCTCAGCTCACCGACCAGGCCGGCCGACAGTGCGTAGGTGTCGTCTGCCCAATGCGTGATGACGGGCGAGCATTTGTCGCCGGTAAGGTCTGACGTCGCCGCGCCCGAGACCAGCGCGGTCCGGTTGCTCTGTGTCGCGAGCCCGGCGACGGCAAGACCCACTGAGCTCACCGCAAGGTCGGTCACCGCGTCGACATGGTCGACGTCAAACCATTGCCGCGCGATCCCGACCGCGACGTCGGGCTTGTTCTGGTGGTCGGCCGAGATGATCTCGATCGGCTTGCCCAGCACCTTGTTGTGAAAATCTTCGGCGGCGAGCTTGGCGGCGGTCACCGAGCCCGGCCCGCCGAGATCGCGGCCGCTGCCGTAATCGCCGAGGACCGCAATCCGCACCACGCCGTCCGAAATGCCCGAGCCCTCGGGCGCAGCGTGCACCAGCTGCGTCGAGAGCATCACCGCGGCGATCGTGGCGGCGGCCCATCTGCGCGAGGCGTCTGTCTGAAGCAAATCCAATCCTCCCGTCGCTTTTATATGTCCATTTGGTGGACATTATTCTCATAATATGAGATGGTATCCGGGCGGGCCGATTGGTCAAGCGCGCTGGATGCAGCGCGCCCTGCCGAATTTGCGGATGTGGACGGATGGCGAAGAAGCCGAAGGCGGAAACTCAGGACGCCGAGCAGGGGGCGTCTGGCGTGCGGGCGGTCGATCGCGCGATCGCGATCCTGCAATGCTTCACGCCGGATCAGCCGGCGATGAGCGTGATCGAGATTCAGAAGCGGGTCGGGCTGAGCCGGCCGACGCTCTATCGTCTGCTGCAGACACTGGCGCAGCGCGACCTGATCCAGGCCGAAGGCGACCCGCAGCGCTTTCGGTTGTCGCACGGCGTGATGAAGCTGGCCCATGTCTGGCTGAAGGGACTGGAAATCGTCGCGGTCGCGCGCCCGATCGTCGAAGGCCTGCGCGAGGCGACCGGCGAGACTGCCGCATTGTTCCGCGAGCAGGACGATCGCGGCATCTGCATCCTCGAATGCGAGAGCCGTCATGTGCTTTCGATCAGCCGCGGCGTCGGCCACAGCCTGAGCCTGACCCAGGGATCGTCCTGCAAGGCGATGTTGGCGTTCATGGATCCGGCGCGACAGGCCGCACTTATCTCAGCCACCGTACCGAGTACCGAGCGGGCGCGGATCGAGGAAGCCCTGACCTTTGCACGGCACAACGGCTATGCGACCAGTCACAGCGAGATCTTCGCCGGCGCGGCCGCGGTCTCCGCGCCGTGTTTCGATCATCGCGGCAATGTCGTCGGTTCGGTTGGTCTGTACGGGCCGACCGCGCGCATCGATGAGCAGAAGCTGTTGGAATATTCCGGGCTGGTGCGCGAGGCGGGCCGGCAAATTTCAGTCTTGCTGGGATTTCAGGGCACCGAGCCGGCCGTTGCGGGACCCGTGTGAACTGACGGGTACGGGCGATGCCCGGATGGCGCGGGCGAAGCTCCGTTGGGAACCCGGACGACCGAAGGCGGGTCCGGTGCGGGAACCCGGCGCGGCTGTCGGGGCGCCTGCCGCAATCCCGGGGCGGTGGGCGACGCATCAGGCAGACATTAAGGAATCTTCACGATAATGCGGCTTCTTTCACATTCGGCAGTGTTCGGTAAGATCGACACATGCCCCGAATTCGGTCACAACTAACGCGATAGCAACGCATTTATTGCCGAATTCGTTTCGATAGGACGCAGGCAACCTCGTCAAGACCGGCTTGGTCGACGGCAATCAGTTCGCGTCAAGATTTACGAAGGCTTCCATGACTGCAAGTTGGGTCAATTCGCTTGTCGACAGTGGCATCAAGTCCGACATGCTCAACTTTGCGGCGGACGGCGATTTCACCGACGCCGAAGCCATTCAGTTGCTGGCGGATGTCGCCAATCGCGGCAGTGTCACTGCGAATGAGTTGAACTCGCTGCAGGTGATTGCGGCCAATCTGAATAGCGGTCTCTCCACATCGAGCTACGTCTTCCATCTTTTCGTCCAGCTCGTCGACGGCAATCCGGCGAATGCCACCTGGACGGGGGGCAGCACGACATCGGGCGCGCTCGGCAATCTGCAAGTTGGCACGACATCAACGCAGATGTCCGAACTGATCGGAAAGTGGTTCCAGGGGACCGATCTTCCGGATCCGACTTTGCCGCCCGATGCGGCCTCGAGTGGCTGGACATTGCAGGGCTACAGCGCGGTTGTCGGACCGTTGTACTCTTCGGCGGGTGCGGCCACCGTCAACGATGTCTGTCAGGGAGCAAGCGGCGATTGCGAGCTGATGTCGGGCTTGATCGACCTCGTCGTCTTTCATCCCCAGGTCATGAGTTCCATGATCGTGGACAATGGAAACGGTACCTATGGCGTACGCTTCTATGTCAATGGTCAGGAGACATGGGAGACCGTCAACGACGAGTTTCCGGTCGTCAGTGGAACCGAACTTGATTACGGTCACAACTACAATGAGCAGCCCACCGCAATGTGGGTTGCCTTGGTGGAAAAGGCCTACGCCCAACTCAGTTCGACGGGACAGATCGGGCACCCGGCCGTCAATAGCTACAACAACATCTCCGCCGATCCCCCGACGAATGTCTTCGAGAACCTGACCGATGCGACGAGCGTCAACTATTATCTGAGCACCGCGTCCTATTGGTACAGTGACAAGTCGATCTACACCGCTGCGCTCGCCGCCGGCGACGATGTCATCCTCGAGATCCCTTCGACGTCTCCGTACACCTACGACAGTGCGGGAAATATCCAGCTGGTTCCGGACCATGCCTTCGCAGTCATCGGATATGACAGCGCGACGGGCACCTTCATCGTTCGCAATCCCTGGGGAAACAGTTATCCCGGCCAGAACTGGGACGTGCAGTTCGAGGTTTCGCTCACGCAGATCGCCAATGAGCAAGGCGACTTCGTCATCGATAATTCCGCCGTCGTCGACGTCGCGCCGAATGTGATCGTGTCCAACGTCACCGGCCGGGCGCAGACTTCGATCAGCGCATCGTCGATGTTCTACGTGACGAGCGGTGGCCTGCCCGTGACCGAGTATGCGCTCTGGGACACCGGCGGCAATGGCCATTTCACCGTGAACGGGGTGGCGCAGGCGGCCGGGGTCGAGATCGACGTCGCCGCTTCGCAATGGTCCAAAATTAGCTATCAGTTCGGTGCCGCGAGCGATCAGCTGTGGGTGCGCGCGTATAACGGCGTATTCTGGAGCGCCTGGGCCTCGTTTACCGCGACTCCGGAAGGGCCCACGGTGACGGTCTCGAATGTAACGGCGTCGCATGGCCAGAGCTTTGCGGTGTCGTCGCTGTTTGCCTACAACGATCCGTTCGGCATGGCCGCCGCCCAATACGATGTCTGGGACGCCGGCACCGGTGGCGGGCACTTCGTTCTGAACGGGGTGGCGCTGCCCGCCAATCAGCACAACTACGTCACGGCCGCCCAGTTGTCGTCGCTGAGCTATCAATCCGGCTCCGGCGTCGACACACTCTGGATCCGCGCCAACGACGGCACGGCTTGGGGACAATGGTCGAACGCGTTCACCGTCAACGCTCCGGTCGACACCGGTCCTGTCGAGGTCGTCTCGAACATCATCGCGTCTCACGGGCAGAGCTATTCGGTCACGTCCCTGTTCACCTACGGCGATCCGTTCGGTAGCGCTGCGACCGAATATGACGTTTGGGACAGCGGCACCGTTGGCGGGTCCTTCGTCCTGAACGGGGTGGCGCTGCCGGCCAAGCAGGATAATTACGTCACGGCGGCCCAACTGACCTCGCTCAGCTATCAATCGGGCTCGGGCATCGACACGCTTTGGATCCGCGCCAATGACGGCACCGTTTGGGGGGCATGGTCGAGCAGCTTCACGGTCAACGCTCCCGTCGACACCGGTCCCGTTGAAGCCGTCTCGAACATCATTGCGCCTCATGGCCAGAGCTATGCGGCCTCGTCCCTGTTCACCTACAGCGATCCGTTCAACAGCGCTGCGACCCAATACGACGTCTGGGACAGCGGCACCGCTGGCGGGCACTTCGTTCTGAACGGGGTGGCGCTTCCGGCCAATCAGGATAATTACATCATTGCGGCTCAACTGGCGTCGCTGAGCTATCAATCGGGCTCCGGCATCGACACGCTTTGGGTCCGCGCGAATGACGGCACGGTTTGGGGCGCGTGGTCGAACAGCTTCACGGTCAACGCCCCGATCGACACCGGTCCCGTTGAAACCGTCTCGAACATCATTGCGTCTCACGGCCAGAGCTATGCGGCCTCGTCCCTGTTCACCTACGGCGATCCGTTTGGTAGCGCTGCGACCCAGTATGATGTCTGGGATACGGGCGCCGGCGGCGGGCACTTCGTTCTGAACGGGGTGGCGCTTTCGCCCAACCAGCACAATTACGTTACGGCGGCCCAGTTGTCGTCGCTGAGCTATCAATCGGGCTCGGGCGTCGACACATTGTGGGTCCGCGCGAACGACGGCACCGTCTGGGGATCATGGTCAAGCGCTTTCACCGTGAACGCACCGATCGACACCGGCCCGGTCGTGAGTCCGACCAATTCAAGCACGCTGTCCGTTCAAGGCCAGACGTTCGCGGTGTCCTCACTCTTCACCTATGCGGATCCGTTCGGCAGTTCCGCGACATCGTATGATGTCTGGAACACCGGAAGCGGGAACGGCTACTTCACGCTGAACGGCACGACGCTCGGAGCAAATCAGGATAACATCGTCGCGGCCTCGCAGCTCTCGCAGCTTGCGTATCATGTCGGCTCGGGCACAGACACGCTCTGGATAAAGGCCAATGACGGGACCGTGTGGGGCGCCTGGTCCAGTGCCTTCACGGTCAGCGATCCCTCGATCATTCCAGCCGGACAGACCCTGGAGCTTGCGTCAGCAAGCTCAGCTCAAATCTCCTTTGCGTCAGGCTCCGGCACGCTGAAGCTTGATGATCCCGCCGGTTTCTCCGGCACCGTCGCCGGCATGGCGGGAGCCGACGCGATCGATTTCGCCAACATCAATTTTGCGGCTGGGCAAACCGTCGCCTTTGCCGGCAACACGTCGGGTGGATCGCTGACGATCTCGGACGGCGTCCACGCCGCCAGCATCGCTTTGCTCGGAAACTACATGGCATCCACCTTCGTCGCCGCGAGCGATGGACACAACGGCACGACGATCACGGTGCATCCCGATCAGGTCGCCACGCTCGCCCCGCCGCAACATGCCTGAGCGCGGTTGCTCCAACGCGCGGCAGCCCGCCTACACCGGTGTGCCCATCGCATAGGGCTTCAGCACCGCATAGAGGAAATCGTGCGTCGGCGTCGGGATGCCGAGCTTGCGGCCGAGCTCGACCACCTTGCCGCTCAACCAGGGCAGTTCGAGCCGGTTGCCGCGCTCCAGATCGAGCGCCATCGAGGCCTTCATTGCCGGCGGCGCGTGCCCGATGAAATCGAGCACCTTCGCGAGCGGGTCCGGCGGCAGCTTGATGCCGCTGGCGTGGGCGATGGCGATGATCTCCTCGCAGGCCGACACGAAGAACGGACGCAGGTCGGGATCGTCGCGCAGTCTGCCGATCGGCTGGCGCGTGACCGCGGTCATGCCGGCATTGGTGGCGAGGCCGACGAACTTCATCCAGAGCTCGGTGTTGATCTGTTCGCTCAGCGTCGCATCGAACCCGGCCTTCAGGCAGAGCTCGAGCAGCGCCTTGCCGCGCGGTGTGATGCGGCCGTCGAGCTCGCCGAAGATCATGCGCATGAAGGTGCCGACCTGGTTGATCTCGCCGGGCTTGACGATCGAGGCAGAAATCTGCGCCACGCCGCCCATCACGGCGTTGCGGCCCAGGATCGGGATCAGCCGGTCCGGTGCGTCGATGCCGTTCTGCAGCGGGATCACGGCGGTGTCGGGCCCGACCATCGGCTTGATGTGCGCCCCGGCGCTTTCGACGTCCCACAGCTTGACGCAGAACAGCACGATATCGACCAGGCCGACGCTTGCGGGATCGTCGGTCGCCTGGGTCGGGACCAGATGGGTTTCGCCGCGGCCGCCCTGAACCTTCAGCCCCTCGCTGCGCATGGCCGCCAGATGGGCGCCGCGCGCGACAAAGGTAACGTCGGCTCCGGCATGTGCGAGCGCCGCACCAAAGCCGCCCCCGACGCCTCCAGCGCCCACCACTGCGATCCGCATGATTGTCTCCCTGTCTACCGCGTCGGCCCGCAGCCTCGGCGATGTCATCGCAATGCGCAACCCGATTTGCCTGAAAACCACGCGACCGCGGCCTTGCGTACCTACGCCATCATCCTGCGTTGAACTTGCCGGCCCGAACCGCTAAGCCATTTCCGAAAGTTCGGGAGGGATGGGTGGCGATGACGAAGCCGACGGCGGTCGCGCTTGATGGTGCGACGGTGGCCTTTCGGTTGGCGGACGGACGCGTCTATACCGCGGTCGAGCAGGCCAATCTTTCGGTTGAGCACGGCGAGTTCGTCGCCATTGTCGGCCCGACCGGATGCGGAAAGTCGACGCTGCTCAATGTTACCGCCGGGCTGCTCAAACCCGCCGCAGGGACGGCGCGGATCTTCGACCGGCCGCTGAGCGGCCTCAATCGCGACGCCGGCTACCTGTTCCAGGCCGATGCGCTGTTCCCGTGGAAGACCGCGATCGACAATGTCGCGATCGGGCTCGAGATCAGAGGGACGCCGCGCGCAGAGGCGTTGGCGCGCGCCGGGAGGTGGCTGACCTCGGTCGGGCTCGGCGCGTTCGCGGGCCGCTATCCGCACATGCTGTCGGGCGGCCAGCGCAAGCGCGTCGCCCTTGCGCAGGTCCTTATCCGCGACCCGAAGATCCTCTTGATGGACGAGCCGTTCGGCCCGCTCGACGCCCAGACGCGGCAGATCATGGGCAATCTGCTGCTGGAATTGTGGACCGCCGACCGCAAGGCGGTGCTGTTCGTCACCCACGATCTCGAGGAAGCGATCGCACTGGCCGACCGCGTCGTGATCATGTCCGCCGGTCCTTCCGCGCGCATCATCGGAGACTGGCGCATCACGCTGCCGCGGCCGCGCGACATCGCCGAGATCAGGATGGAGAAGGATTTCCATGCGCTGCACCGAGAGATCTGGGGCGTGCTGAAGGATGAGGTGATGAAGGGATATGTCCAGTCGACGCAGGTGGGAGCCGCCTGATGTCGCGCGTCACGTTGCTGGCTTTGCAGGTTTTGGTCGCCGTCGTCACGCTTGTGTTGTGGCAAGTCCTTTCCACCGTGCCGGTGTTCGGCAAGGTGCTGCTGCCGCCGTTCTTCTTCTCCAATCCGGTCGACGTCTTCAGCCAGATCGTCAAATGGTTCTCGACCGGGGTGATCTGGAAGCATCTTGCGATCACGCTGTGGGAATCGATCCTCGCCTTCGTGATCGGCTCGGCCGGCGGCATTCTGGTCGGCTTCTGGTTCGCGCGGCAGCCGCGCGTCGCCGCGGTGTTCGATCCCTATGTAAAGATGGTCAACGCACTGCCACGCGTGGTGTTGGCGCCGATCTTCGCGCTGTGGTTCGGGCTCGGCGTCTGGTCCAAGGTCGCGCTCGGCGTGACCCTGGTGTTCTTCATCGTGTTCTTCAACGTCTATCAGGGCGTCAAGGAAGTGCCGACCACCGTGCTCGACAATGGCCGCATGCTCGGCATGAACGAGCGACAACTGATGCGCCATGTCTACTGGCCCTCGGCGCTGTCCTGGATGTTCTCCTCGCTCCACACCTCGGTCGGCTTTGCTGTGGTCGGCGCGGTGGTCGGCGAATATCTCGGCTCGGCTGCCGGCCTTGGCTATCTGATCCAGCAGGCCGAAGGCGTGTTCGACGTCGCCGGCGTGTTCGCCGGCATGTTCGTGCTGTCGGTCTTCGTCATCCTGATCGACATGGGTGTGACCGCGGTGGAGAAGCGGCTTTTGGTCTGGCGGCCGACGGCGGCGGCGCGGGATTAGCCCGCTGCCGGCGTTGCCTCCATCAGCCCGCGGATCTTCTCCGTCACCTCGGGGTCTACAGGATTGTAGACGATCATGCTGAGGTCGGGCCGGCCGTCGACTGCGAACGCCGAATATTCGAATTTCACCGGGCCAAGGATCGGGTGCCGGAGCTGCTTGATGCCCTCGCCATGGGTGCGCACGTCGTTGTCACGCCAGAGCGCCGCAAATTCCGGGCTCAGCCGGCAGAGCTCGTCGACGAACGGTTGCACCTCGGCGGCAGCTCCTGCGCGTGCTGCGTCGACCCTGAAGGCGCCGACCACGAAGCGCGCCACGCTTGCCCAATCGTGTTGCGCGGCGCGGACGCGCGGATCGAGGAACATGAAACGCAGCACGTTGCGTTCGCGCGGCGGCAGCGATCCGTAGTCCGTCAGCATCACGGTCGCCGCCCGGTTCCAGGCGACGACGTCCCATATCGCGGTCCTGATGATGGCCGGGTGCGGCTCCAGCACGTCGAGCACGCGTTGCAGCCGCGGCGTCACGCCTTCGCTTCTCTGGTAGCGCACCTCGGGCGTGCGGCCGAGGCCGAGCAGGAACAGATGCTCGCGCTCGACATCGGTCAGCATCAACGCGCGCGCGATGCGGTCGAGCACATCGGCCGACGGCGCGCCGCCGCGACCCTGTTCGAGCCAGGTGTACCAGGTCGCTGAGATGTTGGCGCGCTGAGCCACTTCCTCGCGGCGCAACCCCGGCGTGCGGCGGCGCTCGGGCGGAAAGCCGAACGTAGCGGGATCGAGCTTGCTGCGGCGATCCTTCAGGTAAGCGCCGAGCAGGTTCTCATGCGCGAGCGGTTCGCTCATCCTGTTAGCCATTATACCATGATAAGGTCACTACTTTACCACGATAGCGCAGCGACCCAGATTTGTCTCCAGCAAAACCTGGAGACTTGCTGATGCGTGTGTTTGTCACTGGAGCCACCGGCTGGGTCGGCTCTGCCGTTACCGACGATCTGATTGCCGCCGGCCATCAGGTGCTCGGCATGACCCGTTCCGACAAGGGCGCCGAAGCGCTCGCCGCTGCCGGCGCGGAGGTACATTACGGGACACTGGAAGATCTCGACAGCCTGCGCAGCGGCGCCGCGCAGGCGGACGCGGTGATTCACTGCGCCTTCAACCATGACTTTTCGAAGTTCGCGCAGAACTCCGAGGATGACCGGCGCGCCATCGAGACGCTCGGTGCCGTCCTCGAAGGATCGAACCGGCAGCTGATCACCACGTCGGGCGTTGCGCGGGTGGCACAGGGCCGCGTTGCGACCGAAGAGGATCCGCCGATTCCCATCTCCGAGGCTTATCCGCGTGCGTCCGAGGCGACGACGATGGCGGTCGCATCGCGCGGCGTGCGCGCGGCGGTGGTGCGGCTGCCACCCTCGGTGCATGGTCACGGCGATCACGGCTTCGTGCCGCGCCTCATCGCCATCGCGCGGGAGAAGGGCGTCTCCGCTTATGTCGGCGAAGGGCTCAATCGCTGGCCGGGCGTGCATCGCCTCGATGCGGCGCGGCTCTATCGTCTCGCGCTCGAACGCGGCGTCGAAGGCGGCCCCTTCCATGCCATCGCCGACGAGGGCGTGCCGTTCAGGGCGATCGCCGACGTGATCGCGCGCCGCCTGAACATTCCCTTGGTCTCGAAGTCGCCGGAGGAAGCGGTCGCGCATTTCGGCTTCCTGGGCAGGTTTGCCGGCGCCGATGTGCCGGCTTCGAGTGCGCGAACACGGTCGCGGCTCGACTGGCAGCCGCAACAGCCCGGGCTGATCGCCGACATCGATCACCCCGCTTATTTCGCGCAGTGATGGTGGAGACGAGACCATGACAAACGCAATGTCGCTCGAGGGCAAGCGCGTGATCGCAATCGGGGGATCGTCGGGGATCGGCTTCGCCGTCGCCGCGCTCGCGCGGGAACGGGGCGCGGAGGTGGTGATTGCCTCCAGCAACCCCGCGAATGTCGATGCGGCGATCGCGCGGCTGCCGGGATCGTCGGGCCGTACCGTCGATCTGCGCGACGAAGCCGGCGTGTCGCGCTTCTTCGATCAGGTCGGCAGCTTCGATCACCTGGCGATCACGGCGGGCGATCAGGGCCTCCCGGCGTTCGGTGCGACGCGTGATCTCGATCTCGCTGCCGCGCGCGAGGCTCTCACGCTCCGCTTCTGGGGCTCGCTCGCGGCTGTCAAGCACGGCAGCCGCGTGATCGCTTCGAACGGATCGATTACGCTGACCGGCGGTCTGCTGGCGCATCGCCCGCAAAAGGTGATGCCGTTCGTGACCGCGGCGGCGGGAGCAATGGAGAGCCTGGCCCGCGGCCTTGCCGTCGATCTGGCGCCGGTCCGCGTCAATGCCGTGTGCCCGGGGCTCATTCTCACCGAGCGCGTCAGGCAGATGCCGGAGGAGAGGGTGCGCGGCTACGTGGCAGGCTTGCCGTTGCCGCGGGCCGCATCGCCGGATGAGGCGGCCACTGCCTACGTCTACCTGATGCTGAACGGCTACGTGACCGGGCAGACGCTTGCGGTGGATGGCGGTGGTCTGTTGGTGTGAGATCGGCAGCGTGAAATGTAGGGCGGGTTACGGCTGCGCCTAACCCGCCCTACGCAGGGAAGCATCCGGCTCAGAGCGGGAAGCACCGCATATAGGCTGCGAACAGTTTCTCATCGCTCACGCTCACCAGTTCCGCGGCAATCGCGTCGGCAAGCTCGAGGTCGCGGTTCTGGATGCGCAGCCATGCCTCAGTATCGGCGGTGATGTTCAGGGTTGCCTCTCCGACGTGACGCCCCGGCACCACCTGGAGGTCCTTGCCCTTGATCGTCACTGTCATATCCAGCGCGCTTGCTCCGGTGAAGCGCAGATGAGTCACGAGGTCGAGGCCGCGCGCCCTGCCGCGCTGGAATCCGAGCGAAAGCGAGAAGATGTAGGACTGGACGCTGCCGGTATGGCGGCCGGACGTGACCTGCTGGACCTTCTTGTGCGGGAAGCGCCGCGTCACCGTATCCTCGGCGTCGGTATCCGGGATTACGTAGACGAACTCATCCTTGTCGATCAGCGGCTTCACCACGTCGGCGAAATGGCCGTCGCGGTCTTCCAGAAAAGGCCCGATCACGTCTTCGCCGGCCGGGCAGGCCGAGATGCAATAGGCCGCCTTGTAGCCCGGCTTGAACGAAAGCGATTGCCAGATATTCAGCGTCTCGGTGCGGGGAACGCGGGCGCGATAATCCTTTGCATCCTTCGAATCCGCGACCTTCTCGACCCACTGCGTGAAGTTGCCGAGAAAGTCGTGATAATTGTGGGTGTGGCAGGACAGGAAATCGAAGCCGCCGTCCGGCTTGATGGCGCCGACCGGGCAGGCGGCGACGCACAATTTGCACTCCAGGCAGGGATTGTAGTCGATCGGCTGGTCGTGGGCGTCGACCTCGCAGCCGAGCAGGACGGTGCCGAGCAGCACGAAACTGCCGAATTTCGGGTGAATGACGCTGCGATGGATTCCCATCCGGCCGAGGCCTGCTTCCACCGCGATCGGCTTGTGCTGCACCATCATGATCCTGGGCAGGTCCATCTCCATCGGGAAAGCGGCGACTGAATTGCAGGCCGGGATGCCGCGCTCGTCGAGCGCACGAACGATGGCGCGTGCGGTTTCGTTGACGTGATCATAGGTGCCGTGGAATTCCTCGTTGGCGACCGAGCGCGAAGGCGAGCGCACCGGCTCGCGGTTCATGTGACAGACGATCGCGAGCAGGGATCGGGTCCGGCCATAGACCTTCCGGATGAAGTCCCGCTGCGGCGCGATGGCGGCACGCTCGAACTCGATGATGCCGACGTCGTCGGCTCCGCAGTTCCGCGCGATCTCCTTGATCAGCTCCGATGAAACCGGGACATTGTGGAGCGCCTGGCTGCTGCGTGCCCGCACAGCCCTGACCGTGGGGTGATCGTCCAGGCTCATGGGTTCGCTTTCTATAAATGATGGTCATCATATTATGGGACGGGCAAGTATGAGGCAAGTTAATTATCTGTTGATCGTCATGTAACGGAACTGGCGTCATGCGGGGTTTGCAAATGCCCGGATGACGCTCATGCACGACCCAACGAAGTCAGCACCGTCATCCTGAGGTGCGAGCGGAGCGAGCCTCGAAGGATGCACGGCCCAAGCTGTGGCCGATTCATCCTTCGAGGCTCGCCCAGCCGCGCAAGAGCGCCGCTGGGCGAGCACCTCAGGATGACGGGCATAGGTTTGTTTTAAGTGACTGCCCTCAATCCAGCAGCTTGGTATCGTCAGGCGCCTGCGGCGGCGTCTTGATCGCGATTGCCTTGAAGGCGCGGCCGTTCGGCTTGGTGCCGCCATGCGGCGTACCCTTCGGGATCACGATCAGATCGCCCGGCTTCACCGTCACTTCCTTGTCGCCGAGCCAGACCGTACCGGTGCCCTCCAGGATGAACTGCATCTCGTTGGTGTTGGGATGCATGTGCTTCGGCACGTTGCCGTCCTGGATCGAGACGGTGGCGCCGTCGGCGGAGACGAACGTCTTGGAGCGGAAGCCTGTCTTGTTGGCGTCGCCGAGCTTGTCGCCCTCCATCTCGCCGGTGTGGATCACCTGCGCCGTGATGCTCTCCGCCGCGAGCGCCGGCCGCAGCAAATGGGTGACGCCACAGCCGGCGGCGAAGGCAGCGGCAATCGACAGCGTGGTTGCAACACGATTCATGAAGACCTCCCTTGATGTTTCCCTTGAAGTATTCTTGGTGCTTCTCGGCGCTTTCGGTGTATCGGCGATGCTATGCCGCCGCCGCAGGCTTGACCAGCACGCGGAAAGTCACCTTCTCAAGCCGTGCCGGCTCCTCTATCTTGCCCGCCAATCGAACGGAGGACGTCATGAACAAACTGCTTGGCAAGCTTGCCGGAACGCTGCTGGCGCTGACCCTGTCCACGGGCCTTGCCGCGGCGCAAAGCAAGATCACCATCGCGGTCGGGGGCGGCGCCTGCCTGTGCTATCTGCCCACCGTGCTGGCCAAGCAGCTCGGCGAATATGACAAGGCCGGGCTTGCGGTCGAGCTGGTCGACCTCAAGGGCGGTTCGGATGCGCTGAAGGCCGTGCTCGGCGGCAGCGCCGACGTCGTCTCCGGTTATTTCGACCACTGCGTCAATATCGCCGCCAAGAAGCAGGAGATGCAGGCCTTCGTGGTCTATGACCGCTATCCCGGCCTCGTGCTGGTGGTGTCGCCGAAGCACACCGGCGAGATCAACTCGGTCAAGGATCTGGCCGGCAAGAAGGTCGGCGTGAGCGCGCCCGGCTCCTCGACCGATTTCTTCCTGAAATATCTCTTGAAGAAGAACGGCCTCGATCCGACCGGTACCGCCGTGATCGGCGTCGGCCTCGGCGCCACCGCGGTGGCCGCGATGGAGCAGGGCCAGATCGATGCCGCCGTGATGCTCGATCCCTCCGTCACCGTGCTGCAAGGCAGCCACGCCGACCTCAAGATTCTCAGCGATACCCGCACCCAGCGCGACACGCTCGCGGTGTTCGGGGGCGAATATCCGGGCGGCGCGCTCTATTCGACCGCGGCCTGGGTCAACGGCCACGAGAAGGAGGTGCAGGCGCTGACCAATGCGATCATGGCCACGCTGGCCTGGATCCATTCGCATTCCGCCGAAGACATCATGGCCAGGATGCCGGAGGAACTCGTCGGCAAGAACAAGGAGCAATATCTGGCGGCGCTGAAGAACACGATCCCGATGTACTCGGAAACCGGCAAGATGGACCCCAAGGGTGCCGAGGCCGTGCTCGCGGTGTTCAGCGAAGGCTCGCCTGAGGTGGCGAAGGCCGGCATCGACGTCACCAAGACCTACACCAACAAGTTCGTCGATCAGGTCAAGAAGACGACCGGAAGCGCGAAGTAGGCATGATCCGCAAAAGTGTGAAGCGGTTTTGCGAAGCGATCATGCCCAAATGAGCGGTACCGACATGCAGTCTCCGCTCATTTGTCGCGTCACCGCACTCGACCTCGCATTGCAGCGGCGTCCCTGGCCGTTCGCCGACGAGCGGCGCGCCGAGATCGATGCGCATTTCGCCGAACAGCAGCGGCTGAATCCGAACCTCTGGAACGGCCGCGTCCTGCTCGGGCGCGATCCGGTGTTCGCCGGCGAGCGGCTCAGCGCGAGCTATTTCGAGACCGATTTCGCGAGCTTCCTGGCCTGGCGCGACTGGGGTTTCCCGGACAAGGAAATCTTCAACGGCTTCGGCATGGGCGCGCTGCTCGCCAGCGACGGCACCTTCGTGTGTGGGGTGATGGGCGAGCAGACGGCCAATGCCGGACGTATCTATTTCCCCTCCGGCACGCCCGATCTCGACGACATCAGAGGCGAGACGGTCGATATCGCCGGCAGCGTGATGCGCGAGCTCGAGGAGGAGACCGGGTTGTTGCCGTCGGATTGCCGCGGCGACGCCGACTGGCACTGCATCTACACCGGGCCTGCGCTCGCGATGATGCAGATCCTGCGCGTCGACATGCCCGGTGACGCGCTGCGTGCGCGCATCGAGGCCAACCTCGCACGCCAGGAAAATCCCGAGCTTGCCGGCATCCATCTGGTGCGCAGCCGCGCCGATCTCACTGCTGCCATGCCGCGCTTCGTCACCGCGTTCATCGAAACGCAGCTGCCGGCGTAGCGCTGAGGCTCGCTCGGGGGGCGCTCGTGGCTAGCACCGTCCGTCATTGACGGTTTCCGACCCGGCGCAACGGCTGATCATTCGGCCACCTCAACGATCATCTCGACCTCCACGGCGTTGTTGAATGGAAGTCCCGCCATCCCGACGGCAGATCGCGCGTGCTTGCCGGCTGCGGCGCCGAACACCTCCACCATCAAGTCGGAGAATCCGTTTACGACTTTCGGTTGGTCACCAAAGCCGTCGGCCGAATTGACCATCCCGAAGACCTTGACCACGCGCTTCACGCGATCGAGGCTCCCAAGTGCGACGCGCACTTTCGCCAACATGATCAGGCCGACCTGACGGGCCGTGTCGTAGCCCTCCTGCACGGTGAGATCCTTACCCACCTTGCCCTTGTACTTCCAGTCGGCAGCCGGCGTGTTTCCCGCAAGGAAGAGCAGATTGCCGACCCGGACAGCATCGACGTAATTGGCGACCGGAACAGGCACCGGCGGCAGCGTAATGTTCAACTCCTTCAGTTTGGTCTCGGCGGAGGGTGAATTCTGCGCCACGGCACCCGACGACGCGGCAATCCACGCTCCCAGTCCAAGCACGCAAGCACCGAACCACGAGATGAGTCTCGTTCTGCAAAGCATGTGAGTCATGTGTCGCCTCCAATGACAGCTACTTCGCAGCTCTCAGGATAAGGCAGAAACGGCGTTCCTTCTTTCCGTAATTCTCCGGGCTGCAGGAGATCGGACCGCATTTCGTGTGGCCTCGTTGAGGGCAAAGTGGATGCGGCTTTGTGCGTACACATCCTGGCGCCGCGCGTCCGATCCGCCGAAACTTTGCGCAAGCCGGCGCCGTGGCGACGCAGCCATCGCGCTTGACATCATCGGTCGCTCCCTCTGTGATAGGGTGGCACGAAAACAAAAATGCAGTGCACAATCTCTGGGGAGGGATGCATGCCGGTCAGGAGGGTTGCCCGCTGGCTCGCGGGTCTGTCGGTCGCGCTAGCGGCGCTCGGCGTGGCCGCTGCCGCGCAGGCGCAGGACAAGAAGATCAAGATCGGCGTGATCTTCGATTTGACCGGCCCGCTGGCCGGCGGCGGCTCCGAGCTGCAATATACCGGCGTCAAGATCATGCTCGACCATTACGCCAGGACCGGCGTCGAGGGGTACAAGGTCGAGGCCGTCTATGCCGACGCGCAGAGCAAGCCCGACATCGCCATCAACGAGGCCGTCCGCCTGCTCGAGCAGGAAAAGGTCGACATGGTGATGGGCTTCTTCTCCTCGGCGCAGTGCGTGCCGGTGGCGGCCCGGGTCGACCAGATGAAGAAGTTCATGTGGATCACGACCTGCATCTCCTCTGGGGTGTTCGACGGCAAGAACTACAAATACGTGTTCCGGCCGCAGGCCGCCGGCAATCAGTACGGCATGATGACGACTGACTTCATCGCGCAATATTCGCTGTCCAAGTTCGGCAAGGAGCCGAAGGACCTGCGGGTCGCCATCATCCATGAGGACGGTGCCTATGGCGTCGACGTCGCCAAGGGCAACGAGGCCGGTGCGAAGAAGGCCGGCTTCAACGTCGTGCTCAAGGAGGGCTATTCGGCGACCGCGCCGGATTTGTCGGCGCTGGTCACCAAGCTGAAGCGCGCCAAGCCCGACGTGATCTTCCATACCGGCTACAATCCGGACATTACCCTGCTGTTCCGCCAGGCGCGCGAGCAGGGGCTGAAGTTCGGCGCCATCGTCGGCCACGGCGCGGGCTACGGCGTCTACGAGAAGCTGAAGGAAGGCCTCGGCGCGGACGCCAACTATCTCTTCAACACCGACCCGATCTCGATCTGGCTCGCCAACCAGAATGGTATGGATCCGAAGCTCCCGCCG
The DNA here is from genome assembly GCF_010811875.1 of Bradyrhizobium uaiense. GTDB lineage: Bacteria > Pseudomonadota > Alphaproteobacteria > Rhizobiales > Xanthobacteraceae > Bradyrhizobium > Bradyrhizobium uaiense. The sequence continues at coordinate 34,633 of NZ_VKHP01000075.1, forward strand.
GTCATCAAGATGGTCGGCGAGGAGTTTGACCGGCTGAAGCCCGGCGTGCCGATCCGCTCCGCCCATGTCGGCATCGGCGCGGCCAATGCCTATGTGTTCCTCGACGACGTGCTGCCGCGCGCGATCAAGAAGTATGGCGGGGTCGATCCGGATGCGTTGCGCAAGGCCGCGCTCGACACCGACATTCCCGAGGGCGGCACCATGCTCGGCTACGGCGTGAAGTTCTACGGCGAGGGCGAGCAATACGCCGGGCAAAACGCCCGCTCGTTCCCGGTGGTGCTGCAATATATCGACGACAAATCCTATGTGGTGTGGCCGAAGAGCCAGATGCAGCGCGAAACCGTGCTGCCGCTGCCCGCCGGCACCACCTACAGCTACAAATAGCGCGAGCAAGATGAGGTTAGGTCAAACAGCAGCCACAAACGAACTGCACTCCCTCTCCCGCTTGCGGGGGAGGTCGGAACGCATCGAAGATGCGGTCCGGGTGGGGGCTCTCTCCACGATACGATTCGTGGAGAGAGCCCCCAGCCCAACCCTCCCGTCTTGTACCAATGTGACGCTGCGGGAGATCGCCGCTGGTGAGTACACGGAGGTAGAA
>NZ_VKHP01000753.1 GCF_010811875.1 Bradyrhizobium uaiense
CAGCGGCATGAAGGTGATCGCCTGGAACCGGTCACCCAAGAGCCATCCGGGCGTCGAATTCACCGAACTCGACACGGTGCTGGCGAACAGCGACGTGGTCTCGATCCATCTGTTGCTGAACGACGAGGCCGGCGTGGCGGATGTGGCCGGAGTTGAGCGCGTCGATCATCGCCTGCTCGTCGACGATGGCGCCGCGCGCGGTGTTGATCAGCACCACGCCCTTCTTCATCTTCGCGATCTTCTCGCGCGT
>NZ_VKHP01000754.1 GCF_010811875.1 Bradyrhizobium uaiense
GCCAGGTTCCAGGCCATCGGGTCGGTCGACAGGCTCCATTTGACCACGCCGGGTGTCGTGAAGAAGAACGACCACGTCACCGCAAAAGTGATCACCCCCATCAGCGCGCCGATCGCTGAGAGAATCGTGCTGCTCTGCGTCTGTCTCGTGCTGCTGCTGGCGTCGTTGCCGCGCTCGATCGTCCGGTCAGGTACTGCATAGACGCGCCGTCGATGGTTAACCCCTGCATAATCGCGCATCGCGCGTATCC
>NZ_VKHP01000755.1 GCF_010811875.1 Bradyrhizobium uaiense
CACACCACTCCCACGAGAAAGCCGTACTGGGTGTTGCTGATCTTGAGGTCCGTAATGATCTGCGGCGAGAAGCCCAGCAACATGTTGCGGTCGATGTGAGCCAGCACGTGAATGACCAGCAAGCCGGGCTTCATCGAGACGGATATCAACCGTGCCATGCTGCAAACCGCAGCGGGAAAACAGATGATCGAACGCTTGCCACGCAAGCGGGTGGGCTCGCCTGAGGCTTTGGACGGTGCGATCTTGCTGC
>NZ_VKHP01000756.1 GCF_010811875.1 Bradyrhizobium uaiense
CAACGGGGCTCTGTCGGTTCCGTTCGGCTCGTCCTGGCTGCACGGTCTAGATAACAGGAGATTGCAGTGGCGGAGTTCGTGGTGGAGTTCGGCAAGGACGGCAGGCCGGTCGAGGCGGACGGGCGGCGAAATAGAGGACATGCTGGCCGGTGCCGCTGCCGGCTTCCAGCACGTCGCCGGATTGACCGGCGAGATAATTCTTCAGGACCGCCCAGATCGGCTGGTGATTGCGGTGGAATGCTGCCGCATC
>NZ_VKHP01000757.1 GCF_010811875.1 Bradyrhizobium uaiense
GCTGCGGAGGTCCGTCGGCGGTGCGGACACGGACAGCAGCAAATCGGGCTTTCAACCGACCTTTGGTCCCGCTGCGCCAACTCACGGTTTTCCATTTGGCACTGGCCAGCATTTGTTCTGCCGCAATTGATAAGATATCGGGCACGTGGTGCTTTCGTGGTTTCCCGCGGACTTTGGTAATCGGCCAAATGAGCTTCACATCGACCGGATACACCTTCAGGTGCCGAGGGATGCCGACAGCCCAGGCCA
>NZ_VKHP01000758.1 GCF_010811875.1 Bradyrhizobium uaiense
TGCGACACGTCGGAACTGCTTGAGCTTTGAGAAGCAGCATTCGACGAGATGACGCTGGGCGTAGAGATGCTTGTCGAGTGGGTATTTGAGCGCGCGTGACGGGTTGTTGGGAATGACGGCGAGCGCGGGGGCCTGAGCACCAAGATACATCTGGCCGTTCGAGGCTTGGGATGTCCGGTGCGGTTCACGCTGACCGCGGGTCAGAAGGGCGATGCACCGCAAGCCGCCGCATTGATCGAAGGCTTGTCC
>NZ_VKHP01000759.1 GCF_010811875.1 Bradyrhizobium uaiense
CGCCGACAGCGTCGCGATGCACATGAGCACGCCTAACATCGCGAACGCCAACGGCAAGCCGACCATGTGTGCGACGAGCCCGATGCTGGCGGGACCGACCAGTATACCCGCATACCCGGCCGTGGTGATGACTGCAATCGCAACGCCTACGGGCATCACTCTCTGTTTGCCGGCGCGTCGACACAGTACGGGTACAACATTTGAAACACCCAATCCAATAAGCACGAACCCTGCCATGGCAATCAACGC
>NZ_VKHP01000760.1 GCF_010811875.1 Bradyrhizobium uaiense
GCTGAGGAGGGCCGTCGGCGGTGCGGACACGGAGAGCAGCAAATCGGGCTTTCAGCCGACCTTTCGTCCCGCTGCGCCAGCTCACGGCTTTCCATTTGGCGCTGGCCAGCATTTGTTCTGCTGCAATCGATAAGATATCGGGCACGTGGTGCTTTCGTGGTTTCCCGCGGACTTTGGTGATCGGCCAAATGAGCTTCACATCGACCGGATACACCTTCAGGTGCCGAGGGATGCCGACGGCCCAAGCCA
>NZ_VKHP01000761.1 GCF_010811875.1 Bradyrhizobium uaiense
CAGGCCTGCGCGCGCAGGTGCCACTTTGCAGACCTCAGACGCGATCTCTTCGATAACTGAGCGCCACCTAGAGAGAGGTATTTTGACGCTCTGACTGCTCTCGACCTTGCTTGCAGCTGCTGTTGCTTCGTAGGAGGGGTCTTCTTGCTCGGTATGGCTTGTCTGCGGTCGTTGAATGTCTCGATCACAAAGGAATAGGCGTCATTGATGAAGATCGCATTGCTGGTAGCGCTCGCCATTATTATTCCG
>NZ_VKHP01000762.1 GCF_010811875.1 Bradyrhizobium uaiense
TGTGCCCGCGGGGATGACCCGGCAGAACACCCCACTCTATCCGCCTAACGCCGCCAGTGAGTTCGGATCTCGATCGGAAAACGCTTCGCAGCCTAGTCTTACTGCGTCACAAACGATGATCTGTGTAATGGTCAGTGTCGATCACCAAGCTGGTCTGTCGGCTGTCCTCGCTCGGCAGGACGCTGCTCCTGCCCAGTGCAGCAGTTTGTTCGTGCCCGCTTTGCTGCATTGTCGACTGCCTCTCCAATT
>NZ_VKHP01000076.1 GCF_010811875.1 Bradyrhizobium uaiense
CATTGCTCGCCGAGTTGAAGGAGATCCTGGCAAAGCAGGACATCACCCTGCTCGGCGCGCTCGGTTTCGAGAACGCCTATGCGCTGGTGATGCCGCGGCAGCGCGCCGATGCACTCGGTATTCATTCGATCACCGACCTGGCTGCGCACGCGCCGACGCTGTCGATTGCGGCTGACTACGAGTTCTTCTCGCGCCCGGAATGGGCTGCCCTGCACAGTGCCTACGGGCTCTCGTTCCGCACGCAACGACAGATGCAGCCGGATTTCATGTATGCGGCAGTGGCGAGCGGCAACGTCGACGTCATCGCGGGCTATACCAGCGAGGGGCGGATCAAGGAATACGACCTGGTGACGCTGGCCGATCCCAAGCAGGCGATCCCGCCCTATGATGCGGTCCTGCTGCTGGCACCGCGGCGCGCGCATGATGCGGCGTTGCAGGAAGCGCTGAAGCCGCTGCTTGGCCGGATCGACATTGCGACGATGCGCGAGGCCAATTTGCGCGCCAGTGGCAGCAATGCCAACTCCCCGCCCGGAGCAGTGGCGCGTTGGCTGTGGCAGAGGATCAGTGGGCAGTAGACGCAGGCCCAGCGTGTCAAATAGCTGGGAACACGGTGGACACGGAACGGCAGTCCTTGGGTACCAGCCGTTCACGCACTCGCGCCCAACTGGGCCTTGACTTCGCACGTGGTCTCCCCAAGGCTCGAAGCAGCCGAAGGATTGTCATTGAACTGATCTACTTTCTTGGGGAGATTGCCATGCAAAATCCGCCGCTCGATCCGGATGTTAACGATGCGGCGCCAACGGATTCGATCCTGACTCCCTACGACCAGGAACACGCTGTCACCTATATGCGTCTCCTGGACGCAGACGCCGAAGGCGCCGACTGGAGAGAAGTCGCTGAGATCGTGTTGCGCATCGATCCCAAACGTCAGCCGGAGCGTGCCCACCGGGCCTACGAAACCCATCTCGCTCGTGCCAAGTGGATGGCCAAGCATGGCTATCGGCATCTGTTGCGGAGCGGTTGGCCGAGTTCGAACTAAGCAAAAATTGCACGTCAATCTGCTGCGAAGAGCGCAGCGATCAGGATAGCGAGCAGTATCGCCGTGCTACGATGATTGCCGCAAAGATTGTTGCGCGCGAGAGCTTTGTTAACTCTAGCTGTCGCGGGGCGTCAGACAAGTTTGCGTGTCGGTGTCATGTACTTCGCTGGTCGTCCTGCCAAGCGCTTCGATTGAGACGCCGGTTGGGCACTTGCCGCGTGAATCGAAAGGTCGCCGCTGGCGTGACTGTCATGAGGAAGACGAACCTGATATGAGGCTTCTGTCCTTCCCAGTGACGCAATCTCCAAGGCCTCCTTGGACAGCTTCAGCCGTGCCAAAACTCATGTGGGGTGCTTGCTCGCCGCAAAGGACGATACCTTGACTAATCCGTGCGCTCCGCGTGGATACCTACCCCGACGCCATCGCGAAACAAGAACTGAACGCCCCTTGCCTCGAAAACTCGTCGCACGTCGCGGAGCGTGCGTTCCTGGGCTGCGGACGTGTCTTGCTCTAGCCGGGCGATAGTCTGCCTAGTCAGCCCAGCTTCGGCCGCAACGTCGTCTTGGCTCATCAGGAGCCAGACCCGCGCGGCGCGCAATTGGGCCGCGTTAACCATGCCGGAGCTAACATGTTGTTCTGTGGATGACTTCATGTTATATATAGCACATTCAGTTCGCTGAGGAAGAATACTCAGCGAAGGCTTGATGCCTGCTAAGACGTTCCCAAGGCAATAGAATCCTTGCCTTCGGACTGCGAGAGAATCCTTGCTTTGCACTTCAAGACTAGAACTCAAGGAAAAACAAGTTCAATCGCGGCGTACCGTTTGGTGGCGCTCTGACCGCACAACCCGCGACTGCCAAGGCCATCCACCGGACATGCGGCCCGTCTTTCTGAAGAATGCCCGCTAAGGCCCAGATCACCCCTCTCGGCTCACCTCTGCCGCTGAAACGCCAAGTGCGGCTTCGATCTGCAGAAACACAAACCTTCTAATAACCAGCCAATCGGATCGGCCGATCGGCCTACCTCTTGCCGTCGCGGTGTTTGCGATTTCGGCGGCAAACGAACCACTGCGCGCTTCTAACCCATCGGAGAATGCAATGTCGGCAACGCTTCCCTTTCACAGCCTCGCCCCCCTTTGCCGCGACCTGGAAAAGCTCGTCAACGATCTGCGCAATTCGAGCCAAGGCTCACAGCCTCCCGAAGCGGAATTGCAGGCTTCTCCACTGCTCGACAGATGGTCGTTTGCCTTCCTGCCGGCGCCTTGCTTGACCGGATCGGTACATCAACATCCTACGCTTGGCTCTCGCCCACACCTCCATACGTCGGAATTGGTGCTGATCGATCCGCACAAGCGATGGGCTCGCACGTGGTCGAGGTTCTATCGTCTCGGCAAGCAGCTGACACCCGAGATCGACAAAGCCTAACGGCTGCTATCCAGCCGTGACAAGGGTGTAAGGCGCTCTCGACTCCGCGAGATCTTGGTGCCCCACCGGGATTGGAAAGTTCGACCCGCACTACCTCGCTCCCTTCATGGTCCAATCACATCAACCCCGTTCTGAGGGAGAATCGCGCATGTCCGTGAAGCACACAACCGCGCACAGCGTTGTCCGAAGCAGCATTTCTCAGTTGAATGCTCTAGATCAAGTTTTACCGCGATCACGCACGTTGCAAAATTCGATCGAGCTTTCTCCACTTGTTTGGTGGCGAACTCGGCTTCCCCAAGATCTCGACCGACGAGATGTGAGGAGAATCCGCGCCGTTCTTCTGAGGACAGATCCCCTCAATGATTGCGATTGGCTGCGGGCGGTGACCGGGGATCCTGCAGCAGCGATCGGCGTCGCCATTCGTGTGCTCAAGTTCCATGGGATGACCAATCCTTTGACAGACGTCGCGATGTCCTCAGTGCTGTGCTGTTTCCTCGAAGATGATCGTGCGTCCCCGATTCTGATCGCGTCCGCATTGCGTCGTCGCAGGAAGATTGATCCGCGATGTCATGACCTTTGGCTGCTCTGGCGCAACGCCCCATTCTGAGAGTGCTCACCGATTTTCACGAGACGCGAACCCCGGCGTCCGAGGCTTCCTTCACTGCTCCGGGTACGTCTCTTGTTTCCCCAACGGCGACGCGCGCGAGCGTCGTCGTTGTTTGCCGGGCCTCGTGGCCGATGACACAGAGACACGATCGCCATGATTTCCGGCTCAGCCACCAGGATTTCGCATCTCGGCTAGGCAATCGCGGCGACATACCTCCTGCGGAGTGCAATCGCGGGCGAGAGTGCCGCTTTCGGACTCTCCCATGCTGCCCGAGCCGGCCTTTACGTGTGCGACCGCTCGCGTGGCCGTCCGCCCAGAAGTTCCTCGCACATTCATCCAGCATTGGAGTGAACAAATGAGCCAATACCGAGGACCAACCAAAATGCGATTGTGGATTCTGTCGGACCTCCACGTTGAACTGACCCGGGGCTGGGACCTACCGTCAGGCGACGCGCGACCGAATTTCGACGTCCTCGTCGTTGCTGGCGATCTAGTTCCGCGCATGGAGCGTGGCGTCCGTTGGCTGCTCGAGCGCGTGCCCGACAAGCCTGTCGTCTATGTCCCAGGGAATCATGAATTCTACGGTACCGATATCGACAGAACCGTCGAAAAAGCAATGGAGGCCGCTGAGGGTACCAAGGTCTTCGTGCTGCAGGATCGCTGGATCAAGCTTGGGGGCGTCATTTTCGCAGGTGCAACTCTTTGGACTGACTTTGCACTGTTCGGGGACGAACACCGTGCCATGACGGTAGCTGCAGATCAGATGAATGATTATAGGAAGATTCGCGTGGGCCGCTACGTCGAGCGGTTTCGACCACCTCACGCGTTGCTACGGCACCGGAAGTCGCGCACCTTCTTGGAGGGCGAACTGAGGAAACCCCGGGGAACCGGAAGACTGGTCGTAATAACGCATCATGCTCCGATGCCGAGTTGGGGCAATCTGGTGGCTCCGCCCTATACGGGCGCCGAGCTCACCGACGACGACGTCCTAGCGGCGGCCTACCGAAGCGATTTGACCTCGCTGATGTGGCCGGCGTTGATCATGGACGGTCAGAGCTATCGCCGGCGGCCCGCTGATCTCTGGATATACGGTCACACGCACGAAACCGAAGACCTCACCATTGGTCACACGCGCATCGTCAGCAACGCGAAGGGGTATGGGCCTTGGCTGCCGAAGTACCACGCCTGGGATAATCAACGTTTCGATCCGAACCTCATCGTTGAAGTCTGAGATTGGGAAAAGGTCGATCGCGCAACCGATCGACGATGACAACCATCGGCCACGACGTCGGTACATTTGACCGATCCGACCGGTCGGACGCGGTGGCATGGTCCTGCAATGCCGCTGTCGTCGTTCTTTTGCCTGGCCTTCGGCTCAGGCATCATCGCCTGGAGCAATTCATGACGAAAAAGAGCGCTGCGAAATCGGTCACCCGAGCAACTGCGCGGACAAGGAGGCGCCCCTCCGCAAAATACATTAGCGCAGCCAACAACGCCATCGAACGGCACTTCGATTTGTTGCGGGTCGAGAAAGTGCATGCTGCCGATCCTGCAGAGCACGGCCGGGAGGGCGACCCTGCCAGCAACGCAGCAGAGTTGCCGGAAGCGCCGTCAAGCGTGTCATATAGACCGCGCCCCTCAGGGCAGTGCGCGATCGTGGCAAGCGCATTCTACTCGGGGACCACCGGCGCGGTCCGACGGCAATTGAACGGAAAGCGCCCGCTCGCCCTGATCATTCTTGTCCCGGGTCCAAGTTGGATTGGTCCGATCCGGAGACTGTTCCTTGAGCGATTCAAAGATCGCTGGCGGCCGGTCAGAGATCAAGTGCTGAAGACCCCGCAGCAGAAGGCAGAAATCAGCAGCGAGGTCGCAGCCGATCTTGCTGCTGGATACGCAGTCGTCGGGGTCGCGGCGCATCGCGACGCGCTCCCGCCTACGCTTGTAACGGCCACAGACCTCACAATACGCATCAAACCGCCGAACGGCAGGGTAATCGCACACGCGATCCGTATGTTCACAGGTCAAAGGGTAACTTCGAGTATCGGAGATGACATCGTCGCCGGACTCGAATTGCCGGATATGGTCGCGGCATTTCGTGCCGACTCTTCTCCGGAGGAAATCATAGAGCGCCTGCGCAAGTCGACGTCCGCTCTCAGTGGAGCGGGAACGAGCGGTAGATTGCCGAAGCTTGAAAAGGCGACTGAGTATGGACCTGCTCAGGTCTGGGGCATGGACCTGGCACGCGATATCGCCGATTACCGTGCGGGACGTCTCGCGTGGGAACATGTTGACCGCGGCGCGGTCCTGTATTCGGAGCCCGGTCTCGGCAAATCGCTTTACGCGCGCGTCCTGGCGAAAGCGTGCGGGGTGCCGTTGGTCAGTTTCTCGATCGCTGATCTCTTCGCGAGCTCACCAGGATACCTCGATTCGGTAGTCAAGGCATCGCGCGCGATGTTTGACCGTGCCGCCGCACTCGCACCTTGCATCCTGTTCCTCGATGAAATCGATGCGCTACCAAACCGCGCCACAATGTCTCCTCGCGGAGCGGAATGGTGGACACCCGTGGTTACGGATTTCCTCCTGAGTCTCGACAGTGCGGTCGCCGGCCAACGTACCGGAATCGTCGTGATCGGCGCCACGAACAACATCGCCGGCGTCGATGCCGCCCTGTTGCGGCCCGGAAGGCTAGAGCGGGCGATAGAGATCAAGCGACCGAGCGCTGAGGGAGTGCGCAACATTCTTCGCCATCATCTTGCTGACGATCTCTTGGAAAGCGACCTTACGGAGATCGCGGGCCTCCTGGAGCGTTCAACGGGGGCAGAAATCATGCTGGCTGTACGTCAAGCTCGCCGGCTTGCCCGTCAGGCAAACCGCGAACTTTTTCTCGAAGATCTGCGCGCCGCGGTGTTACCAACCGAGAAACTCGAGCCGGAAACATTGTGGCGCGTCTGCGTGCACGAGGCTGGGCACGTGATCGCCTCCCTCGCGCTGCCCTTTGGCAAGGTTCTTCGCTGCACGATTGCGTCGAAGGATGGCGCCAAAGGGGAGACCGTAATGGACCGGCAACTGACCGCGGTTCCCACACGCGCGCCGATCGAAGAGCGCGTGGTCGTACTGTTAGCCGGACGTGCTGCGGAGTACGTACTAACCGGGGCGGCCTCAACCGGCGCCGGCGGTGACCCGCGCTCCGATCTCGGGATCGCTACGCAGATCGTCGCATTGATGCATGCAGGTACCGGGCTGGGTAAATCACTGGTCTATACAGCGTCGTATGATGAAACACTTGACGCCGTGCGCGGCGATTATCGCCTTCGCAAAGAAGTTGGGCGGCATCTTGCCGCACTTGAGCGCCGAGCCATCGCGGTGATCCAGCAGCACCGCGGCGCGGCGGTCGCAATTGCCGAAGCATTACGACACCGCCGTCACATGTCTGGAGACGAAATGCGTGAACTGTTCGACGCAACGCCTCCTGAGCCGGCGTCTTCACGTTGGAAAATGCCAAGCTTGTTTGGACGGAAGTAGTCCGATCATCGCTAACGACGAAGCAAGATGCGAATCCTTCGAAGTTTAGCGGTCGCGCTTAAGAAGCTTTCAAGAATTGCTGTTAACTCGTGGGGCATGAGCATCATGACCCACATCCTTAAAGCGCGCCTCGAGGCGACGCACTTCGCCCGTCCGGTAGTCTGACCGGCCGAAGGTCTTAAGGACCGTCGGCCCCAGCGCCGGCGGAGAGGTCACCTCCTCGAAATCGCGGTTTAGACCACGATCGGTCAGTCGACCGAGGAGGAACTGTAGCCGATGATTTCTCCTATTCCCCAAGGCGGTTTCGCGTCAGTCGCGTAGTGGGCTCCAAGTCCGCGGTTCGACGAGGCGCTAAAGGCGCCGGCGGGAAAGTCCCCGTCGCGAAAATCCGGCGGGATTCACCCAAAACCGAAAACTGAGGAAAGGCCGTCGCACGCTAGTGCTCCGGCCTCGGGAGAGTTTTGCCAAAGACTAGCAGCATCAAATCCGCCGCTGAGAGGCGGCGGTTTCGGAAGACGTCGACTGCGCTTGAAAAAGCAAAGCGCCCCTGGCGTCGGCGGGAGACCAGCGTGTTAGCCGCACCTGGTCCCTGCCGACGGGGAGCGTCGAAGACGGCAAACGAAGATCCACCCAGAGAGGTGCAACGAGCGCCGCAGTAGCAGCTCAAGCTCTTAGCCCCTCTCCGACCAGGAAACAACCCGCTCGCTGACCGCGTGCGGGAACGGCGGAGCCTTGCCCCGGACATGGTGAACGAAGCCCGACCTCGACGTCGGCGCGTCCACAGAAGTCCTGGGGTGGATCTCCGCCGCAATCGGAGAAAGCCGATGAGCGATTCCGAATCCGCGCCTCGTCACGAGGCGCTTCTTCATCACGGAGGCCTAGCCCTCCACCTCGACGTTTTCATCGAACCGCAGCCTGGCGGTGCGACCTCTTACCGCGTCACGTGCACCGACCTCGAGACTGGCTGGGTGTTCGGCAGCGGCCTGCTGCCGGCGACCCCGGCCGGCGGCCCGCCGGTCCTTACGCCTTCCGACCTGACTCCGTTGCTTGGCAGCACCTACCGGCTGGCTTCGGCTTTGGTTGATCTGGAATCCGAGCGGTTGGCCCGACTGAGCCGTCGTTCGGCAGATCGTGGTCGTCGTCGCAATCGGAGCTGGTTGCGTCGTGCACGGCGTCTTTGGCCGGAACGCGAGCAGCCGGTCGCCTACGAGTCCTTGCTCGAAAGGGACCGGCTCCGGGCCTCCACGTTCGATACCTCTGCGGGGTCACTCGCATGAGGCCGGAATCAGTCAGGCATCCCAAGAGGTATTTTGGCGACACCTACACCGGGTCGGTGATCATCTCGCGGGATGGCTATCGGGCGGTCCAATTCGAGTCCTTGCTTGAGCAGGACTGGCTGGTCCGGACGGATGCCTTCGACCGCGATCTGGCCTGCGTTGTGGCTCAGCCGCGGGTCGACGACACGGATTCCGGCGGGCTTCGGTACAAGTTCGATGGACGGTATCGCACCTGGATCCCGGATTACTTCCGCCAACGGCGCGGACCTCCCGGGATCCAGGCTCCGATGCCAGCTCTGGTCGAGGTCAAGCCGCTGATTGCCATCTATCCGGACGATCCGGATGAGGCGGTCAGAGAGCGTGACCGGGCTTATGTCGAGGGGAAGTTCGAGGCCATCCGACTCGCGGCTCTGTCGCGAGGATACGAATTCGTCCTGGCGACGGAAAACGAGATCAGGATCCAACCCAGCCTGCAGAACGCAGGACTTATGCTCCGCTGTTGCGGCCCGACTTTTCCCGTCGCTTGGGAAAAGATGGGGGAGCAGGCGGTCTTGGCATTGCGCCGCGAGAGCAGCGTCAGCGAACTCGAAGCGGTGTTGCCGAACGGCATGGACGCCTTTTCGGTGGCGCTGCGCCTTGCGTGGTCGGGGCAGATCGTCCTCGACCCATCACGAAAGTGGTCGCGGACATCGACATTTGTCCGCGCCTAATCGATGCAACAAAGCAAGGACTCGTTGTCAATGAATCGATCGTAAACGCCCGCGGAACGCGCGCGTTTACGATTTTATTTCTGTTCGCGTGGAATCGGTCTAGGCGGGGGCGTATTCAGAATGAGTGTACAGGTACCAGTCCGTATCCAGACCGGAGCGCCGGTTCGGATCGATGGCAAGGAATTCTCAGCCGGTCCCGTGATCAGCGGCGGTCGCGTCTTCCACGACAAGGAGGCCGGCACGCAGATCGTGCTGAGCGAGGTCGCGCAGATGCGTATGGCGCTCGATCTTCGCCTGCGCGACGCCTCGCCGTTCGCGGGACTAAGCTCGGCGCGCCGGCACGCACTTCGCATCGATTGGGGGACTTTTTCCCCGGTCGAGCGCAAGACCGCCCTGGTGCGCGCACTGTACGTCCGCAAGATCGACAAAGTTCAGCCCGCGCCGTACCGGTCAAAAAAGCGGATTCTCGTCAGGATCATCGAGGAGGTTGGCAAGACCTGGAATATCCCGCTCGAAGCGCGGCCGTCACCGCGGCAAGTGCGCACTTGGTATCGCACGTTCGTTACTACGGGCCGAGATGTCCGGGGGTTGGTCCCATGTACTTGGGCGAAGGGCAATCGCTTGCCCCGGTATCCGGATTGGCAGCTCGAAATCGTCCACGCGCAGATCAACAAGGCGATTGCTGTGCCGGAGACCGCGAGTTTGCGTACGGTCAAGCGCCTCGTCGACGACGCCTTAAGGAGCGAAGCAGCAGCAAGGGGCGAGTCCTTAACGCTCAAGGGTAGGAACAACACTATCGGCGGGAACCTGATCGCGCGAGCGTTACGCGAGCGCAATAAGTTCGAGATTTTGGTCGGTCAGACCAACGCTCGCGAAGCTCGCAGGCAGTATCATTCTGTGCAGCTCGGCCCCCAAGGCGACGAGGTCAATAGGGAATGGGAGGTCGACCACACCTTGCTCGACGTGTTCGTTATCGACGAGCAGACAGGAAAGCTTGCCGGGCGTCCCTGGTTGACCGCAATCATCGACCGGTATTCGCGCTGCATCGTCGGCTTCTCGTTGAGCTTTGCACCGCCGTCCTGGGCGAGTGTCATGGATGCGCTGCGGGTCGCGATCTCGCGCAAAGCTCCCTATCTGCGGAATTACGTCGGGATCAAGAACAAGTGGGAGTGCTTTGGAATACCGGCGACGCTGGTCATGGACCACGGACGCGATTTCAAGTCGAACTCGATGGCCGAGGCGGCCCGCGCGCTGGGCTTCAACCTGCGTTACAGCAAGCCCAAGAAGCCCTGGCTCAAAGGCAAGATCGAGCGTTGGTTCAAGACTCTCGCCGAGGAGATCGTCCACACCCTGCCGGGCACGACATTTTCGAAGGTCGAGCATCGAAAGTTCTATGATTCACAGAAGTTCGCGGTCCTCACGATCGAGGAGACGAACTGGATCGTCGCCAAGTGGATTATCGACGTTTATCTGCAGCGACGTCACGGCAAGCTCGGCGTCTCGCCGGCGAAAAGGTGGGCCGATGGACTAATTGAAATTCCGCTGTTGCGTGAGGTGCCAGACGAGCTTCTCGTACCGATGATGGGGCTTGTCATTCCTCGCACGCTGAGGGCGGGCGGGATTCGTTATCTCGGCCTTCGGTGGGAATCGGAAGCGTTCAGTGAGGTGCGTGCCTTTCTCCCGGACTCCGCGAATGTTCAGGTCCGTATCGATCCGCTCGACGTATCGACGGCCTACGTCTTCGACGAGAGGGAGAACAAGTGGGTCGAGGGACAGTTGGTGGAACCCGTCGAAGCTCGCGGCTACACGCTTAACCAGTGGGCGACCGTCAAGCGCCTCCGCAAGATGATTCAGGAGCAGGAGGACAAGGACGCCGATGAAGCGCTGGACGAGGCGATCGCCGACATCCGCGAATACGTGGATCGGATCAGGAGGTCGCGCGACAAGTCCAAGGCGCCAAATCGGCTCGCCCGCTTCCAGAACCGCACGGCGTGGAGCGCAATTCGGCCCAGCAGGGACAGCGACGATCACGCCGAGCCCGGCTCGCATGTGATCGGCCTGACAAAGATTCAGTCTCCACCGTTACAGCCCCATGCACCCTATGAGGAAAGGCCACCGCGTAAGCGACGGTCGGAGAGTAATGTCGAGCCCCTTTCCGTTGCCGACTCCATGGAAAGCACGTCAGCGGGGAACGCCGAGCATGACGGGCCCCGCGATCATAAGCCAACCGCTGTCGACACCAAAGTGCCGACCGTCATCCGGGATATGCCCCCGGATGACGCGTCCAACCACGACGAAGATATGGACGAAGCCGATCTTCCGTCGCTGCTGCGCGACGATGATGAAGACGACGAGGTGGCGGTCAGGCCGCCAAATTACGGCGAAACGGAAGAGGACTGATTATGGTGGAGAAGCAGTTTTCGTTTGCGAGAATGGATGAAGACAAGCGCCTGAGGCACGTTTACCGGCAGAAGATCGAGACGGCGGACGCCAGGAAGATCGAGAAGGGGTTGAGGAGCATCTACCGCCTTGCGCGCGTTGGTCTCGAAGGGCACGTCGCACTCATCATGGGCATCACGGGAGCCGGTAAGACGACCGCCGTGCGCATGTTTACCGACACCATATTCGAGCAAATGAGAGCTGCCGATCCATCCGGCACATGGGAGCGCCCGGAGGTGGCCGCAACGGACCTGCGGCCGATCGTCCATAAGACGGAAACCGGCACGGAGCGGCCGATCGCGGTGCTCTCGGTCAACTCGCGCCCGCGATACAACTCATTCCTGCACGACGCGGCATTGGCGTTGCAGGTGAGCTTGCCGAAGCGCTTCGACTTCGGAGAAGCGAGCCGTGAGATCAATAACGCATTGCTGAAGCAGAAGGTGAAGATGTTCATCTTCGACGACGTTCAGCATATCATCGAATCGCATATGGATGACTACGGCGCCGCCGATGTATTCAAGCTCCTGGCGAAATCCCGCGTCCAGCTGGTGTGCATCGGGCTCCCCAGCGCCGAAGGGCTGATCAGGGTCAACGGTCAATTGCGCAGATTGGTCCGCTTCCAGCACATGCTGACACCGCTGCGATGTTCGATCGGTGATTTCCCCCAGGTCGATCGTACCGGCAATGCGGTGAGCGATGGCGGGGGTCGCAAAACCGCGTTCCGTAACCTGATGGCAGCGATCGACCGAAAAGCAGGTCAAACTTCGGTGCTACCGTTCGATGGCGACTCGAAGCTGTCCGACTCGCAAATGGCGCTCCGCATTCACCAGGCGAGCGGCGGCTTCGTAGGCGAGATCATGAAACTCATTCAGGAGGCCACTACACTCGCGATCCTCGCCGGTCGATCAAAGCTGATCATGGACGATTTTGCCGAGGCCTATGAAACCATGACGCTGTGCAATGACGATCGCAACTGGTTTCGGATACCTTGGCCGAAGTTCGCAGAATCCTTCGGGCGAACGCCGCAAAATCCGCGAGCCGCGGAGGAGAACGAGCACGCCAAGCTGGTTGAAAAAAACGTGAAGAAAAGAGAGAAGCGGACGGTCGACGCTGTAGCAGGGCGCGCATGACAGGACCTTCTAAGGCAGGCTCCAAGAGAAGTCCGATCGGCCTCTGGGGTTGGCGCCCGATTGAGCCCGAGGAGACGGCGCAAGGGCTACTGCTTCGAATCGCCGCGCAGCAACTCCATACCTCGACCATCCGGACTGAGCGCGACGGCGGATTTAGTCGTGCAAAACTAGCACATGGCGACGTACCAGAGCTCAAGCGGTTCGCGGCGGAGGTCTGCCAGGACTACGCGTCCATTGTCGCGGACAATCCGGTGCGGGACGATGAGGGATGTCTGCGACTTCGCGGTCACGCGGTAGAATCCTTTCTTCACTTCCACCGGCGACGGTTCTGTCCGGCTTGCCTCGAGCAGTCCTGGCATCACCGGTTCTGGTGGGATCTCGAGACAGTGTCGACGTGCCCCCGCCATGGCCTGGAGCTGGTCGGCGTATGCATTTGCGGAGCGGATTTCGGCTGGTTGTGCGGTGAACTCGTTCACTGCACCCGCTGCGGAAAGCGGGACATCGATCGCATCAGTCGACGACCGGCGGACTCGAAGGTGCTTCGTTCAGATTCCTACATTCTCTCGCGCTTCGCTGCAGGTACCGCCGAGCCCATTCCTATCCTGGATGCGTTGAGCGTGCCGGACGTCTTCATGATGCTTGAACGGATCGGCTCTGCTTGCGACGGCTATAGTCGGACTTGGCGCTCGGCGAAATCACTCGGTGTCTCGCTGGGGCAGGTGCAGGCGCGCGGTTTCGAAGTCCTCGCGGACGGCAATCTAGATGAGGTGCTAACCCGGATCTACGACGGCTACATGGCCCAAGGAGGAGATCGGGACCGGGGCTTTGGCCACTGCTACGGCTGGCTTTATCACTGGTTCAACCATAAGCGAGGCGTCAAGTTCTCTCCGCTGCTCGCGGAAGCTTTCCTGTTACACGGAGCGGCACGGTTTCCGGTAGTTCCGAAGGCAAGACTCGGCAAGCTCACCGATCAGGCGCGGCGCAAACTTTCGCTCAAGGCAGCTGCCGCAAAGGCGGGCATGTCCGTATTTGCCATGAAGAACATTGGCCTCGCGCTGGGTCTAATCAGGACCGAAAAGCGATCGGGAAGTCAGCTTTCCTTCCCTGTCGAGGAAGTTGAACGGATCGCACGCGACCTCAAGGGCGCGCTTTCTCAGGAGGAGACCCAAAAGCGCCTCGGGATTGGCTTGCGACCGATGCGCGAGATCATGGGCAACGGCTCGCTGGTGCCGGCGATCAACGGCGGTCGCCAGCGCCACGCGTTCGTGTTCCGCCTCGCCGATGTTGACGCCCTGCTGGTGGGGCTTGCCGGCGGCGCACCGGCCGTTGCCAAAGCTTCGCCAGCGTTGCTACCCATTTCCCGCCTCGGACGTGGCCGTGCCACCACGATCGGCGGCTGCGTGCGCCTGATCCTGGGCAGCAAGCTGCGGGTTCGGGAACGGTTGAAGGGCGCTATCGGCCTACGTGGGCTGCTCATTGATGAGACTGAGCTGGAGGCCGCTGTTCATCCATCGACTGATGAGATGGTTCCATTCGCCGCTGCGGCGCGTTTGATGCGGCTCAATTCGCGAGGACTGAGCCGCGCGATAGCGATCGGCATGTTTGCCGGCTTGGACAAAGGCGCAAAGGCATTGCCAGCAAAGCAGGTCGAGACGTTCGCGCGAAAGTTCATCATGATGGGTGAGATCCGCGAGCGCGTCGGCGGCTATTTCCCGACACTGAAGGACCAGATCGAGCGCGCTGGGTTCAAGCCAGACAAGAAGTTGGCTCAGTGCCTGAACTCTGGCTACCTACGTGCTGAAGTGGAGCCGTTCCTTAATCGACTGAAGACGGGTGAGGTCTCGCTCGAGATGCCACCGCCCGCCCGCCAGGCCGCGATCGACGAGACGCGCCGCATCCTCGATAAGGCAGAGCGCCCGATTGATTCTAAGGGAATTCTTACGCTGCTGCGCAAGAAGATACAGATCGGCCCGTCCGACCAGGACGCGTTCTTCTACACCACTATGAACGAGGAGAAACAGGAGTTCGTCTATATCGTTGGCGCTGGTTGGTGGCTTCGCCAGCACCCCTTCATGGGGCGGACTTTTCCGGTCGAACGCCAAGCGAGCTACCACGACATCGTCGATGATGAGGTCGTGGCAATGATCAGAAAGGCGAGCCAACCGATGATGCCCCATGACATTATCGCAGGTTTGGCGAAGAAGGATGTCTTGATCGCCGCGGCAGATCCCGCCGTCTATCTGCGCCGCATGGCGATCAGAAGATCGGAAGTCGTACGCTTCCACGGCAAGGGTTATTGGGATGCGACGCGGGCCTGGGCACCGGCCGGATACCAGCCGCCCCGCGGGAAAGTCGCCGCTTGAAAGGAAGACCCTGAAGAGAACCGTATGGGCCCTTCAGGGGGTCATCGGGACCTTGTCGAGAGCCGGATGCCCACAACATCTAGTCGCGTCCAATGCGAACGATGGCGTGGCCATTTCCCGATAGAGTCGCTCTACCGCTGTCGGACAGGATTGCTAGACGCACTTTGGCGGCCATTCGCCGGCCGCGAAAGCGCCGTTGCCGGTTTGCCCGGTGTGGGCACGAACTATATACAAAATCAGGCAGACCGGCCGATCGAATGACCAGGCATGTTGGCTCGACGCGATGGCGAGGATCGCCTTGGTCTTTTCCAACCAGCCAATGCAGAGCCATGCAACGTTGAGGCACAGGAGCACAGGCGCGGACGATGCCGGGGCTTCGAGCCTTCACCGGTCAACCACCAACGCTAGTGTTGATCTAGACGGCAGAAGCATGTTACCGGTTTGATGAGGAGTTCGGCTGCTCAAAGCGAGCGGCGGGGAATTCAGAATGCAAGGTCAACCGGGATCTGTCCTCGCAAACGGATGCGATCAATGCGCTGACTCACCTGCAGGAAGGGAGCATGCTCAGCGCTCTTTATTCATCACCGCTTCTTCCTCATGGAAGGCCTGATGCGCTCGAGACCGCTGGCGCGGCTGCCGGCAAATCGGCAGACGTTGTGATTCGCCCAGACTACAGTTTCGCTATGTCACTCATTGAGCTCCGAAAACGGTCCGGTTCTAGTTAGCCCATCCCGTGCGCCGAGAAGCAGCAGATCGAGCCTTCTCAGTCCTGGCCGAGATCCTGTTTGATCAAAGATCCTGTTCCGATAAGCGGCTGGCTGACTGAAGGAGGAAGCGATGTTGGTCGCTGTCGTGGGAGCCGGCATCATGGGAGCATCGCTCGCACTTCATCTCGCCAGAAGCGAAATGACAGTGCTGTTGTTTGATAGCACCGTCCCCGGCTCCGGAGCGACCGGATCGAGTTTCGCGAGCCTAAACTTTTTCGCTGGGGTGACATCACACTACATGCAGTTCAGGTCGGAAGCCATTGACTACCACGCGCTACTTGCAACTCAGATTGGGCTGACAGACGCCATTAGAGCGACGGGAACCTTGCGCTGGTCAACCGAACCCACGGAAAACAAGAAACTGCTTGAGGCAGCCGCTACGGCCGAGGGACTAGGAAGAACCGTCGAGTACCTGTCACGAAATGATGCATTGGAGCTTGAGCCCAATCTGAGCATTGTCGGATGCCCCAAAGTTGTTGTGCGGGTTCCTCAAGAGGGATGGCTCGATTCTGTTCATTTCACAAAGCGCGTGATCGACGCTGCCGTCGCTACGGGGCTCGCCTATTGCGTCTCTGAAAAATGTGCAAGGATAGAACCCCTCAACCAAGGCGCCGTGGTTTGGACTAATCGTACTTGCTATCTTGTCGATGCAGTCGTGCTGACCAACGGCATCGAAATCAACTCCCTGCTTGAAGATCTCGTGTGTGCACCAATGGTTCATGAGGTGCCGGCGGCGCTTATGCAAATCCGGTATTTCGGCCCGCCGATCGAGCACGTTGTCTTCGCGAATCATCTTTATTTCCGGGCAAATGGACCTTCTTCTCTCATCGCCGGAAGCGGCCCCGATCCTACGCGCCTCAGCGACTCTGGTGTAGCGGTCAAAACTGCCAAAGAGAATATCTCGTTGATAAGGGCTGAGCTCAAAGACCCCTCCTTCGGTGATTCCATCGCGCGGAGAGGGATCTGCCCCGTTCCCAAGGATGGCTACCCGATCGTCGGACGACTACCCCGTCTCGAGCGGGTCTTCATTGCTGTCGCGCACGCAGGCGTCACGCTTGCCCCGTATGTGGCGCTTCTACTCACTATGGAGATTGCAACGGACGCCTCATGTGAAGCGCTTGGGGCCTTTCGACCCGAAAGATTCAATCTCTCGAACGGAATGCCAAGACTCCAGTGACCCTCATTTATAGTCGTTGAGCGTACTCAAATGGGAAGGAGTTGGCAGACAAGCCGCGCAATTTGGGCTCCGCTCCTGCAATTGCTCTGAGCTCGGCGCTTCGGAGTGATGGGCGACAATTATTCATATCCGCCCGCTCGTCGGCAAGTATGGCACGACAATCAGCGTTCTTTCGCATAACGAAGACCTCGTCGCCAAAGGGCGACTGAACGAGTGTCAGCGCGAAGGCGAAGATGGCCGCGCGCCTGGCAAACATCAAATCCTTGTCGCGGCGAGATGGCGACCGCAATGTCTCTCCATTGAACAGACCGGCGATAGGTCGCAAGACGAAGCTGCCTGCATGTGACAGTAACCTAACGAAAGACCGAGCCCTACAAATCCAGCGATCAATCGAGCGCGTGCCACACCGGGCCGGCTCTGATCTCCACGATAGCAGAGGAATGAAGGCCGAGACAATTTAGGTGCGGCGTGCTGTTATGATTTCGGCCTCGTAAGGCATCTCAGCGAATGCGGTGTTGTCGCGGTGCTGTTCGAAGAGAAAATTGAGTGCCGAAAGAATCGCCTCTTCTCCCTGCTCCTTGATCGCCTTCTGCACGATTGTGAATGACCGCGCACGATGCCCGAATTTTTCTTGATCGATGAGCTCGGTAAAAACGAACGTATCTCGCCTGATGTCGGCTAAGTAGGTCTCGGCTCTTAACTCAACCGCAATGTCAATCTCTGAGTACCCTCCCTCCGGTCTGGAGTGTCGATGCCGACGGTAATTGGGGAGTGCGGCCTCAACGATAGATAGGAAACCATCCGCGAAGGCACTGCCTTTGTCGTAGGGTTCATATTGGACGATCGCGAGTAGGCCGCCAGGCGCCAGGACACGTTGCGCCTCTCGATAGAATGCTGGGCGATTGAAGCGATGCACCGCACTAGCAGCCGTGACCAATTGAGCAGAGCCATCGGTCGCTTGCAGATCTTCAGCGACACCATCCACATAGCACACGGGTACGCTGGTAGACGTCAGAGACGTCGCATGCCGCCGCATATCCGCATTCGGTTCAAGCGCGAAGATCTTGAAATTTGAGCCGAACACCGCGGCAAGACTTCGCGTGAACAGACCTGTCCCTGCGCCGACCTCGATGATGCTGCCCCCCGTGGAGTCACGGAGCTCGGACCTCAATTGTTCTGCGATGCGCAGAGGGTACTCTGGGCGAAATTGGTAGAAGTACCCGAGGCCATCGAAATCGTCCCAAGGTCTATGAAGCTGGCCCGACACAGCCTGATTTGTTGTCTTACTTCCTGTGGACATGGTATTTTCACCAATATCTTATATCAGAGTGTCCCTAGGCCAATCGATGCAACTCATACTCCGCCGCAAGGATTGCGAGTGCCCTTTCTAGGGTCGAGTCGTCTGATGGATTTCCGATCCCGATCCGGATCGCGCGTGGCGGCTCCGCTTCGCCGATCACGAAGCCATCGCTCGTTGAAACAAGCACACCGGCTTGCTCAAACCTCGCGGTTAATTCGGCACCAGTGACTTTAGGCGGTGCTGGTATCCAGACATGGAGTCCGCCATCCCCAAGTCGGTGGTCAATATTTGCGAGGTATTGACCGACCAAAATATGCCGCGCGGCGACGGCGCTACGAACAGCGTCGACAATTTTTCCGATAGCCTCACTCTCAATTAATTCTGTGGCAAGTGCGGCACCAAAAGGCGCCGTCATCCAAAACGTAGCCCGCACTCCCGGCCAGAATAGATTTGCGGCCGCCTCTTTCGACGGCGCGACGACATAGGCTACCTTCATTCCCGGAGCCACACTCTTGGCCAACCCGAGCAGATACCAGGAAATTTCCGGCGCAAGGGCAGAAAGCGGCGGCGGCGCATCCCGGGGAATAAGGCTATAGATGTCATCTTCGATGATCGAGACGCCGAATTCTCTGGCAACCGCAACGATTTCCTTGCGCCTCTCCAATGACATTGTGGCCGTAGTCGGGTTTTGAAGCGTGGAAAGAGGATATAACGCCTTCGGACAATGCGCCTGGCACACCTCCCGAAGCGCGTCCGGACTCATGCCATCGTCATCCATCCGAACTGGCGCGAGTTTTATGCCATATCGTGCTGCAAACACCTTGATTGGCGGATAAGTTAGCTCATCGACGGCCAGTATCCCGCCTGCGCCAACGAGCCCGGGAATGAGCATATTCAGAGTACTTTGCGTGCTACTTGTCAGGACGATGCGCGCTTCATCAGCTCGATAACCCAAACGCGAGGCACAGAATTCCGCGCCCGCTCGTCGGTCGGCTTCGGTTCCGCACCAACGATGGTGTCCGATGATTTCGCTCAGAACCTCCCTTGCGAGTATGTTGGTTACTGCGGTGCGAATGACCGGGTCAAACACATGTGGTACTGGCGGCGGTGGATTCAGCCTAAGTGGAATCGGGCTTTTGAAGCGTTCATCACCCTGCATGTGAAGTGAAGCATTCGCCCCAGGCACTTCTGCAAACGGATTGTTCATTTTTGCGACCTCCGTGACGATCCTTCTTCGAGCTAGATCAAACTGATGGCTATCAGAGCCAACGACACCGCAATTGCCGCGACCGTGGCGATCGGGACACCCACGCCGCGAATTGCCGGAACCTCCAGGAAGGCGGATACGTGGAGGACCGAAAGCACCGCAAAAGGTAGAGCTAGTATTGTCTCGAACGTCTCCGCTGACATTAACGGGCGAAGCAATAGCATCACGGCAAGTAGTGGGGCATCATACGAAACTGGAATCCCGATGAACCGAGCCTCAGCCGTTAGTCCGACATTCTCGAAATAGCTCAGTCTAATCGCACCGGACAAAACCAAGAGTAAACTAGTAATAAACGAGAGAGCTGCCCCCCGACCAACAAGCATAATGATGACGGCCGGGAATAAGACACCGTGGATGAAGTCGGCAAAGCCATCGAAGCTTTTTCCAAATTCTGCCGCACCCGGACGGCGAATATGGCTAGTCTTGCGAGCGACATGACCGTCCCAATGATCCAGAAACCAAGTCCAGAGCATTGCCGCAACGCCAAGCTCTATCTTGCCGTTCAAGGCCAGGAACAACCCGACAACGGCAAACAGATAACCAAGGGCCGTGATGGCATTTGCATAGTCACGCAAATACCCGATCATTTACTTCGCTCCCGCTGCTCGAAAATGGGATTGCGGGCATATTCGATTTCAATATTCTTGAGCCGCTGGCCGCAGAACTGTTCGATGGCTTCCTTACGGTAGCCGGCTGCAACGGCTGCCTCGCCGATCCCGAGCACAGAGAGCTGATGCAGCCCGTTGTGCAGCATCGGGATTCGGTTCGTGTCGACCAAAAGCGTCGGAACTAGCTCCGGGTAGGGGCGCTGTCTTAAGACCATTCCTGTGGCTAGGATCACGGCCCGTGTACCGTTGAGCATTTCAAAATTCTTGACTGTTTTGTTCACGCCACTGCTTGCCCGGCCTTCAGGTTGTTCAGGGTTTCGACGACTCGCCTGAGTCCTGGCTCGACCAAACCTGGTAGACCGCCGAAGGAGAGGCGGAGGCCATTCACATCGCCAAAGGCCCCCCCCGCAACGGATCCAACACCAGCTTCTTGCAGGAGACTTTGTGCAATATCGTCGGTCGATCGAACCGGCCCCCCAGCGGGAAGAGCGGACACAAGCCTCCTCAGATCGAGATAAAAAAAGAATGAGCCATCGGCGTTCGGCGGGGTCACGTCGTGCAGACCAGACAGGATGCGAAGACCATTGTTGCGAACGTCGGACAGGCGCTGATGCATCTCCCGTTCAAAGCTGCCGTCCCCAACCTGGAGGTGATGCAGGATCGCGTGCTGCGCGATCACGTTGGCATTCGAGGTCGTATGGCTCTGCAGCTTCTTGGCCGCCGAAACAATCTCCCGGGGGGCAGCGAAATAGCCCAGGCGCCAACCGGTAATCGCCAGTTGCTTGGAAAAGGCGTTCACTAGGATTGTCCGGGCACGCACGCCCGGATGCGCCATGACGATCGACTCATGACGGGCCACTGTAAACACGAAGCTGGAGTAGCATTCGTCGGAAATGATCCACATCTGGCAATTGATCGCGAGATTACCGATGGCTTGAAGGGTCGCTCGGTCGTAGACGGCTCCGGTTGGATTGTTCGGTGAGTTGATGATAATGGCTTTGGTGCGGGGCGCGACAGCAGCTCGAATCGCCTCGATATCGGGAATATATGCCGGCGGGCGAGCATCAACGAACACGGGCTTTGCGCCGGCGAGAAGAACCTGGGCCGCAAATGTCGGCCAGCAGGGGCGGATTATGATGGCCTCGTCGCCCGGATCGAGCACAGCCAACGCCGCGTCGAGTAGTCCTTGCTTTGCGCCAGCAGTGATTACGATATTTTCCGTATTCCAGCCGATGCCCGTCTCCGCCGACAGCCTTTCGGCAACAGCCGCGCGAAGTGGCGGCAGGCCTATCGAATCGGTATACCGGCTTGTACCGGCCTTGATAGCGGCAATCGCTCCTTCGCGTACGGATATTGGTGGTTCAATCATAACTTCGCCGGCCGCCAGATCGATTATCTGACGGCCGCCCGCAGCAGCTATCTTAGCCGCCTCGCGAGCGGCCGCAGTACCCGAGCCCGACAGTAAAGACATCCGTTGCGCCAGCATGTGCGTGCTCCCCCGATCTGATTGTCGACTTTGTGAGCGGCCGAACCGGCTCGGCTCCAGCTGCGCAACGCGGTTCAGACGATACCGCTCGCCGCCCAAGCAAACTCGCCGAGATGAGGACCGCTTCAAGGTCCTGAAGCGCTCTCCTCCGACGGCTCACATTCGGTATCGAGGCCGTTGAAGAGTCGGATCCAGACGGGATAGCCAAACGCTATGCCCGACACTACCGGGACACCTAGCGTTCATCGGCAATGCGTAAACGACGTTGGTCTTCAGCTCGTGGCTGTTGGGCTTGGCGTGCGGGGGCGCCGCATGACACTTGGCGCTCGGTGATTGCATCAGCCTGACGCGCTTCCATGACGAGGCGGAGCCCGCGATCGGAGCCGACCTGGGCATGAAACGTTGCTGCGGGTGCCCATTCAGCGCATCGAGCACGTGCGCCCGTGAGTACAGATTGTAGAGAGGTTGCATACCCGAACTCCTTGCAGGCGACGTTTGACCAGCTCGCCCGTGACCAGCTCGTCCGCTCATCCGCTCATCCGCCAAGAATTGACGTGCTCGTCTTATTAGAGCAATTACCAACGTTGGTAGTTGATCTAATGTCCAGCATCTCGCTTTAGAATTGAAGCGGGACCTTGTGAAAATAGAGAGGACAGCGGAAGTGGATTTTCCGCTCATGAGCGAGCTCGCACGGCAGAAAATGCTCGAACAAAACTGGACCGGCAACGTGGCGCGTTTCAAGTGGCGAGCCGCGAGTTTCCATTTCCGACGGAAGGGGCGGCGATTGTGAATATCTCAGATTGCGGTCGCGAGATCGGTCCTTCGATGGAAGGTCTGCATGTGCTCATAGACGGCGTGGACGAGGATGCGCTTGCCCTGGCCGGGTATCTTTCCAACCGCGGAAGGCGCGTAACCGTTCTTCACGCGGGTAACTGCGCGCGGAAGGATTTGCGCACTGATGGCGGTAGGATCGATTTTCGGTTTAGGGGCGAACTCGACGAAATCCATGATGGGGGAACGCTTTTCGTTTCCCTTTCGACGCCGCCGCGTGATTTGATCATCGATCGTGCTCGATCCAAGGGGATCATAATCTCCAATCTCGCGGATACCATTTTGCGCGATGTGGCCGGTCAGACGATCGGAGTAACGGGATCGGCTGGGAAGACGACGACTACATTCCTGCTGACGTCAATCCTGCGGAGGGGCGGAATGGACGTCATTGGTTCGACCGACTATCGCCTCACCCCGTCTGGACCAGGAAAAGCGATGCTGGAAGCGGTCGCGTCACGTAACGACATGTCGTGGACTGTGCTCGAATTGACCAGCCATCACTTGAACCACGTCACGATCAGTCCTTCAATCGGGATAGTCACCAACCTATTTCCGGATCATCAGGACTGGCATGGCTCTTTCGAAGCCTATCGTAGTGCTAAGCAGAATCTACTACGCTTTCAGGCGTGTGGCGACATGGCCGTGCTTAATTTTGATGATCCGGAAGTACGCGGGAGTTTCCGTGGACTTGGGCAGACGCGCGAAATCTATTTCAGCACGCTTGATAACATAACAACTGGAGTTGTGGTTGCGGACGGCCACATTGTGATCCGTTCCAAGGAAGGGTCCGATAGAATTTGCGCCGTTTCGGAATTGAGAATTCCGTACCATCACATTCCGAATGCGCTGGCTGCTGCGGCAGTTGCGGTTGAGCTTGGAGTGAAGCGTACAACATTACGTGACGGATTGGTCAGCTTCCGGGGGCTTCCGCAACGGTGTCAATTTCTCGGAATGCTAAACGGCGTCGAGATATACGATGACACAATCGGGATGAATCCGCGCAAGGCCTTGAGCGGCTTGGAAACGTTTTCAGATCATTCACTGATCGTCGTCTCCGGAGGCGCGGTCCAATCGGTTAGCGGGGAAAAACGGGTCAGCAGCTCGTTGGAGAAAGCCGATTTACGCCTATTTTGCGAGGCACTTCAAAGAAAGGCAAATGGCGTCGTGCTCTTCGACGAAGGTGGGGACGTCATAGAGCAGATGCTGGCGGAAACAGGCAAAGGAATGCCGCCAGTCGTTCGTGCAAAGAACTTCGATGCCGCGGTTCTTGAAGGTGTCCGAGCAGCGCGTCGCGATGCGCGGCTGCTGATTTCTCCCGTCTTCTACAACCCGCCATTAAATATGCGCCGGTTTCTTGAGGAGCTGGTCGGCAGTCCGACGCCCGATTGATCGAAGGAATGATCTATGCCGCAAACTAATACAGCCGAAGGCTCGGGCGGCGTCGTGCCAATGCGATTTATTTATCGTAGCGGGGAATGGTATGAGCGCATTTACCCCCAGTCAGCAGAATGGGCCGAGAATTGTTTCCAGTTGGTGCATCGGTTTGCGGCGAACCCTCCACGGTCGATCCTCGATATCGGATGTGGGACGGGTTTGGCACTTGCCCGTTTCGCTGATCCGGCTGTTGAGCGGTGGGGTATAGATGCTCTGCCTGTAATGGTAGGAGCTGCCCGCCAGAGAGATCCGGATGCGACTGTTTCGATCGGGGATATGCGCGATTTGCACCTCGGTCGTCGTTTCGACGCGGTCATCATGCTTGGCGGCGTCTTCACTCACGCAAAGACGAACGAGGATGTCATTCTGACGATGCAGGTCCTGGCGGAACATACGGAAGAGGGTGCCATCCTGGTTATCGAAGGAATGAATGCCTGCGCTCTCCTCTCCGGTGCCGCAGACCAACGCAACTGGTCCATCCATTTCGAACTCGACGGCAATTCCTATCGGGGAGATGCCGAGATCGCGCTCGATTTGCCGAACTCTCTATTCCGCATCAAAAGAGTCTGGTCGATGGGCAACGAGGTGATCGATGTCGAGAACAGCGAGCATCGATTCATGCTGCCGCTTGAGATGGAAGCACATCTCCACCATCACGGCTTCGAGCTCGCTGGATTCGCCGACAATGGCCAGTTGCAGCCGAGCGATATGAGCGGCGCGCGCTCCTGGTTGGTTGCAATCCGCAAGCCCTTGTTAGATTGATCCGAGCCACCTGGAGAAGAAAATGAACGCGGGCCATCCAACGGCTCGCCCTCTTGTTTAGCGCAATCGGGTGTTCGGGATCGTGTTAGCAGCGCGCCGGAAGCGACAAAGCCGAGCGGTGAGGAGGCAGCATCAATTTCCCTCCCTCCTGAATTCAGCGACGTCGACAGCCCATCTACCATCTCGAACTTAATATTACATCCTTAGATCGCGGAAGTCCCGGTGCTTCGTTTATCCAGGCCC
Source organism: Bradyrhizobium uaiense (assembly GCF_010811875.1). Classification (GTDB taxonomy): domain Bacteria; phylum Pseudomonadota; class Alphaproteobacteria; order Rhizobiales; family Xanthobacteraceae; genus Bradyrhizobium; species Bradyrhizobium uaiense. The sequence goes on from NZ_VKHP01000076.1 coordinate 24,387, forward strand.
GAAATGCGCACGGGTCATAACGCTCACTACCGGCGCACAAAATTCGTATGGAGCGCGCGCAATACGCGCGCGCTTTGTAACCGTGCTCAAACTACAGCACGATTGTACGATTTGTACGGCGCCGCCAACCTAACTTCTGGTCTCTCAACTTGTATCAAAGAGCTGGAACGGGCGCTCCGCACGTTCGGGACGACTTGGCCTCCCCTCCTAATCGGTTCCTCTCAAGATCGATCCACTCGGCGATTGGCCCGGATCCCAGTCAGTTCGACCCTCGCTGGCTTTGGCTCGCACATGGAAGGAGTTCGAGCATTTCGGGGACCCTTGAGCCAAAGACGAGTTTTCAACGCAATTAGCGCGGCCCGGTCGAAGAAACTGAGACCATCCATCTCGTCGGGTAATCCTTGCTTCGCCTTGAGGAGCTTCCATTACCCAAGGAAATCCGATCGATTTGGAAACGTCTTCGCGCTAACCAACCGGAACTGATGGTGGTCGTCCAGCAGAATCCGATCCTGACCGCTTGGCCGGGCACGCCTTCGCATCCTTTCGGACTCGAGCCAGAACCTCCTGGAATCGCATGCGCCGCTAATACAGGCGGACACGGAAGGCAGGCACGAGTGACCAAGTCTTCCATTATTCGTCACGGGGTGGTCACTGCATCATCAATTCCGGATAGGGGGGCTGTGCTTTTATGCTGGCGCGGCTGATATCGGCTGCAGGCCGAGGTAGCTGCTGGAACAGGCATTGTTCAAAGCCGATATCGAGGTCGAAGGTCCTAAGCAGCACCAACCCAGTTGGGAAATGGATATGATTTCCGATCTTAACAGGCGCGACTTTCTTTACAGAAGTGCCGCACTGAGTATGGGGGCAGCCCTCTCCGGGCCCACCCTAGCGCAATCGGCGTCGATCACGCTGCGCATCATAACGAGTACCCCGAAGGAGCTCTACGACAGCCTCTGCGTCGATTTCATGCAGAAGCGACCGGGCGTCCGCGTCACCGTAGATACGCCTTCGCCAGATTATGACGACCTGTCTCTCCGGGTTCTCCGGGCGTCGATCAGCGGTGACATTCCGGACATCGCGTTCCAAGGATTCAATCGCATCGATCTATTGGCCTCACGCGGTCTTGCAATTTCGATGGACCCCTTCATGGGCTCCGAGGGAGATCTCGTTTCGCTGGGCTATCAACCGTCGCTTCTCGAGATGGCTAAGTTCAACGGCAAGGTCTTTGGCTTGCCGTTTGCGATTTCCTCTCCGACGCTGTTCTACAATCTCAACCTAGTAGAGAGGGCTGGCGGTAATCCCGACAATCTGCCCACTGACTGGCCCGAGATTCTCGATTTGGCCAGAGCGATTCGACGTCTAGGCGATGGCATAATGGGACTACACTACGCCTATATCGGGCACTCTGGCGCTTGGACTTGGATGGCGCTCGTTATGAGTGAGGGCGGCGAAATCTTAACGCCAGATGCGAAGGATATTGCCTTCGACAGCCCACAAGGCTTAGAGGCCCTAGAGCTTTTTAGACAGTTCGGTCAAGCTGGCCAAATCGAGATGTCGTTGGATCAGACCCGGCAGGCATTCTCGGCTGGCAAGATGGGGATCCTCGGCACCGCCAACAGCTATCTACGCTCCGCCGAAAAGGCTGCAGCGGGCCACTTCCGGATTCGAGCAGCAAACCTACCGCTCAAATCGAACGCGAAGTTACCCGTTGGAGGGAACGCTGCAATGATCCTGACTAGGGACCTTGATCGCCAGAAGGTCGCCTGGGATTTCGTCAAGTACATGACTGGCCCTGAGGCGCAGACGAAACTCGTCAATACAACCGGCTATATTCCTGCAAATGATATCGCGGTGAAGAAACCGGAACTGCTTGGAAAATTCTTTGCTGAGAATACCAATGCGATGCTGGGTGTCGAACAGCTTCCGATCCTAACCAAATGGCCTGGATTCCCAGGAGAGAACGCGATCAAGATCACTGATCTTATCCGTGATCACATACAGTCGGTCGTGACATTGCGTCGTGAACCGAAGGCGGTACTGGACGACATGGTCCGTGGCGTTCGAGCACTCCTCCCTCGGGCTTGAATTGACCGCCTGACATCTCACCGAAGTTTTTGCCTCCCGGTGACGGGTCGGCAAAGAGAGTTGCGACCCAAGGATTTGGATATGCCATTTCCAAATAAGTGCGTTGGCTTACATCGTTGCAACTTTGTGCAGCCTGAACTGATCGTCAATGTTGTTCGATGGTTGCGTAGAAGACAAACAGTTACTTCGCGTACTGATCTCATGTCGTTGTCGGCCGCGTTAGGCTTGACCGAATATTTTTCCGTACGCGCGAGCTTTAAGGGGCGGGGCGGCAGCGAGGAGCAGCGTTGCATAGGTTACGCCGATCCCTGAGTTGACTTGGTGAGAACGCGCCTCTCCCTCGTCAACTGGGTACGACGCGTACGCTCTATCACCGACATCTGCGATCTCTCTTTTTATCCTACGTGAAAAACATAGGGGTCTATGTTTGCGTACTGATGTGGGGACTTCAGTGCTGAGAAAAACTCTTCGAGACGAATTGAATTTTGCGCGGCGATCATCCGGCAAGCCGACGGCATCCCGATGGATCACGACCACCGCCATGATCGGCTGCGCGGTTTCGTATTCATCGTCCGTGGCCTATGCCGAGTCGCTAGATGAGCTAAAGCAAGAGCTGAAACGTCTGCAGAGTCGCGTTCGCTCACTTGAGACTGCCGAACGAACCGGAGTCCGCAACGATCCTTCTCCGTCCAAGATGGCAAAACTAACGCCGAAAGAGGCGGCGGCTCAAGTGCGCGCTGACGCGACACGCCCCCCATCCAAAGCCGCCGATGTGCCTGTCGCGAAGACCGGCGTCGGCTACGTCAACGTATGCGATGTGTACGGCCCAGGCTACTTTTACATTCCAGGCACTCGCACCTGTATGAACATCGGCGGCTATGTTCGCACAGACTTAACTACGGGCGACACAACTCGTGGGTCGGACATCGGCTCGTTTCGGAACGGAATTCTGCCAGGTGCGAGCGATCGCGGGACTTACAAAGACGCCGAAAACTTCGAAGCGTCAGTAAACTTCAAGGCAAAAACAGCCACTGATTGGGGGGTGGTCAATTCGTTCGTCAACTACCGCATTGACTACGCAACCGCCGCGAGCCAGACCGCGACTACGTCCGGTATGCCGTCTATCGCGCTCGACTGGGGCTACGTTGAGATGAATGGCTTTAAGATAGGTCGCGACGAAACCGCTTATAATTTCCTGATCTATAACAATATCTTCAGGATATTTGAGCCCTTCGTCGACTACAAGGTTAACCAAGCGGCTTACACCGCGAATTTCGGCAGTGGCCTTACAGCCACGGTCTCCATGGAAGATCCGACCACCGGTGGCTCCATGAGGTCAAATACTCCTCCCTCGGCAGCCAGAACTCGCAGAAGCGGCGCTTCGTTCGTATACGGTTCTATGGATCTTCCGGATGTGATCGGCAATGTGAAGATTTCGCAACCGTGGGGCGCGGCTCAACTCTCGGTCGGGTACCATCAGGATTATGGCTCCCCAGCCACCCCATACACTGCAAATGGCTACGGAGGTCAGGCTGCCGTCAGCTTCAACGTTCCGACATTGGGCGCTGGCACCAGGGTGAGCTTCCAGGGCGCCTACTCCCTGGGCGCTACCGCACTCGCCTACAGTTGGGGTTACCAAGGTGGCACCGCCGGCATCTCAAGTGCCGACCTTGGTGCCGACGCTGCCGTCTCCAACGGGGTCCTACAACAGGCCCGCGAGTGGACTGTTGGTTCGGTGCTCGAGGCACACATTTCGCCGACCGTAGAGCTTGACGTCTCGTCAGCCCACTACGCGTTCAGAAACAGGAACACCGCAGGCGCATTGGACTTCAAGGGCTTCGAAGCCAGTGCCCAGATCAGGTGGACACCATTTGGCCCCGAGTTGGTCATCTATCCGGACTTCGAATATCGGCACATTGATGTCTCAGCTGCTACGGTTGCTGCTGGCAATGCGGCTTTCCGCAAAGCCGACGCGTACATCTATAATTTGCGTTTCTTGCGGCTCTTCTGATCCTCGATTGCGAAGTCCGAGTCAATCCGGCCGCCGGCTTCCGATTTGAAGCCGGCCCGCGTAGGGGCGAGGTGTCGCTCCGGCAAAGGATCGCCTTGCGCAATTTAGCGGCCCATCTTGCGATTTGACCTTAAGTCGGTCCTTAAGGCCATGTGGCGAATGCGAATAAAGGTATTGGGCGCGGCGCCTCGGCGCCAGTGAAGTTGCGACGAGGAGGTTCGTCTGCTTGAAGAGCCCCCGGAGAGGCTGCCTGCGCGTGCTGCGCGCCGGCGTGGACTAACTCAACTCACAGCTTGCTGTTCACTTGGCGTCGGCAGGATTGCCGAGGCGGCGAGGTAGTGCCGGCTCCTGTTCTTCTGTCGAGATCCTTCGATCCTTCCGTACCGGCTCCGGCATCGACGTGCACGCCGCGGCCGCAGTCCTCGCCTCCTGCGCGGCGCGCAAGGACCGGAATAATCGAGATCGAGCTGGCGGTTGTCGGGGGCGGGTTGACCGGGACGTGGACGCCAAGGCGCTGCATGCAGCGGGCCGTCGAGCATCCATTCAATTTCTGTTACCAGCGATCGAACGTTCTGCGGGATGCCATGATTTGCGCTCCGGTCAACTACCATCGCTAGTGATTGTGCTAGACGACAGAAACATGCCAACCTATTACTCGCAGTGCACTCATCTAGCGGAATTTCGCACCGATAGTAAGCTACGCGGGCGTGCAATTACCTCCTGTGATATAGATCGGAATCAGACCAAGCGCTTTCCGATCAACAATGTGTAGCGGCGCGGATAGGAGACACCTCAATAGCGTGGAGCGTCAACATGCATCTGACCGAGGCAATTTCGTCCGATCGCCCGTCAATGCTGAAGAACCAGGCGGGCGCGGCGACTGTGCCGTTGGAGACGGTGCCCGAGAGCTTGCCGGCGCGCCCGACCGGATCGGCGGGCGGGGTCGCCACCGACAAGGCCTACTGGTCGGTCGTGAAGGGTCTATATGCCGTGACGCCGGACGTCATCAATCTGGAGAACGGCTATTGGGGTATTATGGCGGAGCCGGTAAGACGCGAATTCATCCGCCAGTCCGACTTGGTCAACTACTATAACTCCTACTACGCGCGGCTGCGCTCCGGACCGGATTTCGAGGCCGTGCGCGCCAAGGTGGCCGAGGCGGTCGGCGCGGCGCCCGAGGAGATCGCGTTGACCCGCGGCGCGACCGAAGCGCTGCAGTTCCTCATCGGTGGCTACAACAACCTGAAGCCGGGCGATGTCGTGCTCTACGCCGACCTCGACTACGATTCGATGCAGTATGCCGTAAACGCGCTCAAGGCGCGCCGCGGCGTCGAGGTTTTCAAGTTTGACGTGCCGGAGCCGGCTACCCATCAGGCTGTGCTCGACGCCTATGCCAGGGCGATCGAGGCTAACCCAAAGACGCGCCTTCTCCTGCTCACCCACATCAGCCATCGCACTGGCCTGGTAATGCCGATCGCTGAGATCACCCGCATGGCGAGGGCAAAAGGCATCGACACTGTCGTCGACGCTGCCCATTCGTGGGGTGAGATTGACTTCAAGGTGCGCGAACTCCAGGCAGATTTTGTCGGCTTCAACTTGCACAAATGGATCGGAGCACCGCTCGGCGTAGGCTTTCTCTATATCAGCAAGGAGCGCCTCGCCGACATAGACCGCTATATGGACGACGAGGACTTTCCGGAGACTGACATCCGCTCACGGGCGCACACCGGTACTGTCAACTTCGCCACTGTCCTAACAGTACCGACAGCTCTTGCGTTGCACCAGCAGATCAGCGCGGCGGCGAAACAGGCCCGCCTGCGCTACCTGCGCGACTACTGGGTGAGCCGCGTCCGGGGGTTCAAGAACCTCGAAATCCTGACGCCCGACGAGCCGGGCATGTATGGCGCGATTACATCCTTCCGAATCACCGGCAAGACGAACAAAGCTGACAATGACGCTATCGTGGCGAGGCTCATGGACTTTTACAAGATCCTGACCGTGCGCCGGGCGGGTGTCGCCAAGGGCCAATGCATCCGAGTGACGCCGGCGCTCTATACCGATGAGGCCGATCTCGATGGCCTCGTCGAGGCGCTCGCGGTTATTACCGATACGAAGGCGCGATAAACGTACGCATCCGGCGAAGGCCCCGGCTGTGTCGACTTGGATTGGATCTGAGTCATTCTCGCTGGATTCGAGTCTGCACCCTACTCGGCAAGCACGAGCGCGGCCCGTGCGGAATACGGTCTGTCGTTTCGACGTTCGATCTGAGTCTCAGAGCGAGAAAAACCAATAGTTTCAGCCGACAGACCAAATCGTTTCACAATTGCCCTGGGGCCAGAATGTCGGTCGCCGCTACGGGGCCGAATTAGGGCGGTGATGTCGAAGGATGAAGGCGCGTATCGAGCGCGAACGCTTCCTGAAGGTGCTGCTGGTACGCGCCTTTCGCCCTGGTCGGGTCGAAGATCAGATTCCAGCTGTGATTGGACACCACACTTGGGATCACGACGAATTTGTGCTTGGCCAAGAGCACATCCCCGAACGTCTGCTGGCCTGCGCCTGGGATTCCCGGTCGCAGCCAATTGGCGTTCGGAACGTCGACAGGGCGAACAATATGAACGTCAGACACGTCGACGATATGAAGCGCGGTCAGTACGTGCGGCAGAGTGTCGAGCGCTTTGAAGCCTTTGTGAACCGCCACTTCGAGTATCGCGGTCGCTGGATCAAGCGCGCAATACACAACGCGAACGCCTTTGCTGTTCCACCGGCCGCCGACCTGGAATGCGCCTTCGCCACTATCCCAGATCGAGGCAAAGCGCGCCTGATCGAGGCGCCAAGCGATGAGCTTGCCGCCTCCCAATGGCCCTACAGAAGGCGTCATGCATAGACGCCGTATGCGAGGCGTGTGAGGTACTGTTCAACGAGCTCGATGCCGGCCGGAGTGGCAAGCAGGTCGATCGGACGACGCTGGTCAAGACCGATGGCCGGACGCTCGAGCCACTGCTCGGCTTCTTCCTGCGAACCGAACACGTCCGTGGCCTTGGCCAGGATTTCGGCAAACTTCCAGGTCCGCCCACTTTGCTCCTGGCTGAGCGGCTTGTCCGGAGCGTCCTTGCGTCGCTGAAAGGTGCGAAGGCTCATTCCAACGGCTTTTTCCAACGAGTCCGTTTGAATGATAAGGAGGTGACGGACGAAGTGGGTCAACGCAGAGACTGGCAGTCCGTCCAGCAGCAGTTCGTGGGCGTCGAGGGCGCTTGTGATCCGGCGCGACAGGATGCGTGGCCCGCCGAGCAAATCGGCCACCTTCTGCAGATCATTGCCCGGCCCCTTTGGAGCCGGCTTCTCGGCTGTGGCAGTCATAGTACCCCTTGCGTCACGTGTCGCTAAATATACGTCACATGTCGCAACTAATCAAGCCTGGCCCTCCACGGAACTTGCGTGAACCTTGGTTGCAAAGGGCGGCGGGGCAGTTGGAATCTCGTCCGCTAGATTGGCCCCGTCGAGCGCAAACGACTCAGATCGGACGAAGAACCACAGGCTGGGCCGTTTTTGCGGTATCCGTCCGGTGAAGCCTTCACCGGAAGAATACGGTGTAGACACACCTTTTGGCAATCATAGGCCCACGGCATGGACCCGGTAGCGGGGGTGCCGCGCAGGAGATCCTCATCAGCGGCGAGTCCTACGGGGCGGCTCTTCCGCGAATGCGTCGCGCCCGAGCCAAGCCCTCGCCGTTATGGTCGACAGGTGATCGCGATCCGGATTGTAGTAGACCGCATGACGGGCGTTGACGTTTGGCCATCATGCGGCCGCCTCCGTTGCGGAGTTGCACCGACACTTGCGAACCGCCGGCCGGCCCACCTCGAATAGGCGGTTGGCCACAGCCTCGCGCACCTCCTCATCATGGAAGATGCCGACGACGGCAGCCCCGCGTGCCTTGGCCTCGTTTATCAACTCAATCACGCTCTGGCGATTGGCGGCATCGAGGGAGGCCGTCGGCTCGTCGAGGAGCAGCACCGGATAATCGACCATGAAGCCTCGCGCGATATTGACGCGTTGTTGCTCACCGCCGGAGAAGGTGGCAGGTGCCAGAGACCACAGTCGGTCGGGGATGCGCAGCCTGGAAAGCAGGATGCGGGCGGAAGCGTACGCCGTCTCTGAAGGAACACCGCTCGCGATCGCCGGCTCGGTGACGATGTCCAGTGTCGAAACCCTTGGAATGACGCGAAGGAATTGGCTGACGTAACCGATGGTGCGGCGTCGCACCTCGACCACTTCCCACGGCTCAGCGCTGACGAGGTCGATCGGTTCGCCACCATGTTGCACAACAATGTGGCCAGCATCCGGCTTGTAGTTGGCGTAGAGTGAGCGCAGCAGCGTCGACTTGCCCGCGCCGGAGGAGCCGTGCAGGCAGATACATTCGCCTGCCCACACCTCGAGTGAGATGTCGTCGAAAACATCAATTGCCGCGCCACCCTGGGTATGGAGCGTGAAACCCTTCGAAAGGCCTTTGACGTGCACGATCGGATGAACGCTCTGAGTTCCTGTCGTATTGCGCAATCTAGCATCCACCATCACGAAGAGATCAATTCTGCCCCGGTCCCAAAACCCGCGAAGCGACTGCCGCGCGCAAACTCATAATAAAGCCGGGCTCCATCGTGAACCCAGTTGCCGATGTCAAAATCTACCATACGACGCGGTTCATGCGTTTGGACATCGATTTCATTGCCCAGCCTAATTTCGGTCCATCCGACGCGCTTGCGCCCACCAAATCTTGGACGCCACTCGCCGGCCATATCCGTCACGAAAGCGGTGCTCGGTGCCCAGATATGCCGGATACCATCAATCAGACGATCCCGGCTTTGGTGCATATCGCCGCTCAACAGAAGCTGGACCTTCCCCGCAACAAGATAGGTACTCAGCATGGCGCGGCTCTCCGCAGGCATGAACCAGCCAGTCGCATCGAACTCGGATAGTACGACATCGCAGGCGGCCATATGAGATAGGATACTGACCCGGCGCGAGCCAGCCTCGGTTATCGAGCGTTCCAAGAAGCTCTCCTGTTCCGCTTCTGCTGCGAGACCCGACATCAGGATCATGCTATTCAACCCGACGATCCGCCAATCGCCTATGTCGAACGACCAAAAATCTCGACCAATCGTTTCGAGATAGCGGTTCCTCCGCTCCTCTGTGACGGCCGCTTCGGGAGCTGCAGATCTAGCGATATCGCCAATATCGTGATTTCCGGGAACCGCGAGCCATGGGCATGGGAGCCGGTCGAGCTGCCTCCGCGCATACCGAAGGTCTGAGGGATTATTCGCCCCATCAAGCGCGAGATCGCCGCCGACAAGAACGAGATCCGGCCGTCGCCGTGATAGTTCATCGAGCAGGATTTCCCAGTTGAATTGAAAGAAAGGTCGTTCTTCGGACAAATGCGGATCGGAGATGAAAGCGATGAATGAGGGGACGGTCATGATATTCCATAGCTTTGGAAGTTAATAAACGGGTTGGCCGCCGCGCCATACCGATCGGATGACCGGCAGGCCGTTGTGAACACGCACGCGCAGAAGATCGGCACGTTTTCCCGGACCTATCTCCCCCCGATCATTGAGTCCCACGCATGCAGCGGGGGATGTCGTTACGGTTGCGATCGCCTTAGGTAGCGACCAGCCGACCGTCTCCTCGGTTAGGAGAAAGGCAGCATGCAGGAGGCTCGCCGGGACATAATCGGAAGCCAAGATATCGAGCAGGCCCGACGTCGCGCATTCGCTGGCTGATAGATTACCGATATGCGATCCCCCGCGTACGAGGTTGGGGGCGCCCATCACTACGCGGATATCACGCCTGCGCGCCTCGGCAGCCGCGAGATGGGTTGTCGGAAACTCCGAAATCGAGTTACCCAGCTGTTCTGCCTCGAGAATATGATCGAGTGTCGTATCGTCGTGACTTGCAACGACAATGCCCTTTGCCCGGCAGATATCAGCGACGGCGCGCCGATTTACAGTGGCGTATTGGTCTCGAGCTTCCTGTCGAGCCGCCAGGATGGTGTCAAGCTCGGCATCGGAGGCACCGGTCCTGCGCTTCTGATGCATCTTCCATTTGCGCGGATCGGGAAACGTCCGTTGTCCGGGCGTGTGATCCATGAGTGAGACCAGCTTTAGCTTAGGATGCTCCTGCAAAGCAGCGAAACGCTGCACAATGTCCGGTTCAATGATCTCGCAACGCAGATGTATGAAATGATCGGCCCGCAGCAGCCCTTCGTTCGCTGCCTCTTCCATCCCTTGCAGCATACGCCCGAGAGCGGTATTGCGATCGCTGTCGAACTCCTCGCCCACTAGTCCAAAACTGTCGAACATGGTGGTGATGCCGGAA
>NZ_VKHP01000763.1 GCF_010811875.1 Bradyrhizobium uaiense
GGCCCGCTTCGCGGGCACCTCAGGATGACGGGATCCGCATTGAGGTCACGGGAAAGAAGAAGGCAGCTCAGCCGTAGACGAACGCCTTGTCCTCGAGGTCGATCGCCGGGAATTCGTCCTTCTCGGCGATCATCAAGGTCGAGGCGTTGAGGTTGGCGGAGATCATCCGCGGCATGATCGAGGCGTCGATCACGCGCAGGCCTTCCATACCATGGACCCGGAGCTGGTCGTCGACCACCGCCCACGGCG
>NZ_VKHP01000764.1 GCF_010811875.1 Bradyrhizobium uaiense
CGTCGGTCCCGCGCTGCTCGGCGGCCTGGTGCTGATCGTGATGCTCATTGGCTTTACGGTGATGCAGCACGCCTTCGCCGGCGGCGGCGCCACCACCGGCGTCGTCTCCGATGTCGAGCGCCGCGCGGAAGCGGTCCTGGTCGAGCGGGTGCAGCACCTCGAGCCATTTCGCGGCGGGGCCTTCCAGCGTGCCGCGCTTCAGCCCGAGCAGGGCCTCGGTCTCGGGGCTGGTGAACACCTTGTCGGCGG
>NZ_VKHP01000765.1 GCF_010811875.1 Bradyrhizobium uaiense
TTGGGGCCACCCTGCGAGGCCACGAACTTCATGGCGCCGATGAAACAGGCGGCGTAGCCCGCCGCGAACAGCTGCTCCGGATTGTTGCCGGCGCCACCGCCGCCACCGAGCTCCTTCGGGGTGGTGACCTCGACGGTCGGCATCGGCCCGCGCTCGGAAGGCGGTTTCGGCCTCGCCATCGACCTCGCGGTCTCGCTGCCCGGCCTGTCCCGCGCGGACGCCGAGGCGCTGGTCGAGAAGGCCCACCAG
>NZ_VKHP01000766.1 GCF_010811875.1 Bradyrhizobium uaiense
CGGAAATTGCTTTGGCCGAGATTGACCGCACGATGGCAGCCAACGTGCGCTTTGGATGTGTGCTGGCGGATGCAGGATACGGACTTAGCGCACCATTTCGACAAGGGCTAACAGAGCGCGGGCTGGCTTGGGCCGTCGGCATCCCTCGGCACCTGAAGGTGTATCCGGTCGATGTGAAGCTCATTTGGCCGATCACCAAAGTCCGCGGGAAACCACGAAAGCACCACGTGCCCGATATCTTATCGATTG
>NZ_VKHP01000767.1 GCF_010811875.1 Bradyrhizobium uaiense
CGATCCGATCCGCTACACATGAAATGTCGCCGCGGGCCACCGCGAGACGTCCTAGGTGGTGTGGACACTAGCGCATCCATAGAACAATGGCAGCGAGAGTGACGACGGCCCGGTAATTCCGGGCCGTCTTTTCGAAGCGGGTTGCGACACGCCGGAACTGCTTGAGCTTTGAGAAGCAGCATTCGACGAGATGACGCTGGGCGTAGAGATGCTTGTCGAGTGGGTATTTGAGCGCGCGTGACGGATTGT
>NZ_VKHP01000768.1 GCF_010811875.1 Bradyrhizobium uaiense
TGATCGAGGGACTGTCCGCCGGGGTCGTCATGGCCGATACAGCCTATGACGCCGATCACTTGCGTCAGGCCATCGCAGCCAAGGGCGCGCTCGCCGTCATCCCCAACAATCCGTCACGCGCACTCAAGCATCCGCTCGACAAGCATCTCTATGCCCAGCGCCATCTCGTCGAATGCTGCTTCAGTAAGCTCAAGCAGTTCCGCCGGGTCGCAACACGCTTCGAAAAGACAGCCAGAAATTACCGAGCCG
>NZ_VKHP01000769.1 GCF_010811875.1 Bradyrhizobium uaiense
CTGCCGCAATCGATAAGATATCGGGCACGTGGTGCTTTCGTGGTTTCCCGCGGACTTTGGTGATCGGCCAAATGAGCTTCACATCGACCGGATACACCTTCAGGTGCCGAGGGATGCCGACAGCCCAGGCCAGCCCGCGCTCTGTTAGCCCTTGTCGAAATGGTGCGCTAAGTCCGTATCCTGCATCCGCCAGCACACATCCAAAGCGCACGTTGGCTGCTATCGCGCGATCAATCTCGGCCAAAGCAA
>NZ_VKHP01000770.1 GCF_010811875.1 Bradyrhizobium uaiense
TATCAATTGCAGCAGAACACATGCTGGCCAGCGCCAAATGGAAAGCCGTGAGCTGGCGCAGCGGGACGAAAGGTCGGCTGAAAGCCCGATTTGCTGCTCTCCGTGTCCGCACCGCCGACGGCCCTCCGCAGCGGATTTGGGATAAAGGTCAGCAGCATCTCCCGGGCGACGAAGCTTGGCTCATTGGCGAGCAACGTGCCTCAGGGGAGAAGAAATACTATCTTGCCAATCTCCCTGCGGCGACGGATC
>NZ_VKHP01000771.1 GCF_010811875.1 Bradyrhizobium uaiense
CAATCTACAGGCAGCCGGATGCCCGCGACAAGCGCGGGCATCCCTCCCTGATCGCAACGCTCACTGCTTCAGATATCGATCGAAGAATTTGGCGATGTCGGTGAACGCCTCTTTCGTCTCGGGCGCAATCGACGTTCAGGAACGGGGTGAGTCGCGATGAATTACTGGCTGGTGAAATCCGAACCGTCGGTCTGGTCGTGGGACCAGCAGGTCGCCAAGGGCGCGAAGGGCGAAGCCTGGACCGGCGTG
>NZ_VKHP01000772.1 GCF_010811875.1 Bradyrhizobium uaiense
TATCCTGAGCGTTTGACGCCCAGCTCAGGCCGCGGAGTGGGTCCGGCCCTCTGTCGCCGCCGCCTTTTCCCGCGCCTGGCCTTCGGCCTTCACTTCCGCGACGATGTCGTTCACCTGCTCATGCGCTGCAGGCAATCGTGTTTGACGACGGCATCATGCACGTCCCGCGCCGGCGTTCGAATGCTGTTAGAGGACTACGATGACCAAGATGAAGCTGCAGATTGCGCATCAGGTTCCGGGCCGGATTCG
>NZ_VKHP01000077.1 GCF_010811875.1 Bradyrhizobium uaiense
CGGCGTCGCACCCGGGATCAGCGCCAAGGCGGCCGGCGCTGCGGTCAGCGCCGCCACCGTCGCGGACCGCGCGCTGGTGCTCTCCCTCATCACCGGCGGGATAGCATTGACGCTCGCCTATTTCTCGATCCGCAAGTCGATCACCAAGCCCGACGACACGCTGCTGGAACGTTGGCAGGCGCAGTCCAGCAACGGCGAATTGGCCCGCCTGGAGCAGGAGGGCACTTTCGACAAAGCGGAGATCGCGCGCGCCACCGCGGAGGGCCAGCGTCCGTTCGCGACCCAGGCGCAGATCGACAAGGAGCTTGCGAAGCTGCCGCCCCGCCGCGAGGGCTGGTCGAAATTCTTTGCGGTCGCAACGCCGCTTGCCTTTCTTTGCGTCATCGCGGTGATGGTGCTCGCCAAGCTCGGCATCGGCCATGACCTCAAGGGCGGCGACGCCGCAGCCCTGGTCGGCGGCGTCGCCGCGATCCTGATGATCTGCGCATCCTTCATCACCGACAACCTGCGCAAGTTCCTCGACACCAGCGCCGATCACGTCACCGAAGGCTTCGTCTTCGCATTCAAGGCGATGGGCTCCGTGCTGCCGATCGCGGGCTTCTTCTTTCTCGGCGCCGAGCCGGGCCTGTCCGCGCCGATCCTCGGAGTGCCCGCGGCCCAGGCGCCAAGCCTCCTGTTCGAACTGATCCAAACCGCACAAGGCTGGATCCCGAGCAACGAGTTTTTCGTCGCCTTCAGCATCCTGATCTCAGGCATGATCACCGGCATCGACGGCTCGGGCTTTGCCGGCTTGCCGCTGACCGGCTCACTGTCGGGCGCGCTGGCACCGTCGGTCGGGATGGAGCCCGCGACGCTCGCCGCGATTGGTCAGATGGGCGCGGTGTGGACCGGCGGCGGCACACTTGTCGCGTGGTCGTCGCTGATCGCAGTGGCCGGCTTCGCACGCGTCCCCGTGTTCCAGATCGTGCGGACCGCGCTGGTCCCCGTCTTGACCGGGCTCGCGATATCGACCGCTTGCGCGGTCCTGATCTGGCATTGAGGAGAATCCCGTGACGATAATCGAAACGACCGCACGCAACTCGCGCCCCTCCGCGGAGGACACAGCGGGGATCGAGGAATTTCCCAACCTGATCGCCGGCGAGCGGATCCCCAGCGTCTCCGGCAGACTGTTCACGAACGTCAATCCCGCCGACAACGGCGACCTGGTTGGACGCTTCCAGCAATCCACCGCCGCCGAGGCAGAAGCGGCCGTCAATGCCGCGGCCGCCGCGTTCGAAGGCTGGAGGCGGACGTCGATCTCCAGGCGCGCCGCCATCCTGAACCGGGCCGCCGATCATCTCGAGGCGCGTGCGGATGGCATCGCGCGGGAGATGACGCGGGAAATGGGCAAATCGCTCGGCCTCGCCCGCGACGAGGTGCTGCGCTCGGCACAGACCCTGCGGTTCTATGCCGTCGAGGGACAGTCGCTGACCGGCGAGGTGTTTCCGAACGACGATCCGGACATGACGGTCTATACGCTGCGCGAGCCGCTCGGCGTCGTGTCGGTGATCACGCCCTGGAATTTTCCGATTTCGATCCCGGCGCGCAAGATCGCGCCGGCCCTCATCACCGGCAATACGGTGGTGTTCAAGCCGTCATCGGATGCGCCGCTCAGCGGCTATCGCCTGGCGGAAGCGCTGATTGCGGCGGGCCTGCCGAAAGGCGTGCTCAACTTCATCACCGGCAAGGCCGGCGAGATCGGGCCTGCGATCACCGAGCCGCCGGTGATCCGCGCGATTTCCTTCACCGGATCGACGACGGCAGGCGAACAGATCTGCCGCGCGGTCGGCTTCACGACCCGCACGCAGATGGAGCTCGGCGGCAAGAATCCGCTGATCGTGATGGACGATGCCGATCTCGACCTGGCGGTCGATCTGACCGTCAAGGGCGGCTTCTCGCTGGCCGGCCAGGCCTGCACCGGCACCAGCCGGGTGCTGGTCATGAAGCAGGTGCGGGCCGATTTCACGGCTCGGCTCCTCGCCAAGGTGAAGACGATCAAGATCGGCAGCGGTCTCGCGAGCGGAATGGAGATGGGACCGCTGGCTACGGCAAGGCAGCTCGACACCGTACTGCGCTATATCGCAATCGGAAAGCAGGAAGCGACGCACCTTCATGGCGGCGACCGGCTCACCGGCGCGGCCTATGACGGCGGATACTTCGTCTCACCTGCGATCTTCACCGATGTGACCCAGGACATGACGATCGCACGCGAGGAGATCTTCGGCCCTGTGATCGCGATCATCGAGGTCGACGATTATGCCGACGCGATCGCCAAGGCCAATGCCAGCGAATACGGCCTGTCGGCCGCGATAGTGACCCGCAACCCGCGCGTCATGCATGATTTCGCCAACGACATCCAGTCCGGCACCGTGAAGATCAACCGCACCACCACGGGCAATCTGATCAACGCGCCGTTCGGCGGATTGAAACGGTCGAGCACCTCGACCTTCCGCGAGTCAGGCCGTACCGGCCTCGAATTCTACACCCAGATCAAAACGGTCTACCGCGGCGCTTGAGCCGCCGTCGACGTCCACTCCAATCCCGAAAGACAGCGATGAAACAGTCGTTCAAGCTTGAACTTGCCGAAGCCCGCTACATGATCGCCGCGGCGATCCGAAAATCCGCCGAGATCGGCGTTGCTGAGACGGTCTGCGTCACCGACGAAGGCGGCTACCCGCTGGCGCTGGAGCGGATGGACGGTGCGCGGATCACCGGCCCGCAGATTGCCTGGAACAAGGCCTTCACTGCGGCCGGGCACAAGCGCTCCACCCATCTGTTCAACCAGCCGCCAAACGGACCGGCCCTCCCCGGCAATGAGGCCTTCGGCATACAGTGGAGCTTCGACGGAAAATTTGCCGTGTTCGTCGGCGGCTTTCCGATCGTCGTCGACGACGAGGTTGTCGGCGGCATCGGGCTGAGCGGCGGCAATGGCGAGCAGGACACCCAATGCGGCGTCGCGGCCCTGCAGGCCCTGCAGGAGCTGCTGCGCGGTCACCGCGTGCTGGTCGCGGCCGACATCAAGAAGTGACGGGCACCGCCGGGAACGACTGATGTCTCGCACCGAGACCTTCGAGCAGTTGCCCGACGAGCATATTGAGCTCATCGGCGTTGCCGGCGGCCCCGAAGACGTAACGATCGGGCCGCACAATGACCGCCGCGGCGCGGTGGTGCCGTATCCAGTCGGCGAACAGCCCGTCGCGCTCGACCACGCTCAGGATGCCGTCGGCGTCGGTGCTTTCGCCTGATGCGGTGATGACGACGCGCTCGCCGGCGAGATGCTGCCAGGCGGCGCGGGACGCGTCCGACAGCCATTCCATCGGCTCGGCGGTCGCCGTGACGATCGCAAATTCCGGTTTCAGCAGATCGTCGAGCCGGCATGTCTGCCCGTCCGGCGCCTGCACATGCGGCTGCACGAACAGCCGCCCGGCAAGATCACCATCGCGCGCGATCAGGCCGGAGACGAGATCGGGAATGAATTTCTGCCTGATGGTTTCGGCCGTGCCCGCCTTCAGCTCGGCGCGCAGGCGCAGGTCGCGTGCGGCCGCGGCCACCGGATCGAGCTCACCGATGATCTTGCCGAACTCCTTGGCGCTGGCGACGACGGCGCGCACATGCGGCTTGCGCTCGATCTCGTAGCTGTCGAGCAATGCCTCGTTGGCATCGCCGCGCAGCACCAGGCGGAGCTTCCAGGCCAGGTTCACGGCATCGCGGATGCCGGCGCACAGACCTTGCCCGAGGAACGGCGGCGTCTGGTGCACGGCATCGCCCATCAGCAGCACGCGGTGGTCGCGCCAACGCTGCCCGAGCAGCGCGTGAAAACGATAGACCGCCGAGCGCCAGATCGTCAGGTCGGAGATATCGGTGAAGCCCTTGAGCAGCTTCACCACATTGTCGGCTGCGCCGGCCGCTTCGGGATCCTCGCCCGGCAGCAGCTTGATCTCCCAGCGCCGCAGATTGCGCGGGCCCGGCACGAAGGTGCCGGGACGCGACGGCCAACAGTACTGAAAGCTCTTGGCCGGCCGCTTGGCGGGATCGCTGGTCAGCGTGTCGACCACCATCCACCATTCATCGAAGGCGAGATCATCCAGGCCGATACCGAGCTGCTTGCGCACGAAGCTGTTGGCGCCGTCGCAGCCGACCAGGTAGCGCGCGTGGATCGACAACTCCTCGCCAGACTCGCGCTGTGCGGTCAGCGTCACCGCGTCGGCGTCCTGCCGCAGCGCCACGCCGGCCGCAGCAAGGAACACATCGGCGTGCGGATAGTCGGCGAGCTTGTCGCGCAGCGCCTGCTCGAGGTCCGGCTGCACGAAGGTAACGTTCGGAATCCAGCCGAGCGGGAACGGCGGCGGCATCGGATCGAAGATCTTGATGATCTCGCCGTCGACGCCGAGATAGTGCGAGCCGTTATGCGGGGCGATTGCCTGCTCCATGAAATCGCCGAGCCCGATCGCCTGCAGCACGCGCAGCGCCTCGTGATCGAGCGTGATCGCGCGCGGCTTGTCATAGATCTCGGCGACGCGCTCGACGACGGCAACGCTCAGGCGGGCTTGCGCGAGCAGATTGGCGAAGATGGCACCGACCGGCCCGAGGCCGACGATAGCCACGTCATGGATGGAGTTCGCGACCGGGGCTGACATGCTACTTCGCCAGGTAGCTCTCGAGCGTCAGCGGCTTCGGTTTCACCTGCGCTTCGAAGAACGCCTTGAGCCGGTCGAGGTCGTCGTCCTGAAAGACCCGCAAGCCGAGCCGCGCGCAGACGGCGCCCTCGCCCTTGCGCAACACAAGGCTGTGATGACAGGCCTCCTCGACGCCGCGGAAATAGAGCGCGTCGCCCTCCTCCGCGGTCAGGATCAGCCCGATCACCTTTTCGTAGAACTGCCGGCTCGCCGCGAGGTCACAGACGGTCAGGACGACATGGCTCGCCCGTGTGATCCGAAACCCGGGTTCGTGGTTCGTGGTCGGGAGGCTCATGCGCAGCCTTCTGGTCTTGCCGTTCGCGGAAACCCTGGTCGTTGCCGACACATTGCGAAAAACCGGCGGTGGATCAAGCAGGGTGGCGCCGGGCAGTCTTTGCCCATCTGTGACGTCACACCGCTGGTCCGTGACGCCACGTCACGCGTTTGTATCGATTTGTTAGCAATGCCCGCCCGTGGAACTGAACCGGGTCCCCGCGGTGGCACGGTCCGTTGCAATAGTTCATAGTTTGTCAAAGGTTTGCAGAGAATTCTTCGCCACAGCGCCATGGCCAAACCGCGCAAGAACGTAGTGAGATGCGTACCTATCTCAGATCATATTTCGCGACCTTGTTCGCGGGTGACCTCGCCGCCTTCGGCGCACCACCGACGGATGAAGCGCTAGCCGGCCACATCCGCGCCGAGCAGGTTTCGCTCGTGCTCGGCTATTCCTTCGGCATCATGCTGGCCAATGCCTGCAACGCGCTGGTGCTCGCGGTTGCGCTCTGGCAATCGGCCGATTGGGCCTTCGCGCTGGTGTGGGCGGCCGCGGTGAGCAGCGCCGCGCTGTTCTTCGGCTTGCAGGCGCGCGCATCGCGCCGCATCGCCAAGCCGCAATTCGTGTCGCGCCGTACCATGTACCGGCTGGTGCGCAATGCGCTCGCGCTCGGCACGGCCTGGGGCGTCGTCCCCGTCGCCTTCTTCGCCAACGCGTCGAGCGGCGCGCAATTGGTGATCACGTGCCTGTGCGCGGGAATGCTGGCCGGCGGCGCCTTCGCGTTCTCGACGATCCCGATCGCCGCGATTGCTTTCACCGGACCGATCTTCCTCGGCACGGCGATCTGCCTCGGCAGGGACGGCGACTTCATCTATCTCCTGATGGCCGTGCTGGTCCTGGTCTACGGCTCCGTGCTGCTGCGCGGCGTGTTCCTCAACGCATTCGAGTTCAGGCGGCGGATCATCGCCCAGCATGAGGCCGAACGGACGGTGCGCCAGGATCCGCTGACCCATCTGCCGAACCGTGTCGCCTTCAACGAGGCGCTCAACGGCGCACTGAACCGGCTGTCGCGCTCGAGCGAGGAATTCGCGGTGCTGCTGCTCGATCTCGATCGCTTCAAGGAGATCAACGACAGGTACGGCCATCCGGCAGGCGACGAGTTTCTGGTGCAGGTTGCGGCCCGGTTGCAGCGTTGCACGCGCGCGGCCGAGCATGTCGCGCGGATCGGCGGCGACGAGTTCGCGCTGATCATGTCCAATTTGACCAGGCCCGAGGACGCGCTCGCGATCGCCGAACGGTTCGTCGCCGCCTTTGCCGACCCGTTCCCGATCGACGGCTTCGAGATCACCGGTGCGATCAGCCTCGGCATCGTGCTGGCGCCACGGGACGGCACCACCTCGCACGACCTGCTCAAGCATGTCGACATCGCGCTCTACCGGGCGAAGAAATCCGGCTCCGGCACGATCTGCTTCTTCGAGACCGGCGACGACCAATCGGCGCGCGACCGCCGCGCCCTGCAGCACGATCTGGAACATGCCATCGAGGCTGACCAGCTGTTCCTCGTCTACCAGCCGTTCCTCGACATCCGCAAAGGCCGCGTCACCGGCTTCGAGGCGCTGCTGCGCTGGCAGCATCCGACCCGAGGCCTGATCCCGCCGACCGTGTTCATTCCGATCGCCGAGGAGAGCGGGCTGATCCACCAGCTCGGCGAGTGGGTGATCCGGCGCGCCTGCGCGATGTTGTCGCGCTGGCCCGACGACATCAGGATCGCGGTGAATTTCTCCGCGGTCCAGTTCCAGAATGTGAGCATCCTGCAGACCATCGTCGAGGCGCTTGACGCGGCGAACGTCGCGCCGAACCGGCTCGAGATCGAGATCACCGAGTCGATGCTGATCTCGAAATACGGATCGGCGCCCGCAATCCTGAACGGACTGCTCGAGCTCGGGCTGACGGTCGCGCTCGACGATTTCGGCACCGGCTTCTCGTCGCTGACCTATTTGCGCAAGCTGCCGTTCAGCCGCATCAAGATCGATCAATCCTTCATCCGGGACATGCTGACCCAGCCGGATTGCGCCGCGATCGTCAAATCGGTGATCGGCCTCGCGCAAGACTTGCAGATCGGCGTCGTCGCCGAAGGCGTCGAGACCGCGGACCAGCTCGAATATCTGCGCCAGACCAGCTGCGACGAGGTCCAGGGCTATCTGATCGGCCGGCCGATGTCGGGCAGCGAGATATCAGCCCTGCTCGACCACGACCCGCAGCACTCGGTGCACGCAGCGTAAAGCGCGATGAAGTTTGGTTGAATCGGCTTGGCGCGGTCTTGGTTCACCTCTCCCCATTGGGGAGAGGTCGGATTGCGAAGCAATCCGGGTGAGGGCTCTTGCTCTCTCGTTAGACCGTAACCCCTCACCCGATTTGCTACGCAAATCGACCTCTCCCAAGGGAGAGGTGATCCTTCGCCGTTCCAGCTCAACCTAATATGATCACGCTTTAGCCCCGATCGAACGGTCGCGCCGCGAGTGCGCGCGTCAGATCGTGTCGGCGCGATGCAGGGTGTCTACCGTGATGGTGCCGCGGGCGCGCGAGACACACGCGCAGATCTTGCGGCTCTCCTGCTTCTGATGGTCGCTGAAGAACACGTCGCGATGGTCGATCTCGCCGTCGACGTCGATCACATCGAGCGCACAGACGCCGCATTCGCCGCGCCGGCAATCGCTCATCACCTCATGGCCGGCATCGTTGAGCACGTCCAGCATCGAGCGGTCGTGCGGGATCACGAACTCGGTTCCCTCTCCCCTGAGCCGGACGCCGAACGCCTCGGTCGGCAGCAGCCCGCTCGATCCAAAGGTCTCGTAGCGCAAGTCCGTCATCGGACGACCGGACGCTTCCCAGGCGCGCCGCGCCGCATCCAACATCCGCATCGGGCCGCAGAACAACGCCATCGTGTCCTGCGGTAGACTTGCGAAAACGCTGTCGAGGTCGAGCCGTCGGCCTTCGTCGCCGGCATGGACGATGAGGCGGTCGCCGAGCAGGCCTTCGAGCAATTCGAGATAGGCTGCATCGCTGCGCGTGCGCACGGCATAATGCAGCGTCACGCCGGCCTCGCGACGGGCCAGCGCCTGCGCCGCACCGACGATCGGCGTGATGCCGACGCCTCCAGCGATCAGGCAGAACTGCCGCCGCGTCCAGTCGAGCTGCACCAGCGAGGCGGGCTGCGTGATGTTGAGCCGCGCCCCCGGCGCGAGCGACCACATGTAGCGCGAGCCGCCGCGGGAATCCGCTGCATGCCGCACCGCGATCCGATAGCCCTGCGGATCGACTTCGCCGACCAGCGAATAGGATCGGGTCTGCGGCTGGCCGTCGATGGTGACGCCGACATCGATATGGCTGCCGACGGGATAAGGTGCGGCGGTGAAATGATCGGGCCGCAGCAGGAATTCGCGGATGCCGGGCGTGAGGTCGCGCACGGCGAGCAGCGTGGCGGATGTCCAGGTTTCGATGAATCGCATGGCGCGCTCCGTTCAGCCGGCCGAGATCAGCGCCAGCGCCGGCAGCAGATCGAGATGGGTGCGGTTGCGCAGCGCCAGCCGCAGATTGCGTGCCGCAAGCCGGGCATGCTCGCGCATGATCGCCTCGGCGCGCGCGCCCTCTCGGTTCTCAATGGCGTCGACTACCACGCGATGATGGTCCTGCCCGATCAGCAGGATCTGGCGTGCCTCGGGCAACGCCGATTGCGCCATCACGAAGCCGCTCGGCGAGGCGAACGGCAGCGCCGAAGCGCGGTCGATCTGCCGGATCAGCGGCGGACTGCGCGACAGCTCGGCCAGCAGCACGTGGAAGCGGGCGTTGAGCGCGACATAGGACGAAAACGCCTCCATCGAGATCGGCTCCTGCCGCACCAGGCCGTCGATCTCATCGAGGCATTGCTTCAGCGGCTCGAGATCGCGCGACGAGACGCCGCGCTCGGCGGCAAAGCGTGCGGCCAATCCCTCCAGCGTGCCGCGCAGTTCGATCGAATCGAGAATGTCGCGCTCGGAAAATGCCTTGACCATGAAGCCGCCGGACGGGATCGCCTCCAGCAGGCCTTCCTCCTCCAGCCGGACCAGTGCCATCCGCACCGGCGTGCGGGACACCCCGGTGACCTCGACCGCCTGCAATTCCGAGATGCGCTCACCCGGCCGCAGGCCGCCCGAAACGATCAGTTCACGCAGCGCGAGCTGCGCGCGCACCGTCTGCGACACTGAACGCTCGGCTTCGCGCTCCGCCATGCCGCCTACTCCGCTGCCTGCAGCTGCTGCGGCGGGTTTTCCTTCGCCACCATGCGGTCGATGACGCGCCGCGCCCACATCGCGCCGGCATCGATGTTGAGATTGTAGAACACGCGGTCCGGATTCTCATCCATCGCGCGCTGCTGCGCTTCCAGGATGATCTCGTCCTCGTGGAAGATGCCGGCAACGCCGTCGCGGATTTCGCTGGTGAGACGCTGCTCGGTGATGCGGTGATTGCGGACGAAGGCCCAGAAGTAATGGCAGGTCTTCTCGGTCTCCGGCGTGATGGTGTTGAGCACATAGCCGTTGACGCCCTGCGAGCGATCGCCCTCGGGCGCGCCCGATCCAGCCGGTGCGACGCCGACGTCGATATTGACGGTGCACGGCGCCTCGAAGCGGATGATCTGCCAGCGATCGACCGGACCCGGCTTCTGCAATTGCTTGGCCCAGAACGGCGGCGCCTCGATGCCCTGCATCCAGCGCGTCACGGTGACGGTCTTCTCGCCATGGGTGACGTCGAACGGCGCTTCGGCGACGGCATCGTTACCGATGCTCGAACCATGCACGAAGGTCTCGTGCGTTAGGTCCATGAGATTGTCGACGACGAGGCGATAATCGCATTTGACGTGAATGGTCTTGCCGTCGCCGGCCCAGGCCGGATCGTGGTTCCAGTGCATGTCGGGCACCAGCGCCGGATCGGCGAGCGCGGGATCGCCCATCCAGAGCCAGATGAAGCGGTGACGCTCGACGACGGGATAGGCGCGCACGCAGGCCGACGGATTGATCGTCTCCTGCGAGGGCATGAAGGTGCAGCGGCCCTGCGCATTGTATTTCAGGCCATGATAGCCGCAGACCACGGTGTCGCCATCGAGCCGGCCCTTGGAGAGCGGCACCAGTCGATGCCAGCAGGCATCCTCGAGCGCCGCGACCTCGCCGTCGCCCTTCCGGTACATCACGACGTGCTTGCCGCAGATCGTCCGCGGCAGCAGCGCGTGCTTGATCTCGGCATCCCAGCCGGCCGCGTACCAAGCGTTCATTGGAAAGGGTTTTGGCATTAGTCGCCCTCTTGGAATATCAGGGAATACTTTATGTATACATTATATCCCACTTCTTGGCAAATTTCAGTAATATATTACCTTTAATTCCATATATGTATACACTATCAAGGTAGTTGATACCCAGCGCAACCGACATCGCATGATCGACCGACTTTCCGATCGACACGATCGCACAGCGTTTGGGGGCTCGAGAGCCACGAGCGTCTCGTCCGCGCGTTCCGCCGCGCCGATAGCGCATCGCCCCGCGCCTTTCGGGGCCGGGGCGAAGAGACACTGAGATTGGCAGAGTTGAAGCGCAGGCAGCGCCGCGGGCTGGCGGCTTACGAGTTCGACGCCGAACGGCTCGAAGCCGACTGCGTGTCCTTGATGTTGATCACGACCGCAATGCGCTTGATCGTACCGTTGCGGTAGGCCTGCAGGAACCTGTCGTAGTGCTTGACCGAGATGCAGCCGTTGGAGTCGCCGTTCGGCCCGAGCATGTAGCTGTGGACCAGCAGACCGACACGCCCGAATGTGTCGCTGCCATCGACCGGGGTCATGCGCAGCGCGGGCACGCCGTGGAACAGCTTTTCGCGCGGCTTCATCTCATAGATGCCGGGCGGCGTCGCGCCGGCATTGCGGGCATTCACATGCGCCGGATCGTCGAGCAGATTGCCGAGGCCTGAATGCGCCTCGAACTTGGTGCCGTCGGGCATGTACACGATGCGGCCGGTGATGTCGTAGACCGCCGTGGTGCTGTCATAACCGAGCTTGCCGAGATCGGGGCTCGGACCGGACAACAAGCCGTCATTCGGATCGATCGACGCGAGCTGCAGCTTGCCCGGCATCATGTCGGCGATCTTCTGCAGGAACGTCCGGTTGTCGCCCTGCTGCACCGGCGCTTGCGGTGGTGGCGGCTGATCGTTCCGCGCGAGCAGATTGGCCTCGGCCGGCCGCGACCGCGGCATCGGCACTGCGGGCGACGTCGCCACCGTGGTCGTGGCGGCAACCGACGCCGTCGCCGGCTCGCTGCTCGGCAGTTCGGTCTGCGTGTCGCGCAGTTGGCCGCCCAGCGCCTCTTCGATCTGACCGAACTCGGAATTGAAATCGCCGCGGCTCGAACGGAATCCGCGGCGCAGTGGATAATAGAGCGAAGCCGTGTTGATCGTGGAGCGTGAGCCGAAGCGATCGTCGAAATTCAATGAGGCGGTGGTGTTGGCGAATGCCGGTCCGTGCAGCCAAGCGGTGGGATCGATGCCGGCCATCCAGGCGGCAAGGCCAGACGAGAGGACGAGCGCGCTCACGGCGAACGTCGTGCTGCCCACCAGAGACATGCCGCGGCTCGACTTACGCCCGGCAGCTTTCGTCGTACGTTGACCCATCATCCCCAAGTTCGGTGCTCTGGAGCCTGTTACCCGGCCCACGTGGGATTCACCGATCGCTCATCATATCAGGGAATTAGAGTAAGGCATAATCGAGACGAAGCCGGCAGCGACAGGTTTTTTAAACGTTTTTCGGATGGAAAGTGCCGGGGAATCAGCCTTGAATCAGCCCCGGACGGGCTGAAACGGCCAAAAAAGTCTCGATTCGGGACAATTCCGGCGACTCAGGCTATCTTTTCTTCCCGGAGGGTGAGGACCGGGACCGGCTTCCCGATCGCATAACCCTGGGCGTAGTCGACCCCGATCTGGCGCAGTTCGTCCAGGATCGCGAGGCTCTCGACGAATTCCGCGACCACCTGCTTCTGCATGATCTTCGCCGTCTTGGTGATCATCTCGACCATCGCGCGATCGACCTTGCTGTTCAGGATCTCCTTCACGAACGAACCGTCGATCTTGATGATGTCGACCGGCAGGTGCTTCAGATAGGCGATCGAGGACATGCCGGTGCCGAAATCGTCGAGCGAGAAGCTGCAGCCGATCTCGCGCAACCGCGCGATGAACTTCTGCGCCTCGTCGAGATTGGAGATTGCGCTGGTCTCGGTGATCTCGAAACACACCAAAGCCGGCGACACATCATGCTCGGCAAACAGCCCGGCGACAAAGTCGACGAAGTCGCCGTCGCCGATGGTGGCGCCGGAGAGGTTGATCGCGTAGCTCGCGATCTTGCGCGGGTGGTGCTTGCGCTCGGCGATGATCTCGAAGGCACGACGAACCACCCAGCGATCGATCAGCGGCATCAGCCCGTAGCGTTCGGCCGCGGGCAGGAAGCTGCCGGGCGGCACCAGGGCGCCGCTTTCGTCGCGCAGGCGCAGCAGCAGCTCGCGGCGGTCGTTGCTCTTCAGCGTGCCGTTCAGCGGGCGGATCTCCTGCTCGTAGAGGCAGAAGCGGCCCTCGTCCAATCCCTTGCGGATGCGATTGACCCAGCTCATCTCGGCGACACGCACCGCCATGCCGGTATCCGACGGACGGTGCTCCTGGACGCGGTTGCGTCCCTTGTCCTTGGCGAGGAAACAGGCGACGTCGGCGAGCCGCAACGCGTCCTGCACGCCGGCGCTGTCGGCGAGCCCGACCAGGCCGATGCTCGCGCTGATCCGGAAGCTCGAGCCCTCATGGACGAAGCTCGACTGCTCGACCACCGCCCTGATCCGCTCCGCGACGTCGGCCGCGGCCTCATGCGCGGCAGAGCCGTCGTCGCGCAGCAAAATACCGAACTCGTCGCCGCCAAGCCGCGCGACCAGCCCGCTGCAGCCGACCTCGGCCGCCAGCAACCTCGCCACCTGCTTCAGCAGCCGGTCGCCCGCCATGTGGCCACAGGTGTCGTTGACGATCTTGAACTGATCGAGGTCGATCAGCATCAGATCGGCGCCGGCGACCGGCGAGCCCGACATCGTCTTGTGCAGCTCGAACTCGAACTGCCGCCGGTTTGCGAGCCCGGTGAGGGCGTCATGGGAGGCGGCCCACGCCAATTCCTCGACCAGCCGCCGCTCGGCGGTCATGTCGTGAATGATCATGACGCGGCCGGCGGGCTCGCCGGCGTGCACGATCGGGGTCTCGACCACCGAGACCGGCACGCTGGAATGATCCGCGCGGACCAGCAGCCGCTGCTGCGGGCGGCTTTCGCCATCGACATCCGCGCTCTGGAACGATCCCTGCACCGGCTGCTCGGCGATGCTGAACAGCGATGAAAGCTGCCAGCCGGTCACGTCCTGCCCCGACGTGATCAGCCGCTGCGCGGCGGCGTTCATGTAGCCGACGCGATCGTCCGGCGTGGTCACGATGACGGCGTCGCCGATCGAAGCCAGCGTGAGCTGGGCGCGCTCCTTCTCGACGGCAAGCGCGGTCTCGGCAAGCCAGCGCCGCCACAGCATCCGCCGCGTATGGAACAGCACAATGCCGGCAAGGCAGGCCGCGATCACGAGATTGACCAGCAGCAGCAGCGCAGAGACCTGGCGCGACGCCTTCCCCAGATGATCGGAGAAATCGACGGCGAGCGTGGTCATCGCGGCGTCGACCGTGCCGATCCGCTCGGCCCAATGCTTGATGGTCGCAGCCGACGGATCGTGCAGCGCGGCGTCGTTCGCGGCATCGTTCCTGATCTCGATCAGCTGATCGAGCAGCGCATCCGAATTGCGCCATGCCGTCACCGCGCCGGCAACGTGGTGCATCTTGCGGAAATATTTGAACAGCCAGATCAGGCCGCCAATGTCGTCATCATGATTGCCTGCCTTGGCAAAAGCGACCCGGGCCACGGCATCGTTGTTGCCTGGCGCTTCCAGGGCGCGCCGCGCCGTGCGATCGGCCAGCGGCACCGCGATCGCGGCATCGAATTTCTGCAGATAGAGCGGCGCGCCGGTGCTGATATAGATCTGAAGGTCGTGAATGGCGTCCTTCTGCCCCTTCGACCAGAGGCTCTCGCCGGCAACATAGGCCCGCACCGCGGACATCACCTGCAGGCTGCCGACCGTCAGGCCGCCCATCAGCAGCACGATGGCCAGCAGAGGCCCCACCACGCGCCACAGTGACCAGCTTCGAAACGAAAAAAACATGCCCAATGCGCCCGACCCTGAAATTGTCGGGTAAGCCTAGGAATGGCGGCTTAACCTCACGTTGCAAAACGCGATGAGTTTGAAACGACTTGGTTGTAGTACAATTGCGTCAAACTTTACGCATGCCGACGATCCCCGCGGCGAGGCTCAGGAGCGCAATGTCGGCGACGTGTTCGGCGCCGGCGCCTGCTCCATCTCGGCCTCTTCGGGCAGCTTGTCGGCATGGACGGCAAGCGGCGTGCCGATCCAGAGCGGATCGTCGCGATGATCGCGGCGCGGATTGGTCGTGTTGGGATGGACCAGTATGCTCAGGCTGCCGTGGTTCAGCATCAGCCACGGCACCAGCGTCGGAAACAGCTCGGCCGCGAACGCCACCTGGTACATCGCCTGATCGTGCGGGCCGACCTTGACGTCGTGCCAGCGCCCGAGCGTGACCAGGAAGCGCTCGCCCATCCAGTTGCGCAGCCGTTCGGCCTCGCCCCGGCTGGTCGCGGGGTCGTAGTAGACATGGGCGTGGTAGCTCGCGATCTCGCCGATCGTCCGTGGCGCGTCCGTCATCTCACCTCTCCTCCGGCGGCGAGTCACTTCCGCCGCAGCACACTGAACTGGAACGACTGCGTCGCGCCCCAGGGCGTGACGTGCCGATGCGGCGCCTCGGCGATCAGCTCGAATGCCGGACCAATGGTCCGGCTGAGCGTTGCGGGATCATAGCGCGCTACCGGCAGACCGCTGCACTTCTCCGGTCCGTCCAGCGCGAAGGTGCCGATCACGGCGTGGCCGCCCGCCCTGACGCCGCGATGCAGCCGGTCGAGATAGGCCGCGCGATCGGTCTCCTCGACGAGAAAATGAAATGCTGCACGATCGTGCCAGATGTCGAAGGCCTGCTCCGGCTGCCAGACCGTCGCATCATCGGCGATCCAACGTACGTTGCCGCCCGCGACGCCGATCCGCTCCCGCGCGCTCGCCAGCGCCGCCTCGGAGAGGTCGAGCACCGTCAGATCGTGGAAACCACTCGCCAGCAGCGCATCGACGAGGCGCGAGGCCCCGCCCCCGACGTCGATGATCGCCGCGTCGCGGCCCGGCGCGATGGATTCGATCAGGCCCAGCGATGGCTGCGGGTCGGCCTGCGACCAGCTCACCTGCTGCTCACCCTTGGTCTGGTAGACGGTCTGCCAATGCGATTGGCGATCAGATGCAGTCATGGCGATCAGTCCCGACGGCGGCAGCAACCTGCGTTGCGCCCGATTAACCATGAGCTAGGCGCGGCGGTTTCCTACGTCAACCGGCAGCAGCAGGCACGCGCTGCGGCGCGACCGCAAATGCCGCATTTGCATCGCCGCATTTTCCCTCTAACCTGACGCCCAGGTTGAGATCGGGGCGCCCCGGGATGGCCAATTTCGGCTGGACACGCGTCAACAAGCCTTCACCCGCGGAGGACGCCGCCAGCGACTTGCGCGGCCTCACCGATCCCTGCGCGTTTCTCGCCGCGCTCGACAAGGTGGTGCCGCGTTATCTCGATCTCGCCGACAACGGCGTGCTGGTCTATCCCGCCTGCAAGCGCAAGTCCGGCGACCTGCTCGGCGATAACAGAGCGATCTGGGAACACACCCGGCTCGAAGCGATGCGCTATATTCCGATGGTGCCGCGGCAAGACACCTCGCTGCTGGCCGATCCATCCCGTCAACCCGAGATGATCGATGCCTTCCTGCGCCAGCGCGCGCACGACAACACCGTGGTCGATTTCACGGGCACCGCGATCGAGGACTACGGAATCGCGATCTATGCGGCGCTGAACTGGCTGAACCATTGCGGCGCCCTCGTGAGCGCCGATCCGCAAAAATTCTCCGGCACATTGCGAAGTTTCCGCAAGGTCATGGTGGTCGCCCGGCAATGGTGGGCGCTCGACGGCGCGGCGGAGCGCTGCCGGCAGATGCTGGAGGCGGGCCAGCGGCCACCGCTGGTGTTCTTCCTGCTATGGGCTGAGTGCACCAATCTGGCGCGAGAGATCGCGATCGCGGCGGCCGGTACGGCGGCGACCGAGGACAATATCTCGCGCATGCGCGCAGCCGATGATCCGGAAGAAATGACGTAGCGATGCCGGCGGCGTCCGGCCGTCAGGCAACAGGGTCCGCGTCGGCGGACACCACTTGCAGCTCCTTGGATTTGCGCGCGATCAAACGCCCCAGCTCGCTCTGCTTGTAGGTCTCGACGAACTTGATGGCGAAGCCGTTCGGCAGATGCCGCACCACGCGCCCGACGCAGGCGCCGATCGCAAGCGGCATGCCGATCGGCGGCTGCACCTCGGAGGACACCGCCGCGCCCGACAGCGACATGTCGATGATGAAGCAGCTCTGCATGGTGCCGTCCGCCAGCGTCAGCATCGCATGCGGCGCGACCGGCACGAACCGCGGATTGTTGCGCGCCTCGCGGACGCTCGGATCCTTTTGCTTCTTCTCGATCCAGGTCAGCTTGTCGGCGAACTTCTCGCGCATCGCATGCGTCATCTCGAGCTCGAGCAGGAAGCTGCGGCTCATCGTGTCGGTGATGCAGCCCTCGAACTTGCCGAACTCCTCGAAGTACGAGGTCAGCCGGTCGCCGATCTTGCCGACCACCGGAACGTCAACGATCATGCGGAACGGCGACACGCGCGTGGTGCGGCAGGCGAAGGTGCGCAGTTTGCCTTGCGCATCATACCAGTTCGGCAGCGTGTAGCTGCCGTTGACCGTGATCCTGACTGCGCGTTGCTTGAGGAACTTCTCGACGGACACGACTGGACCTCGCCCGAGGCGATGTGAGTGCACGGAGGTCGGGGGTTGACCGACATCCCGGGTCGGTCTGGTGGTGGGGACATCCGCTACCGACGCGATTGCAGCGGGAAGGCTGCGCGATGCGTCCCAGCGCGCCGCGGGGATCGCCCTGGCGCGCAGGTGCGTACAGTCGTACCGTCGAAAGACTAGGAAAAAGTTAAACCGCGACGGAGCGCGGCGGCGCACTCTATGGCGCAACCCTTTCGCAGCAGTTTATTTTGCCAGCCGTACAACTACCGGGAGAGTTGCCGCACGCCGATGCAATCGCGCCGTGCCCTAAACCGCCTGCCCCGGCTTGCGACCGGGTGCTAGGTTTGGACGAAATCAGACCGGACCCTCAAATGCCAAACATTCCAGATCGATCGCTTGCCGACGGCAAGATCCTGCAAAGCGTGGTCGACGGCGTCGGCGTCGTCACCTTCAACAATCCCGACAAGCGCAATGCGATGTCGCTGGAGATGTGGGAAGGGCTCGGCGAGGCGCTGACCGCGCTGCGCGACGATCCGGCCGTCCGTGTCGTGGTCCTGGTCGGCGCCGGCGACAAGGCTTTCGTATCAGGCGCCGATATCAGCCAGTTCGAGAAGACCCGCCATAACGCGGAAGCCTCCGAGGAGTATTCACGGCGCAGCGCCGCCCAGCGCGCCCTGCTCGCCGACTACCCGAAGCCGACGATCGCCTGCATCCGCGGCTTCTGTCTCGGCGGCGGCATGCAGGTCGCGATGCTGACCGACATCCGCATCTCCGGCGCAAGCGGCCAGTTCGGCATTCCCGCCGCCAAGCTCGGCATCGCCTATGGCTATGACGGCTTGCGCCATCTGGTGTCGCTGGTCGGCCCGTCCTGGGCGCGGCTGATCATGTATACGGGCATGCGGATCGACTCCGCGGAAGCGCTGCGGATCGGCCTCGTCGATCGCGTGCTGCCGGACGCCGAGCTGTGGGACGCGACCATGGAGATCGCCCGAACCATTTCGGGCAATGCGCCGCTGGCGATCAAGGCCGCCAAGATCACCATCGCGCAGGTGCTGGAGGATCCCGCCGATCGCGACATGGCCGCGATCAGGCAGATCGGCATCGACTGCATGGACAGCGCCGATTTCCGCGAAGGCCGCAACGCCTTCATGGAAAAGCGCAAGCCGCAGTTCAAGGGCCGGTAGCCATCCGGTGCCTCACATCCGGTGTCATCACCCGCGCATGCGAGTGATGACGGCGCTGGATGCGGTAGCGCTGTTGCCTGGCTGCGCGCCGGTACCGGACCAGAGCGCACGGCCCTGCCGCCACGCAACAAACTGTCGTCGCCCGGCTTGACCGGGCGATCCAGTATTCCAGAGACGATTGTTATTGAACCGAGAAGCCGCGGCGTACTGGATCGCCCGGTTGAACCGGGCGATGACAGGTGAGGATGACGACACCACTTGCACAATTTCGGAATATTGGAAGTGTATCCCTGAGTTGCCCGACGCGTCAAGTCGCCTGGTCGACCGCCGGCGGCTACTTTGCATGGGGTTGTTTTCGATATTTTGGCAGCGCCCTACTTCTTCTCGTGCACCGGCACGGTGTAATTGAGGATCAACCGCCCGCCGTCCGGATAGATGGTCTGGCCGGTGATATAGGAGGCGTCGCCGCTGGCGAGGAATGCCACGACGGAGGCGACCTCGCTCGGCTCGCCGCAGCGGCCGGCCGGGGTGCGCGACAGCACACTGCGCCGCGCGTCCTCCGACGAGAAGATTGCGGTTGCCACCATCTCGGTCAGGATCGTGCCGGGCCCGACCGCCACGACGCGAATGCCGTGCGGCGCCAGTGCCACCGCGGCGACCGAGGTCAGCTGCTTCATCGCGCCCTTGGACATCGCGTAGGTCGCAAGCGAGGGGATCGCGAGCAGCGCGTTGACCGAAGACATGTTGACGACGACGCCGCCACCGCCCTGCGCGATCATCTGGCGCGCCGCGGCCTGGACGCCGAAGAACGCGCCCTTGAGGTTGATCCCCATCACGTCGTCGAACTCGGCCTCGCTGATGTCGAGGAAATCGCGGTTGCGTGCGACGCCGGCATTGTTGACCATGACGTCGAGCCGGCCGAACTCCTTCACCGCCGTGGCGACGATGCGATCGACATCGGCGCGCTTGCTGACATCGGCCTCGACGGCCCGCAACCGATCCTCATGTCCGAGCTCGCGGGCGGCGTGGACGAGCCCGGCAGCGTCGACATCCGAGATGACGACCCTGGCGCCATCGGACAGGAAGCGCGCGGCGCAGGCCTTGCCGATGCCGCGCGCCGCGCCGGTGATGGCGACGACCTTGCCGGAATTCTTCATGGGAGTGCCTCCAGAGCAAAACTGTTCACGGAGCAATAGCGCATTGCGCGCCGGCAGGGAACGCGGCGGATTCTCCGCGCAACCTCAGGACTTGACGCGCGCGAGAATCTGGTAGGCTTCGATGCGCCAATCGGGACTGCGGGCGAAGTCCGGCGTTCTCTTCGATCCGAACACGTCCTCGTTGGCAAGATCGGCGATCCAGCCCTGCCGCTCGGCGGTACCTGATGCCGACCACGGCGTCAGCCCGGCCTCGCGCACGGTCTCCGCCACCTCGCGCACCTCCTCGGCACGGCGGCGGCCGTGGTCGATCACCCGCTGGAAGAAATAGGCACCCTGCTTCTCCCAGTCGATGCCAGGGAAGGTCTCCTTGAGCGAGGCAAGCACCGCATCCTCGACGCAGCTCACCGCCCTTCACCGTCTGGATGTGCGGGTGATTGCCAAGCACAGTGCGCAGCCGAAGTTTCTCCATGGCGACGAACTCCGCGGGGTCAGGTCAGCACTCGCCCTGGACTTGTGCCCGGCGCCTTGCGCGGCGCGAGCGTCCCCTGCTCGAGCGGCGCGGCCTGCAGGGCGGCGACAGTCGCGCGCACCAGTTCCTCGATGGCGTGGCCGGCATCGGTGCCGTCGGCACTGCCGCGCGACAGGCGCGAGACGCGCTCCGGCGTCACCAGCGTGTAGTAGAGCGCGCCGAGCAGGAAGTGACTGCGCCACACCAGGTCGGTGCGCGGAATATGCGGCAGGCTTTCATGGATCGCGTCGATGAAGGCATGGCTGGTGTCGTCGAAGGTCTGCGCGATGATCCTGCGCACCACCTCGTTGCCCTCGGCCGACATGATGGCGCGCAGCCGCGTGAACCGCGTCCCGCCGCCGGCAAGGTCGCTGCCCGAGGTGAAGGCCGGCAGCACATAGGCGCGCACGATCGCCTCCAGCCGGTCCTGCAGATCGCGCACCCGCCGTGCCGCTGCCAGGAGCTCGGAGCGCCGCCGGTTCATCGGGCCGCAATGGCGCCGATAGATCTCGAGCAGCAGGCCGTCCTTGGTCTTGAAGTGATAGGTCACGCTGCCTGGATTGGCGCCGGCGGCCTGCGCGATGTCGCGCACCGAGACGGCGTTGAAGCCGTAGGTCGAGAACAACTCCTCCGCCGCCGCGAGGATCGCCTCGCGCATGTTCGGCTTGCGGGTGCTGGCGGCGGCCTTCGCGTCGGGCTTCACGTCAGACTTGGCGGGTTTGCGGACCATATTTGTACCATCGTCCGAGTATTCAGCTCCCGTCAACAAGGCGGCCGACGAGCCTGTATCAGGACAGTTTGACCTCAGGCTCGGCGCGGCCGTGCGCGGCGGCATCGAGCAGAAAGGTTTGGCCGTGCCCGGGATCGGCCGCGCGCTGCGCATCGTCCATCTCCTGCCAGGCCGAGGTGACCAGCACACACGAGAAATCGCGGCCGACAAAGGCCGGGCAGCTCGATTGCTTGGCCGGCACCTTCAGCGAGCGCAGATGCCGGCCGACGGGATCGTAGACATCGACGCAGCCGCCGCCCCAGCGCGCGTTCCAGATCATGCCGTCGGCATCGACGATCGCGCCGTCGAGCCCGCCGAGGCCTCGATGTCTGATCAGGTCGATCGGCTCGCCGGTCGGCAACCCCGTCGATGGATCGAGCGGCACGCGATGCAGCACGTTGGTCGCGGTATCGGCGAAATAGCCGACATCGCCCGCAGGCGAAAAGCAGATCGCATTCGGGATCGTGATCCCGGGATAGAGCCGCGTGATGCGGCCCTGATGCAGCGCATAGATCGCGCCGGCGCCCTGCTCGGCCTGACGCCCCATGGTGCCGAGCCAGAAGGTGCCCGACGGATGCACGCGTGCGTCGTTGGAGCGCGTCAGCGCATTGTCGGCTTCGAGTGCGGCGAACAGCTCCATGCGACCGCTCGCGACTTGCCGCACATAGAGTCCATCCTCGGTCAGGATCAGCTGCCGCTCACCATCGATCCGAGCCAGCGCACTCGCCATCTTCGGCAGCTCGTGAATGACGGTGTTGCGGCTGGCAAAACGATGCTCGAACAGGCGTCGCGCGCGGATGTCGAACCACCATGCGGTGTCGGTCGCCGCGTCATAGGTCGGGCCCTCGCCGAGATGACAGCGCTCGGCCGACAGCACGGATGTCGGCACCTGTTCGATCGGCGGCTCGGCGGCTCGGTCGGTCATTGCGTCACTCACACGGTTGAAAAGCGGTAGACGATGCTGCGCCGATAGATCTGCCCGGGATCGAGTCGCGCCGACGGAAAGTCAGGCCGGTTCGGCGTATCCGGCCAGGCATGCGGCTCGAGGCAGAGCGCGTCGGATTGCCGGTACAGCCGGTCGCCCTTGCCGGCGGTCGAACCGTCGAGGAAGTTGCCGGAATAGAACTGCAATCCCGGCTGATCGGTGAACAGCTCCATCACGCGGCCGCTGTTCGGCGCCTCGAGGCGCGCGGCGAAGCGAAGGCCTGTGCCTGAGGCCAGGCAGAAATTGTGGTCATAGCCGCGCCCGAGCCGCAGCTGCTCGTCATTCATCCTGATCCGCGCGCCGATCGCCGTTGGCTTGCGGAAGTCGAACGGCGTGCCGTCGACCGGCCGCGGCGGGCCCGGCAGCGGGATCGCGGTGGCGTCCACGGCGAGGAAGTGGTCGGACGCGATCGTCAATCGATGATCGAGGATCTGCGCGCCCGAGCGGGCGCCCTCGAGATTGAAGAAGCTGTGATTGGTGAGATTGAGGCAAGTCGGCCGATCGGTCGTCGCCTCGTAGGTGACCGCGAGTTCCATCGGACTGCGGATGCGATAGGTCACGCGCGTCTCAAGATTGCCCGGATAGCCCTCCTCGCCATGCGGGCTCTCGCGTTCCAGCACCAACGTCGGCCCCGCATCATCTGACAGTTCGGCGATCCGCCAGAGCTTGCGATCAAAGCCCTGGGGGCCGCCGTGCAGCGCATTAGGGCCGTTGTTGGCGTCGAGTTTCACCGTCTCGCCATCCAGCATGAAGCGCGCTGCGGCGATCCGGTTGGCATAGCGCCCGATGGTCGCGCCGAAGAATTTGCGCTGCGCGAGATAGCCGTCGAGTTCGTCATGGCCCAGCACGATGTCGTCGCAATGCCCGTCGCGATCGGGCGTGAGCAGCGCTTGCAGCGCGGCGCCGAACGGAAGGATGGCGGCTTCAAAGCCGTGTTCGCCGCGCAACGTCACGCGCTCGACCACGGTGCCGTCCTGCAATGTGCCGAAGGGCGCGCGCGCAATGCCGGCTGATGTCATGTTCAGTCCTCGAACGCCTCGACGAGGCGCCGTCGCCCCAGCATGAAGCTATCGGCGACCAGCCGCAAGGGCGCGAGGTCGACGTCGGATTTTCCTTCCGACGTCAGCGCGACAAAACGGCGGTACAGCGCGGGATATTCGTCATCGGTGGCATCGACCACCAACCTGTTGCCATCACGCAGCTGCCTTCCGCCTTTCGACAGCGTCACAGGCCCGGCCTCGGTCTCACACACAACGTCCCAGCTCGGCGGCCCGGTCTGGCGGAAATCGAATTCAGCGCGGATCGGCAAGCCGTCCTCATCGGACAGTTCGATGTCCGCTGCAATCGGCCCCTCGCGATTGGCAGGAAAGTCCAACACCGCGCTCCTGACAAACACCTGTTGCGGCAGGATCTCGGTCAGGATCGACAGCGCGTTGATGCCGGGATCGAACACGCCGAAACCGCCGGCTTCGAAGATCCAGGTCTGGCCGGGATGCCAGACGCGGACGTCTTCCTTCCAGATGATGGTCACCTTCTTGATGGTCCGGCTCGCGAGCAGTTTTCGCGCCGGCCCGATCGCGGGCGCATAGCGCGAATGCCATGTTGCGAACAATGTCCTGTTCGCCTCATGCGCGGCCGCGATCAACGGCGCAAGTTCGCTCAACGTGGATCCCGGCGGCTTCTCCAGCAGCACATGCTTGCCTGCGGCGAGCGCGGCAGCGGCCAGCGCCTGGCGCAGCTGCGGTGGCGTACACAGCGCGATTGCATCGATCTCCGGCCCGTCGCGCAACAACTCCTGCAAATCGCGGAAGTACGGCAGGCCAGGCGGGGTTTTGACGGGATCGACCACCGCGACGAGTGCGGCGCCGGATGTCTTCGCGATTGCAGGCACGTGCTGCCGGCACGCGATCTCGCCGAAACCGACGATGGCGATGCGAAGCAGGTCGCTCATGGCCGTCCTCGCGTTGCTGCCCGCCTGGCCGGCCGATGCCGCCAGGCGAGATCATAGGCCGGCACCGAATACCAACGGCATGATGCGGGTTTGGTTGCAAACACGCAACTCCGCCACGCGTTGTTGTGCGGGGCACGGCTGGGGCATCGGTTCTGACCCATCAAAATCGACGCTCCAGGCTGTTGTTTTGCCGTGATTTCTTCGCGCGAAGCCGGTCGCGGCCTCGCTCGAACCGCGCTAGCGCGCGGCTTCGAATCCACCGAGCACCGCCGTCAGATTGGCGCCGAGGATGTCGGAAAGATAGCCGCCTTCCTGCACCAGCACCGTCGGCAGTCCGAACCGGGCCAGCCCCTCGCCGATTCGGCGGAAGCCGTCGGTGGTGACGGCGAGACCTGCAAGCGGGTCCTTCTCGGAGGCGTCGAGACCGAGCGCGACCACGAGCGCGGTCGGCGCGAACGAACGGATCGCCCTCTCCGCCAGAGCCAGCGCCTTCATGTAGTCGTCATCACCTGTGCCCTTGGCCAGGGGAATGTTGAGATTGGTACCGAGGCCGGGCCCGGCGCCGCGCTCATGCGCATAGCCCCAGACGAACGGGTAGAAGAACGACGGATCGGCATGGATCGAGACGGTGAAGACGTCAGGCCGCTCATAGAAGATGCCCTGCGTGCCGTTGCCGTGGTGCACGTCGACGTCGAGGATCGCGACGCGCTCGTGCTTCTGGCGCAGATGTTCGGCCGCGATCGCGCTGTTGTTGAGGAAGCAGAAGCCGCCGGCGAGATCGCGATAGGCGTGGTGGCCGGGCGGACGGCACAGCGCATAGACGGCATCCCCGCCGTCGAGCACCATCTGCGCGGCGGTGGCCGCGACATCGCTCGAGGCGCAGGCGCCGGCCCAGGTGCCGGGACCGATCGGGGCCGCGGTGTCGACCGTGTGCCAGCCGAGCTTGCCGACGATATGGGTGGGGTATGTCCCGGCGTTGCGCACCGGATGCATGTTCGCGATCATCTCCGGTCCGGCGTTGCCGAGCGCCGACCATTCCTCCCACGCTCCCGCGAGAAAGCTGAGATATTCCGGACTGTGGACGCGCGCCCGCGGACCCTGCCCGAACCTGGTCGGCTCGATCAGCGTATGCTTGCCGGCCTTCAGGCCCGCCAGCAGGCGGTCGGCGCGCTCGGGCTGCTCGGTGGTGCGCTGGACCACACCGCGGACCAGGAAGAATTGCGGATCATGGCTGCGGTGCCGATCACTGTAGACGGCCTTCACGGGACACTCCTGTTCAATCAGCGGCTGGACCGGACGGCACGCGCGCGATGCGGCACCAGGCTTCCGTTTGCGCGTTGTACACTATCAGCGGCAGCGACGATCTGAAACCAATCGCGATTTCATGCTATGTCCGCATACAACGCAATGATTCAAAGACGCAGGACAAAAATTCCGGCCATGGCGGGCAGCAAGGCGGAGACCGAGGATGCGACGACGGGACGGCGGGGCCGGCCGCGCTCCGCCGCGACCACCGCCGCGATCCTGCAAAGCGCCTACACGCTGATGGCGACCACCGGCCTCGCCGCCACCACCATCGACGCGATCGCCAAACATTCCAACGTCTCGAAGATGACGATCTACAAATGGTGGCCGTCGCGCGAGGCCTTGCTGATCGATGCCTTCCTCGACCAGGCCTCGCGCGCGGTGCCGCTGCCCGAGGCGGGCAATCCGGTGGCCCGCATCCGCCGCCATGTCACGACCTATGTCGAAGCGTTGCAGGGTGAATTCGGGCGGGTGCAACTCGCGGTGATCTCGGAGTGCATCTCGAAGACCGGCACGGCGGAATTGTTCTACGAGCGTTACCTCGGCCTGCGCCGCAGCAGGATGCTGGAGATCATCACCGCCGGCCAGAAGGACGGCAGCATTGGCGCACCTAGCGTGCCCGGCGACATCTATGACGCGATCTATGGCAGCCTGTTCTATCGCTACGTCTTCGGCATCAAGCCGCTGACGCCGG
The DNA here is from genome assembly GCF_010811875.1 of Bradyrhizobium uaiense. GTDB lineage: Bacteria > Pseudomonadota > Alphaproteobacteria > Rhizobiales > Xanthobacteraceae > Bradyrhizobium > Bradyrhizobium uaiense. The sequence goes on from NZ_VKHP01000077.1 coordinate 25,613, forward strand.
CCTATGCCCGCAATCTCGTCAATCTGGTGCTGCGGCCGCGCGCCGACGCCTGAACCATCACGCGCGCTGCCGCTGACGGCGAAACCAGGCCCAGGTCTCGCGCGTCACCGCGCGGTAGTTGCTGCCGCGATACACGATGTGGCCATCGACGATGGCGTTCAACTTCGGCAGCGCATGGAACGGCACCGTCGGATAGGCGTGATGCTCGACGTGATAGGGCATGTTCCAGGCGAACCACTTCATGATCCGGCCGGTCATCGTGGTACGCGTATTCTCGAACGCGCTCCGCGTCCGCTCGCAACCGGTATGCTCGGCATAGAGATACGGACGCAGGATGAGCTGACCGGCCAGCAGCGGCACGATCCACACCCACAGCAATATCGCACCGTGCAGCGCGAACGACGCCGCCAGCAGCAGCAGGTAGCCTGTGAGATAGAGTCTCGCTTCCCGCACGATCGCCGCGCGCTTGTGCTCCGGAATCCACGGCACGGCCACCTGTCCGGTGAGTGCATGCCGCATCATCAGCCGGATGCGGACCAAGACCTGCAACAGCCCCGAATAGGCGATCGCGAGCTGGGTGTCGGACGCGGGCTTGGGACCGACGATCAGCTCCGGATCTTTCTCCGGGTCCTGGGTGTAGCGATGATGGTCCCAGTGAAACAGGCAGTAATATTGATAGGGCAATCCGATCATGAAGGCGGACAGATTGCCGACGGCAAGGTTGAGCGCAGGACTGCGGAATGCGGTCTTGTGCGCGGTCTCATGCACCACCATGAACAGGAACGCGACGAAGTAGCCCTGGATCGCAATCAGCGGCAGCGCCCATACGAGACCATAGCGCGACGAGACCAACCAGATCAGCGTGCCGCCGATCAGGATCATCCCGTAATGGCTTGCCGCGCGCACCGCGCCGGCTAGGTTCGACTTGGTCGAGAGGTCGCGCAAGATGAGCGGGCTGAGCGGCTTCAGGCGGGGTCCGGCATCACTGGTCTCTGCGGTGCTCATGGCGGTCTCATTTGTCAGCGTTGCAGCAGCGCCGAGATTTCGGCGTTGATGAAGGCGCGGTCTTCGGCATTGTTGATCGGATTGCCGGCGCGGTGGCCGTGGATCGAGGGGATCGCGTGCAGCGCGGCGGATCGCGCGTTGACCAGGCCGCCCAGCTCGTCCTCATTGTCGCGTGGATCGAAATAGCGATCGGTACGACCGGGCATCAGCAGCATGTGTGCCTTGATCGCCGCCAGCGCGCGGTCGAAGTCGCCACCGAATTCATCGCAGCGGCTGACGTCGCCGGCCTGCCAGATTGCAACCTGCGCCAGCAGGTCATTCGCATCACGCCGCGCGAAGGCGCCGTCCCATGATCCCGCGAGATAGTCTTCCAGCGAGTTGAAGCCGGCCTTGCGCCAGACTTCCTCGCGATAGAATTCATGCGACATCGCCCAGCCGGCATAGACGCGTCCCATCGCGCGCAGGCCCGCCGCAGGCTTGCTGACGAAGCGGCCATCCCGGTAGGTCGGGTCCGCAGTCAGCGCAGCCTTCACAGCTTCCAGAAACACATAGTTGTAAGGCGAGCACCTTGCACTGCCGCAGACCACCGCTGCGCGCTCGACCACGTCGGGATAACGCGCAGCCCAGTGATAGGCCTGCATGCCGCCCATCGAGCAGCCGTAGATCAGCGCCAGCCTGGTCACGCCAAACCTCTCCACCAGCAGCCGACGCTGGATGGCGACGGCGTCATGATAGGTGAAGGCCGGAAACGGCGCGCCGCCGAGCACCTCGGCTGAATTCGAAGGCGAGGACGACAGCCCGTTGCCGAACAGGTTCGCGATGACGATGAAGTAACGCGCGGGATCGAGCGCCCCGCCCGGCTGCACCAGCCATTCGATGTCAACATGCTGCGCGGCGAATGACGTCGGATAGAGGATGACGTTGTCCCTGGCCGCGTTCAGCGTGCCGTAGGTCTGATAGGCAAGCCTGAGCTGCGGAAACACAGCGCCGCCCTGCAAGGTGACCGGACCTGCCTCGAACACCTCATAATCGCGTGACGTGGTCATGCGCTTTCGACCTCGAGCAGCTAGGCGCGACGCAGCACCCTCATTAACTGTACGAACAGTACACTAATTAGCAGACGACGCAAGAGCGGCAAAGGTGGAATGACACCGGGCCGATCCATTCAAAATCGGTATGGATCAATACCCGTTTCGGCTTGGACCCATTGTCGTCATCTCTCTAGGACAGACCCCGAGGAAATTTCCAAGGAGGCGCGAATGAGCGCAATTGTGTCCGCCACGGATGCGCGGCGATCCCGCGTCCGGCTGTTGATCGTGACGATGCTGTTTCTCGTCACCACCGTGAACTATGCCGATCGCGCCACGCTCTCGATCGCCGGCGCGTCCCTTTCCAAGGAACTGCATCTCGACCCGATCGCGATGGGTTACGTATTCTCGGCCTTCGGCTGGTCCTATGTGATCGCCCAGGTGCCGTGCGGCTGGCTGCTCGACCGTTACGGCTCCAAATGGGTCTACGCGATCAGCATCATCGTCTGGTCGATCTTCACCGCGATGCAGGGCCTGGTCGGGTTCCTCTCCGCGGGCACGGCCGTGATCCTGCTGTTCGGACTGCGCTTCCTGGTCGGCATCGCCGAGGCGCCGTCATTCCCGGCCAACGCCCGCATCGTCGCCTCCTGGTTCCCCGGCAATGAGCGCGGCACCGCATCGGCCTTCTTCAATTCCGGGCAGTATTTCGCGACCGTGATCTTCGCGCCGCTGATGGGCTGGATCGCTCATGAGTATGGCTGGCGCCACGTGTTCTACGTGATGGGCGGGCTCGGCATCATCATGGGCATCGCCTGGATCAAGACGATCTACGAGCCGCAGGAGCATCCTGGGATCAACGAGGCCGAGTTCGACTACATCAAGGAGGGCGGCGCGCTGGTCGACATGGACGCGGCCAAGGGCGGCAAGGCGCAGGACAGCGGCCCGCGCTGGGAGCACATCCGCCAGCTGCTCGCCAACCGCATGATGCTCGGCATCTATATCGGCCAGTACTGCATCAACACCCTGACCTACTTCTTCCTGACCTGGTTCCCGGTCTATCTGGTGAAGGAGCGCGGACTGTCGATCCTGCAGGCCGGCTTCGTCGCGACCTTACCGGCGCTGTGCGGCTTCATAGGCGGCGTGCTCGGCGGCGTGATCTCGGACTATCTGCTGCGCCGCACCGGCTCGCTGACCATGGCGCGCAAGATCCCGATCGTCGGCGGCATGCTGCTGTCGATGTCGATCATCGCCTGCAACTATGTCGACGGCCAGGCGCTGGTGGTCGGCTTCATGGCGCTCGCCTTCTTCGGCAAGGGCATCGGCGCGCTCGGCTGGGCAGTCGTCTCCGACACCTCGCCGAAGGAAGCCGGCGGCGTCTCCGGCGGCTTGTTCAACACCTTCGGCAATTTGTCCTCGATCACCACGCCGATCATCATCGGCTACATCCTCGCCGCCACCGGCTCGTTCAACGGCGCGCTGGTGTTCGTCGGCGCCAACGCGCTGGTCGCGGCGATCGCCTACCTCTTCATCGTCGGCGAGATCAAGCGGGTGCAGCTGAAGGCGGCCTGAACGCGCTTCACCTCTCCCCGCCCTTCCGCGGGGAGAGGTCGAAATTCGCACAGCGAATTTCGGGTGAGGGGCGAAGCAACACGTCTCCGCAGAGACAGTCCTTCCGACTCGTTCGGATCGCGCGTGCACATCGAGGCGGCCGTTGCGCAGAGAGAGCCCCTCACCCCAACCCTCTCCCCGTAAGAACGGGGAGAGGGAGCAGAAAACCAAACGGCGGCTACGGCCGCCGTCTTTGTCTTCTTGTTTGTCTTCTTGGCCAGTGGGAGGCATCGATGCTAGAACGGACAAATCCTAAAGCGATCCATTCCAGGCTAGCATCGATGTTCGACCTGAACCAGCTCCGCTGTTTCGTCACGGTGGCCGAGGAATTGCACTTCGGCCGCGCCGCGACGCGGCTCAACATGACGCAGCCGCCGCTGAGCCGGCAGATCCAGGTGCTCGAGCACATCATCGATGCACCGCTGCTGGAACGCACCAGCCGCTCGGTGCGGCTGACCCCGGCCGGACGCAGCTTCTTGCCCGAAGCTCGACGCATCCTCAAGCTCGCGGAATCCGCGTCTCAAGTCGCGCGCCGCATCGCGCTCGGCAAGACCGGCTCGCTCAAGATCGGCTTCACGGCGGCGGCCGCCTACGGCTTCCTGCCCGCCCTGATCGCAGCCGCCCGCTCCCGCTTGCCCGAAGTGGATTTCTCGCTCAAGGAGATGGTCTCCGGCGAACAGTTCGAGGCGCTCACCACAGGCCAGATCGATGTCGGCCTGCTGCGCCCGCCGATCGCGCGGCCGGAATTCGCCAGCCGGCGCGTCGTGGCCGAGCCGCTGCTCGCCGCGATCCCGAAGAAACATCCGCTCGCCACCGCCGAGACCGTCAGCATCAAGGATTTCGACGACCAGCCCTTCGTGATGTATTCGCCCTATGAGGCACGCTACTTCCACGATCTCTTGGTGTCGCTGTTCACCCGCGCCGACGTGCTGCCGCACTATGTGCAGCATCTGAGCCAGATCCATTCGATCCTCGCGATGGTGCGTGCCGGGCTCGGCGTCGCGATCGTGCCGGAGGCGGCCGCAAGCCTGAAGATCGCGGACGTCCGGCTGAAGCCGCTGAAGCTGCGCACGCCGGTGCCGGTCGAGCTGTTCATGGTGTGGCGGCGCGATCACGAGAACCAGCTGCTGCCGTCACTGATCGAGATCGCAACCGAAATCGCCGCCCCGCATCTGCGCGGCGATTGATGCAGAGTTGGCATCGCTCGATACCGCGTTTGGCTTGGACGCGCATCGAACCATTTCCTAGAAACTCCGCCATGGACGCGCGCTGCTCGCGCATCCCTTATCCCAGAAACATTCAAGGAGTGGCGCCATGAGCAAGATGACCCCTCAGGAGATGGCCGCGAGAATCGGCGGCGGCCTCCTGTCTTTCCCCGTGACCCCGTTCAAGGCGGATTACTCGTTCGACGAGGCGACCTATCGCGCCAACATGGACTGGCTGTGCGGCTACGACGTCGCCGGCCTGTTCGCCGCCGGCGGCACCGGCGAGTTCTTCTCGCTGACCCCGGCTGAAGTTCCCCACGTCGTGAAGATCGCCGTCGACGAGACCAAGGGCCGCGTTCCCGTGCTCGCGGGCACCGGCTATGGCACCGCCATCGCGCGCGAGATCGCAATCGGTGCCGAGAAGGCCGGCGCCGACGGCCTGCTGCTGCTGCCGCCCTATCTCACGCATGCCGAGCAGGACGGCCTCGCCGCCCATGTCGAGGCGGTGTGTTCGTCGGTCAAGATCGGCGTCATCGTCTACAACCGCGACAATGCGATCCTGCAGCCGGATACGCTGGCGCGGCTGTGCGAGCGCTGCCCGAACCTGGTCGGCTACAAGGACGGCATCGGCGATATCGAGCTGATGACCCGCGTCTACACCAGGCTCGGCGACCGCCTGACCTATATCGGCGGCCTGCCGACCGCGGAAACCTTCGCCCTGCCCTATCTCGACATGGGCGTCACGACCTATTCGTCGGCGGTGTTCAATTTCGTGCCGGAATTCGCCACAAAATTCTACGCCGCGGTGCGCCGGCGTGATCATCAGACCATCCATGCAGGACTGAAGGATTTCATCCTGCCGCTGATCGCGATACGCAACCGCAAGAAGGGCTACGCAGTGTCAATCATCAAGGCCGGCATGAAGGTGATCGGCCGCGATTCCGGCCCGGTGCGCCCGCCGCTCACCGATCTCACCGCACCGGAGATCGCCGAGCTGGCGGCCCTGGTGGCGAAGCTGCCGCAGGCCGCGACCCAACAGGCGGCGGAATAAGCCAAACGGCAAAGAACGAAGGGAGGAGCAGATGATTCAAGACACGATCCGCACCGGCTTTGCCGGCGCCCCCGTCGTCACGGCGATGGAGGTGATCCCGGTCGCCGGCCGCGACGGCATGCTCCTCAATCTGAGCGGCGCACATGCGCCGTTCTTCACCCGCAACCTCGTCATCCTTACCGACAACTCCGGCCACACCGGCGTCGGCGAGGTGCCGGGCGGCGAGAAGATCCGCAAGACGCTGGAAGATGCCCGCGACCTCGTCGTCGGCCACACCATCGGAGGGTGCAACAACATCCTGGCATCGATGCGCCAGACCTTCGCCGACCGCGACGCCGGCGGCCGCGGCAAGCAGACCTTTGACCTCCGCGTCACCATCCACGCGGTCACCGCGGTGGAGTCAGCGCTGCTCGACCTGCTCGGCCAGCATCTCAATCTTCCGGTCGCAGCCCTGCTCGGCGAAGGCCAGCAGCGCTCCAGCGTCGAGACGCTCGGCTATCTCTTCTTCGTCGGCGACCGCAGGAAGACCAGCCTGCCTTACGTCGAGAGCGAGACCGGCAAGCCTGACTGGTTCAATCTGCGCCATCAGGTGGCGATGACGCCGGACGCGATCGTGCGCCTCGCCGAAGCGACGCAGGCGCATTACGGCTTCGCCGATTTCAAGCTCAAGGGCGGCGTGCTTGCGGGCGAGCAAGAGATCGAGGCCGTCACCGCGATTGCCAAACGCTTTCCGAACGCACGCGTCACGCTCGATCCGAACGGCGCCTGGTCGCTCGATGAGGCGATCCGGCTGTGCAGCAACATGCACGGCGTGCTCGCCTATGCCGAGGATCCCTGCGGCGCCGAGGCCGGCTTCTCCGGCCGCGAGATCATGGCCGAGTTCCGCCGCGCTACGGGGCTACCGACCGCCACCAACATGATCGCGACCGACTGGCGCCAGCTCTCCCACGCGCTGCGGCTAGGCGCCGTCGACATTCCGCTTGCCGATCCGCATTTCTGGACCATGCAGGGCTCGGTGCGGGTGGCGCAGACCTGTCGCGACAACGGCCTGACCTGGGGCTCGCACTCCAACAATCATTTCGACATCTCGCTGGCGATGTTCACCCATGTCGGCGCCGCCGCACCGGGCAAGGTGACCGCGATCGATACCCACTGGATCTGGCAGGACGGCCAGGCGTTGACGCGGGAGCCGTTACAGATCAAGTGCGGCAAGATCGCCATCCCGGACCGGCCGGGCCTCGGCATCGAGCTCGATCGCGGTGCCATCGAGGCGGCGAACGCGCTATACAACCAGCATGGCCTCGGCGCCCGCGACGACGCGCTGGCCATGCAGTTCCTGATCCCCGGCTGGACCTTCGACGACAAGCGTCCCTGCCTCGTGCGCTAACAAGAAAGGTTGGAGAGAAACATGACCGCTCACCAGAAGAACTTCATCGCCGGCGAATGGATCGACGGAACCAGCATCACGCGGGACATCAACCCCTCCAACACGGCCGACGTGGTCGGCGAATACGCCAAGGCCGACAAGGCGCAGACCGAAAAGGCGATCGCCGCCGCGAAGGCCGCGTTCCCGACCTGGGCGCGCTCGACGCCGCAGGAGCGCTTTGACGCGCTGACCAAAATCTCCGTCGAAATCCTCGCCCGCAAGGAAGAGCTCGGCCGCCTGCTCGCGCGCGAGGAAGGCAAGACACTCCCGGAAGGCATCGGCGAGGTGGCGCGCGCCGGACAGATCTTTGCATTCTTTGCCGGCGAGGCGCTGCGGCTGATGGGCGAGAAGGGTGCATCGGTGCGCCCGGGCCTCGATGTCGAGATCACCCGCGAGCCGGTCGGCGTCGTCGGCATGATCACGCCGTGGAATTTCCCGATCGCGATCCCGGCCTGGAAGATCGCGCCGGCGCTCTGCTACGGCAATTCAGTCGTGTTCAAGCCGGCCGAGCTGGTGCCGGGCTCCGCGCATGCGCTGTCCGAGATCATCGCCCGCTCCGGCATTCCTGCCGGCGTGTTCAACCTCGTGGTCGGCTCGGGCTCGGTGGTCGGCCAGACGCTGCTGGATCATCCCGACGTTGCCGCGATCTCTTTCACCGGCTCGGTGCAGACCGGCCGCAAGATCGCGCAGGCCTGCGTGCTCTCCAACCCCATGAAGAAGTTCCAGCTCGAGATGGGCGGCAAGAACCCGCTTGTCGTGCTCGACGACGCCGATGTGAAGGTCGCAGTCGAGGTCGCCGTCAACGGTGCCTACTTCTCGACGGGCCAGCGCTGCACGGCGTCGTCGCGCCTGATCGTCACCGCAGGGATTCACGACCGCTTCGTCGCGGCGATGACCGAGCGCATGAAGGGCCTTTCGGTAGACGACGCGTTGAAGAGCGGCGTGCATGTCGGCCCCGTCGTCGACCAGAGCCAGCTCGACCAGAACCTCCGCTACATCAAGATCGGCCAGGACGAAGGCGCCCGCCTGCACTGGGGCGGCGAGCTGTTGAACCGCGAGACGCCCGGCTTCTATCTGCAGCCGGCACTATTCACCGAAGCGACCAACCAGATGCGCATCGCCCGCGAGGAGATTTTCGGCCCGGTCGCCTGCGTGATCCGCGCCAAGGATTATGAGGAAGCGCTGGCGATCTCCAACGACACCGAATTCGGCCTCGCCTCGGGCATCTGCACCACAAGCCTGAAATACGCCTCTCATTACAAGCGCAACAGCGAGGCCGGCATGGTGATGGTCAATCTGCCGACCGCCGGCGTCGACTACCACGTGCCGTTCGGCGGCCGCAAAGGCTCGAGCTACGGCGCGCGCGAACAGGGGGCCTATGCCCGCGAGTTCTACACCACGGTGAAGACGGCTTATACGTTCCCGGGTTGACGATCGTTGAGACGCGATGTAGCCGCGTAGGTGCTGCGCCCCCTCTCCCGCTTGCGGGGGAGGTCCGCACGCGACGAGCGACGCGAAGCGTCGTCCGGAGTGTGACGGGCGGGGGCTGTCTCCAAAATATGACTCGTGGAGAGAGCCCCCACCCCGACCCCTGCCTCCTATACACATCTGACGCTGCAGACGGTCTACCCTGTGGAGACATCGGGGGACGCCGTATCACGATAAGCACGCAATAGAGAACTCGGTTCACGTGAAGTGAGAAG
>NZ_VKHP01000773.1 GCF_010811875.1 Bradyrhizobium uaiense
GGCGGAACTGGTTGAGCTTACTGAAGCAGCATTCGACGAGATGGCGCTGGGCATAGAGATGCTTGTCGAGCGGATGCTTGAGTGCGCGTGACGGATTGTTGGGGATGACGGCGAGCGCGCCCTTGGCGGCGATGGCTTGGCGCAAGTGATCGGCGTCATAGGCGGCGTCGGCCATGACGACCTCGGCGGACAAGCCTTCGATCAATGCGGCGGCTTGCGGTGCATCGCCCTTCTGACCCGCGGTCAGCG
>NZ_VKHP01000774.1 GCF_010811875.1 Bradyrhizobium uaiense
TCGGTGTTCTTCGGCTCGACACCATCCTCGATCCATTCGAGCGTGCCGGAATCGCCTGACGACACCAGATTGGGGTTGTCGATCTCGAGCCCGGCCGGCAGATAGTCGGCCACCATGATGTGACCGAGTTCCGCGATGATCGCTTCACCGCGGCGATCGACCGGGGCGCCAACGACAAGTCGGTGTTCACCGTCGCCTATGTCGTGCGCGCGGTGTCGCCCGGCAAATACGTGCTGCCGCAGGCCTATG
>NZ_VKHP01000775.1 GCF_010811875.1 Bradyrhizobium uaiense
TTCTTTTTCACGGATTTCACACATGAGCACGTTCTCGGCCAAGCCCGCCGAAGTGACGAAGAAGTGGGTTGTGATCGACGCCAAGGGTCTGGTCGTCGGTCGTCTCGCCACGCTCGTCGCGATGCGCTCCTTGATGCCACCGATGAAGCCGGTGTGCTTGTAGTAGACCTTCTGGTCGCGCTTGCGACCGGTCAGCACCACATGCGCGGCGTTGACGATGATGACGTTGTCGCCGCAATCGACATGCGG
>NZ_VKHP01000776.1 GCF_010811875.1 Bradyrhizobium uaiense
TAAGAAGGGAGGACACTTCATGCCGAGAAAAGAGATTCTCGACCAGATCCAGAAGTATATCCACCCGTTCCGCATTTCCAGCGGCAAGGGCTTTCAGCTGAAGGACTTCGACCCCGGCGACACGCGCTGTCTGTTCAATGGCCCCGCCTCGGTGGGCCGTGCCCTATCCTATCATGCCGACCGAGCTCCGTGTGCCGCGGCCTGATCGCCGCGCGGCCGCAGTGCAGCGTGTGGAGCCCGGCTTCGCAA
>NZ_VKHP01000777.1 GCF_010811875.1 Bradyrhizobium uaiense
GGACACGGCGGCCTAGTTCGAATTTGAAGGTGGCCCGTTTTGAGTTGAAGACCGATTGGACCTGACCCACAACGCTATGGGCAGAGCAACCGTCAGAGCTAGTGCGGGCACACCAATCGTCACCACAACGGACATTCAACAGGCGACCGCACGCGCTCGCGCTACCGCTTCTATACTCAGATGAGAGATTATCGTGCTCGGACGTGCTACTGACTAGCGAGCCCGCTTTACGTTTTAACGAAGGGAATG
>NZ_VKHP01000778.1 GCF_010811875.1 Bradyrhizobium uaiense
CCAGATCCGTTCGCGATGGAACGGATGGAGTGAGGCGCGTGAGCGAAACCTACCAGCAAGAGATCGATCGGCACTTCGCCTGGTTCGAAACCAAGCTTCCGGAAAAGCCGGCGCGCTTCGTCGCGTGACAGCGTCACAAGGCGTCAGTCTGTCGCGCATCGCGGTCTTGAAATTGCTGCCGCGCGATCAGCGCGCAATGAGATTGCGTTGACCGCGATGGCGCTGCGCTCCCTCTCCCCGTTCTTACGG
>NZ_VKHP01000779.1 GCF_010811875.1 Bradyrhizobium uaiense
CACGTCGACCGGGAAACTCCATGCACGCCCACCTGCGCCAAGAATTTCGGCTTCGGTCTCTTTCAATTGCTGCTCGCGGCGCCCTAGCAACGCCACCTCAGCCCCAGCGGCGGCGAGTGTCTTCGCCCGAGCCTGATCAACAGCATCCTGACGATTGAAGGTACTCTATGACGGATCATATCGACACGAACTTCCTCACTCGCTGCTTCGGCCTGGCAGGTCGTGCGGTGATCGTCACGGGGGCCGGAT
>NZ_VKHP01000780.1 GCF_010811875.1 Bradyrhizobium uaiense
CCCCCCTTGCGGGGGAGGGTTAGGGAGAGGGGTGCCGCACGGCATGCTCTCTCCAGTCTCAATGAAGTGCGCAATCGAGATTTGCGAAAGGGAGACTCACTGCAATATCTCGCCCGGGGCTTACCCCTCTCCCTAACCCTCCCCCGCAAGGGGGGGAGGGAACCCAACCGCCGGTGCCGTCCTTACGACGGCAGTGCCGACGCTGTCGGCAGCGGGGTTGGAGCAGCAACACGTGCTCGCGTAGGATGG
>NZ_VKHP01000781.1 GCF_010811875.1 Bradyrhizobium uaiense
ATGTCGTTGATCGGGGTCTCCTTCATCACCTTCATGACGGCGGCCGCATCCGTGGTGCCGGCAGCCTTCACCGCCTTGAGATAGTGCGTCACCGAGGAATAGACGCCGGCCTGCGCCGAGGTCGGCATCACCAAGGGCGGCCAGAAGATCTCGCCGCTGCTGGCATTCGTGACCGACATCGACAGCGTCGGGCTCGAGACCGCGCAGGGGCTGCTGCTCGCGGAGGCGTTTTACTGGGACCTCAATGA
>NZ_VKHP01000782.1 GCF_010811875.1 Bradyrhizobium uaiense
GTCCTTGATAAGGAAACATGCTACGGGGAGCCATGAGCGATCTCATTCGACTTCGATACAACACGATGGCCCACGAAACGCCGAACGGCGAACTGAAGTGGCGCGTCATTTTGGAGGCCGGCTGCGGATCGCAATGGGATGGTTGGGGCAGCTGCGCCCGCGTCCTCATTCTGGATCGACGTACCCGATCCCGTCCTTCACGCTGAACCTGCCACGGCAGGCCATGTGATGCTTGCGTCCGACGACAG
>NZ_VKHP01000078.1 GCF_010811875.1 Bradyrhizobium uaiense
TAGGAGGCGAACGGCATCGCCGGATAGACCAGGCCGCCATCGGGGAAGCGGCCACTGTGCATCATCTGGTAGAATTGATCCGACGTCCACGTGCCGATCCCGGTCTGCGGGTCAGGCGTGATGTTCGACGTGTAGAGCGTGCCGAACGGCGTTTTCATCGGAAGGCCGCCGGCGAAGGTCTTGCCTTCGCGCGCGGTGTGACAGGCGATGCAATCGCCGGCCCGCGCGAGATATTCGCCCTTGGCAATGACGGCCGGATCGGCCGCCTTCTGTTGCGCCAGTGCCGTGATCGGCGACATCGCCAGTATCAGCCCGACAAGCAGTCCTGTTGAGGTTCGCGACATCGGTACGATCCCTTCAGTGCGGTTCGCTGCCGCATTCGAGCGGCATCGGAAGGCTGCCTCGCGGCGCGAAGGATGGATCGGCCGGCGCCGGACGCGAGGACAGGTAGGCGGCCACGGCCTTGACGTCGTCCTCCGTCAGCAGGCTCGCGACCACCTGCATGCAATCTGGGGCGAGCGCAGTGCGCGTGCCGTAGCGCCAGCCGCCGAGCTGGCCGCTGATATACGCCGCACGCAGGCCAAGCAGGCCGGGAATGCCGGGCTCCATGCCGCCCAACGTGGGACCATGACAGGCCGAACAGGGCGGAATGCCGTGCTGCGGATCGCCGTTCTTCACGATCGCTTCGCCGCGCGCCAGGATCTCCTTGCTGTCGACCGGCGGAACCGGCGGCGGAAACGCCGGCCGGAGCGAAGCGAAATACTCGGCGATCTGCTTCAGGTAATCGTCAGTCTGAAACTCCAGCAGGTAGTTCATCGGCGGATATTTCCGCCGTCCATCCCTGAACGCGATCAGCTGGTTATAGAGGTAGCCGGCGGGCTTGCCGGCAAGACGGGGAAAATAGACGTCGCTGGTGCCCTCGCCTTCGGTGCCGTGGCAGGGCGCGCAGGCGAGGACGCGCGCGGCCATCGTATCGGGTGCACGCTCCGCGGTTTGCGATTGCGCCGCGCCGATCGGCAATACAATCGAGGCAAGAAACCCAAGAAGCGGTATCAGGCGATGCGCCACAACTCACCCCCAGCGCGACGACGATGTGCAATTACTTGCACACAGCCGAACAGGAGGCAACGAAGTGCACCACTTCGACGCATCGCATTTGATTTAGATCAACGCTCTATTTGCGATAGACCTGCGACGGATCGAACAGCCGATCGGCATCGACGAAGGACAGGCTGATCGCGCCGCCCTCACCCTTCACCGCGCGATAGAAGCAGGAGCGCCGCCCGGTGTGGCAGGCAGCGCCGATCTGCTCGACCTTGATCCACACCGCGTCCTGATCGCAATCCATCCGGATCTCGACCACACGCTGAGTCTGGCCCGAGCTCTCGCCCTTGCGCCACAGCGCATTACGCGAGCGGCTGAAGTACCAACCTTCGCCGGTCGCGATCGTCTTGCGGAGGGCTTCGTCGTTCATATGCGCGACCATGAGCACATCGCCGGTCGCGGCATCGGTCGCGACGCAGGTCACGAGACCTGTCGCGTCGAATTTGGGCTGGAAGACCAGCCCTTCTTCGCGGTCGTGATCGTGGGTCGATGCGGACACGGAAAACCTCGCTTAGGGAATTGCGAGGTTACCGGTTCGGTCCTCGCACCAGAGACAGGAAGCGCTGCTGCTCCGCCGGATTGTCGCGGAACATGCCGGTGAAGCGGCTGGTAAAGGTCGATGCACCGTGCTTGGCGACGCCGCGCACCGACATGCAGGTATGCTCCGCCTCGATCAGTATCGCAACGCCGCGGGGCTTCAGCACCTCGTCGATCGCGGCTGCGATCTGCGCGGTGAGATGCTCCTGGGTCTGCAGGCGGCGGGCGAATATGTCGGTCAGCCGCGCCAGCTTGGAGAGGCCGACGACGCGCTCCACCGGAGTATAGGCGATATGCGCCTTGCCGTAGAACGGCATCATGTGATGCTCGCACTGCGAGGTGAATTCGATGTCGCGGACCAGGACGAAGTCGTCGTAGCCGGCGGTCTCGCCGAAGGTGCGGTTCAGCACTTCGGCCGGGCACTGATGATAGCCTTGATAGAGCTCGTCATAAGCCTCGACGACGCGGCGCGGCGTGTCGAGCAGACCTTCGCGGAAGGTGTTCTCGCCGATATAGGCGAGCAGCGTCTTCACGGCGTCCTCGGCCTCCGCACGCGACGGGCGCGGCTGGTCGGCACGGACGGCGGCCGCCATGAATTCTGAGGGGTCGAGCTCGCTGGCCTTGGCGTCGGCTGGCTTGTTGGGGCGAATCGGTTTGATCAAGGCGTCCATGTCGTCTCCGTTCGACCGGCCCTGGCACTGCCCTCGGGCCGGATGTGTCACCGGGCAGACGGGGCGGATTGTCGAACCGCCGGGCGCCTGAGTCCCCATCTTGTAGCACCACAACGGCGAATGTGGTCCGCGGTGGCCGCATGGCCGGGCTATGTTTCCGGCGCTGCCGTCCATATATAGGACGGTGAAACCCAGCCGCCAAGAGCGCCCGGCGCCGCCGGAACCAGGCATCTGTCCCCATGCTGAACGACATTTACAACAAGCGGATCATCGAGTTGGCCGGCAATATTCCGCGCCTCGGACGGCTGGCCGAGCCGGACGCCAGCGCCACCGCCCACTCCAAATTGTGCGGTTCGACCGTCAAGGTCGACCTCAAGATGGACGGCCCTGTCGTGACCGACTTCGCCCATGACGTGAAGGCCTGCGCGCTCGGCCAGGCCTCCTCCTCGATCATGGCGAGCCATGTGGTGGGCTCGACCGCGGACGAGCTGCGCGACTTGCGCGAGACCGTCCGCAAGATGCTGAAGGAAAACGGCCTGCCCCCGCAGGGCGGCAAATGGGCCGACATCGCGCTGCTCGAGCCGGTGCGCGACTACAAGGCCCGCCATGCCTCGACGCTCCTGACCTTCGATGCCGTGGTCGATGCGATCGGCCAGATCGAGGCCAAGGCCAAGCAGCCGGCGTAAGCCTACCGCCGGCGAAGACCCTACTGGGACGGCTGGACCGGCGCCGGCGCTGCGGTGCCGCCGGTCGGCACCACGGCCTCGGCGGTCTTGGTCGCCTTCGCGGCCTGCGGTGGCGCCTCACCCTCCATCGCGCGGCTCACGAAGCGATCGGTGTTCTTCGGCTTCGCTTCGGCAACGGGAATTGCACTGTCCTGCCGCGGCAGGACATCGGCGACCGCATCCGTGGTGACGAGATTGGTCAGCCGCAATTCGGCCGCGGACAATTCGTGCAGATCTTCCCACGGCGGCACGCTGAGTGCGAGCGACAACAGCTCACCTGCCCCGCCCATGTCGAAGGTGTACTTGGCGAGACGGCCGATATCGCGCTCGACGATCATCAGGTCCTGCGCGGTGTAGCTCGCGGCCTTGGCGTCGTCGGCGCGGTCGCCCATCCAGATCTGATGCACGCGGACATGGGCGGCCGGCGGCACGTAGCGGGTCTTGCCCGACAGCAGCAGGAACACGCACATCGACTCGCAATAGGCATCCGGCAGCACGCTGGCGCGATCACCGGTCGCGGCCTGATTGGCGACGCTGATGCCAACCGTGGTCAGCGCGCCGAGACCGCGGAAGCGGCGGCCGAGCGCGATCGCGTCGTTGACCGAGCCGCCGCTGGAGTCGAGCACGATGGTGGCGCCGTTGAGCGGGCGGCTGCGCGCGAACTCGTCGAATTCCTTGGGGCTGTCAGCCGTGATGATGCCGACCGCCGACACCCAGCCCCGGCAATTCGGCTGGCAAGCGATCCAGCTGAACTTCATCGGCAGCTTGCGCTCTTCGAGGGTCGAGCTCGCCCGTGCGGAACTGCCCGCCGTCGTGACCGTGCCGGAAACTGCGAAGCAAAGGGCAACGGCGCCGGTGAGCACCCAACTGCGCAACGAGAGCGACTTGACGAGTCTCAATTTGGTTCCTTCCCCCAAGCCCTTGGTGATACGAGCGGTGGCAATGGCCCCATGGCAACGCGCCACGATTCTGTCATCCGCGCGTTATGGGAACGGTAGCCTTGCTGACCTGGACCGTCCATAGGACCTTTGCTGCAGCGCCATTTGCGCTGTGCAATAATCACGAACTGTGGCGTAAATATCTGCAATTGAACAGTTCCTTGGCTTGGAACCCCCGCGAGACTACGTACATACTTGCATATGCCGTCGACAGATCATTCAACGTCACACCATCCGCGATGCATGGACTGTGCCACAACTGCGCGTCGATTGCCGCGCAACTTCGGCCGCGCCCTGATCTGGATCTACCGGCACACGCTGTCACCGCTGGTGGGCTACAACTGCCGGCACCTGCCGACCTGCTCGGTCTATGGCGACGAGGCGATCGAGCGCTTCGGGCTTTGGGCCGGCGGATGGATGACGCTGGCGCGACTGCTGCGCTGCCAGCCCTGGGGCACGTCGGGCATCGACAACGTGCCGGCGGTCAAGCCGCCAGGCGCGCAGTGGTACTTGCCATGGCGCTACGGCCGCTGGCGCGGCGTCAACGACACCTGATCAATTGCTGCGGCGCTTCCAGGCGCTAGCGCGCATTGCTGGTTCGGCGGAACTGTGGCGATACTTTCTGCATTGTTTCGTTGCCCGCTTGGGATCCCCTCGGGGAGGAAACAACAATGCGCTGGAAAATCAGCCACAACGGTCACGATCCCCGGCAGATCGATTTGTTGGCCGTACTTGCCCTGCTGGTCGTGATCATTGCCGCCTACGGCTACTTTACCCACAATTCCAACAAGCCGAGCACGACGGCGTTCATCGTGCCGAGCCAGAGCGTCAAGTGGTGAGGCACATACCTACTCGGCTGGAGCAGTGCGCACCGGGCGCGGCCGCGTGATGACCACGACCACCAGGGCCGCCGCGACGAAGGCCGTCGCCACGTAGCCCGCGCTATGCAGCCATTCGCGCGCGAACAGCAATCCGCCGATCGCCGAGCCGATGGCCTGGCCGATATACAGCACCGAGGTGTTGAGCGAGACCGACGCCGACGCGAGCGCCGGCGCCGCGCCGACCAGACGCACCTGCTGCATCGAATTGGTCGAGGCGAAGCCCAGGCCCCACACCGCAACGGAGGCGGCCATCAATGCATAGGCGCCCGCGCTCAGCGCCCAGCCGGCCACGCCGGCGAGCAGTAGCACGGTGAACAGGACCGACGTCTTCCAGGCGCCCCAGGAATCCACGATGCGGGTTGCGATCGCGATGCCAACGAAGCCGAAAATGCCGTACAGCGCGAACACGATCCCGACGGCGTCGGCATTGGCGCCGGTCAGCTTGGCGAGCAGCGGCCCCATGAAGGTGAACACCACGAACTGACCCGACATCTGCAACGTCGTGATCGACAGCAGCAGGATGACGGTCGGATTACGGCCGAGATCGGCCCACGTCCTCAAATCGACCGGCAAGCCATGCAATCCGCCGGGCAGCCGCCACCACAGCAGCAGCGAGCTCACGAGCCCGGTCAGCGCGATCGCGCCATAGGTCACGCGAAAACCGTAACGGCTTGCGATGAAGGTGATCAACGGCAGCCCGATCGCGGCGGCGAGCGACCAGCCGAGGAAGATGTAGGCGATCGTGCTGCCGCGCTTCTCCACCGGCACGATCAGCGCCGCGGTGCCGGCTGCCTGCGGCGTGTAGAGCACGCCGACCGCGAGCATCACGAGGCGGATGGCCAGCAGACTGTCGTAGTCCGGTGCGAAAGCCGATGCCGCGTTGGTGAGCGTCAGCACCAGCAGCGTCGCCGTCAGCAGAGCGCGCCGTTCGAACCGGCTGGTCAGCCACGCCGTCACCGGCGAGCCCACGCACAGGACGATCGCGCCGAAGGTGATCAGGAGACCCGCGGTGTGGATCGTGACGCCGAGGCCATCAGACAATTCCGCCAGCATGCCGGCCGGCGCCAGCACCGAGCAGCCGGTGACGATGTTGCCGAGCATCAATGCGGTTGGAGCGAAGCGTTTCACGCCGCGGTGTTAACAGACTCCGAGATCAATGCAACTGCATCTAAATGCATGGCACTTGATCGCTTGGCGCCTCTTGCGCTCACGGCGCCGGCGATGCCGTCGGCGCCGCGTTGACGCTCGGCGAAACGACAGGGGGAATCGGAGCCGCGGGCTTCGGACCTGCCGTCGCCGCCGGACACGATGCCAGAAGCTGCGTCCATCCCTGATCCAGCCCGGTCGTGTCGATGTCGAATGTCGCATAGCCGGGCTTCAGGTCGGACTTTGGATCGGACCTGACGTCGGATCTGGCATCGGACGACGGCGTGCTTTCGCCGACCTGAAGATGGGGGACCGCCAGCATCGCCTGCACGCTGTCCGAGCTCACCGGGTCGCTCCAGACCTCGTATTTGCCGAACCGCGCCGGCGATCTGCCGAACGCGATGGTCTTGGTGGCGCCGGCCATCATCACCACCGTGCTCTTGCCGGCGACGCCTTCATCGAATTCGCGCACGAACATCAGCCGCCCGCGATCCCTGTTCTCGCAGAACAGGCGCCACTCCATCATGCGGAACGAACTGCCGTCGCCCTTTTTCTCCTGCGCGATCTTGCGCACATAGGGCCGCGTTTCCTTCTCCACCGCCCACAGGGTTTCCGGCAACGGCCGCGTATCGATTCCGAAGCGATAGAGTTCCGGCCGCGTCAGCACGTGCAGGCTCTCGAACTTCACAGTCCGGATCAGTTCGCTGAGCTCATGGCTGATCCCCATCGCCGCCAGGAACAGGTTGCGGTCGCGATCGGCGCTCACCATCTCGCGCCGCCTGAAGTCCGCGACAGCCTGGGGCGGAGGATGCCCATGGACCACGAACATCAGCTTGGAATTGTGGACCCCGAGCACCGAATCGGGTGCCACTTCGCGGGTGGTCGCGCCCAGGAACAGATAGGCGCAGGCCGAAACGCACATCGCATTTCGGGTCGTGAGTTCGGCCTCGACCTCCCCCTTCGCAGCCTTGATCTTGAGGCAGGCGGCGTCGACCTGCGTACCGGTGGAACAGGCCGGCACGTTGGTGCGGCCGACCCGGGCAACCGCCTTGCGCGCGCGCAGAAACCGCGCAATCGCATAGGACTGCTCGACGTTTCCGCCGGGCGAGTGAAGGTAGATCGGAAGCTGCGTGTCCTTCATGGCAAGCAGGAAGCTGCGAATCCGCGCCGCCGCATCCCGGTCGATCTCGCCTTCGATCGCGATCCAGCGATCGCAACCGGCGCCGCAGGCGTTCGCCGGTCCCTTGGCGAGGTAGATCGTCAGTCGTTTCGCAAATCCGACCTTCTCGACCGGTGTTTCTTCCGCCCGCAAGACGCCGGGGACCAGAAGCAGCGCCACGAAAAACAGGACACGGGAAAGCATGAATTTGGCGGATCGCACGATGTCGGGAAGGTGGACGTTCGACGTTAGACGATGATCGGCAGCGTCGCAACGCTCGGTGCCGTCAGGTGCGGCGAGCTTGCCTCAATTCCCTGCCGCAGGAGGGCCATTTTCTTGATATTGCCGGATTGCAGGCGTCAAATCCCCTGCTATACCGCTGCTTCCGCTTACCTGCGCTCGTTCGCAGGAGTGAGCTACAGGAGACATCATGGCAGACACGCCGCCCAAATCCGAATCCGGATTCCAGTACAGCCTCTCCAACCTCAAACCCGCAGAACCCGTGGACAAGATCGCCCTCACCTTCCCTGATGGAGCGAGGCGCGAATTCCCGAGAGGGACCACCGGTCTCGACATCGCCAAAGGCATTTCGCCCTCCCTCGCCAAGCGCACCGTCGCGATGGCGCTCGACGGCACGCTTGCCGACCTCAACGATCCCATTGAAGCCGACGCCAGGATCGAGCTGGTCGGCCGCGACGACCCGCGCGCGCTGGAACTGATCCGGCACGATGCCGCGCATGTGCTCGCCGAAGCCGTGCAGTCGCTGTGGCCGGGCACCCAGGTCACGATCGGCCCAGTGATCGAGAACGGCTTCTACTACGACTTCTTCCGCAACGAGCCGTTCACCCCGGAAGATTTTGCCGCGATCGAGAAGCGGATGCGCGAGATCGTCGCGCGCGACAAGCCGTTCACCAAGGAAGTCTGGGATCGCGAGAAGACCAAGCAGGTGTTCCGCGACAAGGGCGAGGCATTCAAGGTCGAGCTGGTCGACGCCATTCCCGGCAACGAGCCGATCAAGATCTATTTCCAGGGCGACTGGTTCGATCTCTGCCGCGGCCCGCACATGACCTCGACCGGCAAGATCGGCAACGCCTTCAAGCTGATGAAGGTTGCCGGCGCCTATTGGCGCGGCGATTCCAACAATCCGATGCTGACCCGCATCTACGGCACGGCATTCGCAAAGCAGGAAGACCTCGACGCGTACCTCAAGCAGATCGAGGAGGCCGAGAAGCGCGACCACCGCAAGCTCGGCCGCGAGCTCGACCTGTTCCACTTCCAGGAGGAAGGCCCCGGCGTGGTGTTCTGGCACCCGAAGGGCTGGACCATCTTCCAGCAGCTGATCGCCTATATGCGGCGCCGACTGCTCGGCGACTACAACGAGGTCAATGCCCCGCAGATCCTCGACAAGGTGCTGTGGGAGACCTCGGGCCACTGGGACTGGTACCGCGAGAACATGTTCGCGGCGCAATCCGCCGGCGACGAGGCCGAGGACAAGCGCTGGTTTGCGCTGAAGCCGATGAACTGCCCGGGCCATGTCCAGATCTTCAAGCACGGGCTGAAGAGCTACCGCGACCTGCCGCTGCGGCTCGCCGAGTTCGGCGTCGTACATCGCTACGAGCCGTCGGGCGCGATGCACGGCCTGATGCGGGTGCGCGGCTTCACCCAGGACGACGCCCATGTGTTCTGCACCGAACAGCAGCTCGCCGAGGAATGCCTCAAGATCAACGATTTGATCCTGTCGACCTACGCCGATTTCGGCTTTGACGGCGAGCTCACGGTCAAGCTCTCGACGCGGCCCGAGAAGCGGGTCGGCACCGACGAGATGTGGGATCACGCCGAGCGCGTGATGGCAACCGTGCTGTCGGAGATCAAGGCCAAGGGCAGCAACCGGATCCGCACCGAGATCAATCCGGGCGAAGGCGCGTTCTACGGGCCGAAGTTCGAATATGTGCTGCGCGACGCCATCGGCCGCGACTGGCAGTGCGGCACGACCCAGGTCGACTTCAACCTGCCGGAGCGGTTCGGCGCGTTCTACATCGATCACGACGGCTCGAAGAAGGCACCGGTCATGGTGCACCGCGCGATCTGCGGCTCGATGGAGCGCTTCATCGGCATCCTGATCGAGCAATATGCCGGCAACTTCCCGCTCTGGCTGGCGCCGACGCAGCTCGTGGTCACGACCATCACCTCCGAAGGCGACGAGTACGCCAAGGTGGTAGCGGCAGCGGCGCGCCGCGCCGGCCTGCGGGTCGAGATCGACCTGCGCAACGAGAAGATCAACTACAAGGTCCGCGAGCACTCGCTGGCCAAGATCCCGGCCCTGCTCGTCGTCGGCAAGAAGGAAGCCGAAACGCATTCGGTCTCGGTTCGCCGCCTCGGCAGCGAGCGCCAGGTCGTGATGCCGACCGATGAGGCGATTGCCGCGCTGGTCGATGAAGCAACGCCGCCGGACGTGAAGCGGGCGCGATCCGCCGCCTGATCTTCACAATCGGTCTAAACTGGCTTTCGCTGGCTCCGTCGTGCCCCCATCTTGGGGGCACGACTCCCCTTGAAGGACATTTCCGTGCCCGACGCCATTGAACTCCTGAAGACACGCCGCTCGATGAAACCGCGCGAAATGACCGGCCCGGGCCCGTCCGCGGCCGAACTCGAGACCATCCTGACCATTGGTGCGCGCGTGCCCGACCACGGCAAGCTGGCGCCCTGGCGCTTCATCGTGTTCGAGGGTGAGGCCCGCGCCCGCGCCGGCGACGTGATCGCAAAGGTCTTCGCCCGCAAGAATCCCGGCGCGCCGGCCACCGATATCGAGATCGAGAAGAAACGCCTGACCGATGCGCCGCTGGTGATCGGCGTGGTCTCCTTCACCAGGCCGCACCCGAAGGTGCCGCCGTGGGAGCAGGAACTGTCGGCGGGCGCGAGCGCGATGAACATCGTCACCGCCGCCACAGCCCTCGGCTACGGCGCCTGCTGGCTGACCGGCTGGTTCGCGTTCGACCGCGACGTGCTCGACGGTCTCGGCCTGAAGCCTGACGAGAAGCTCGCCGGCCTGATTCACATCGGAACGCCGACCAAGCCGAGCGAGGACCGCCCGCGCCCGGCGCTGTCGGATATCGTCACGCGGTTCTAGAAGCGGTCGTGAACCCATAAGCCCGCTGGGCGGGCCGCTTGCCGGAGCCCGCTCACCGGCAGCGACCAAATCTGCAACGCAGCCCAACGATGCGCTGGACCGCTAAAGCGCGATAAATCGCGCTTTGGCTTGTTGTCCAAGCATGATCTCTTCGGAAAACCGCTTCGCACTTTTCCGGTCATGCTCCAGCAGGCATCACCAGGCGTAGCGCACGACGCCCTTGCCGGCGTAACTGTTGGTCACGTTCGAGAACTCGCCCTCGAAGGTCGCTGCCGCCGACCAGCCGTTGCGCCACTTCATCTCGATCGCGGCTGTCGTCAGCGCCGACTCCGATGCCTGTGCCGCGCCGTTGACGACAAAGGATGAGACCGGCAGCGCCTGGAACGCCGCTGCCATCGTGCGGTTCGGATTGTAGTCATGCGCCCAAGCGAACCGCGTGCGCAGCGTGAGCAGGCCGTCCTGCACCGCGAACGAATTGTCGGTGCGGAAGCCGAGTTCGCTGCGCGCGTCGGTGACACTCTTGCCGGCGTAGCTGAGCGCAAAGGTCGGCAGCCCGGAGATCGTCTGCTCGGCATAGCTCGGCAGATCGAGCGTCGTGAACTGGCCGGCCGCATAGGGCGTGATGCCCATCCACGGCGTGGCGAAGCGATAGCCGCCTTCGACGCGGCCGGAATAGGCATTGGCGTTGAACTCGGCCCGGAAATGATCGAGCCCCACGACGGGCACCGTACGATCGGTCGTGATGTCCTGCCAGCCGTACGCCAGCGCGGCCGTGATGTAGGCATTGCCTTCGGTGTGGCGAACGTAAGCACCGGCCTGGAATAGATCGGAGCGTCCACTGCCGAGGCCGTTCACGCCGAAGCTCGTACCGCCGCCGGCGATGGCAAAGCCGGCGACCGTATTCAGCGATAACAGATAGTCCGCGCCGACGGCGGTGCCGTAGATGCTGCTGGTCGTGTTGTTCGATCCAACCACCGCATTGCCGCTGGTCGATTGCGAGCCGCCGAAGCCGGCCGCCCACACGCTCCAGCGTTGCTGGAACGTCGACGGCGGCGCCTTGGCGAACATCGCGAACGCATCGGTCCGACCGGTCGCGGCATAGGCGCTGGCATTGCCGTCCTCCGTGTAACCCGACACGCCCGGCGTACCTGCGCTACCGGTCCGGTTCATGAAGGGGTCGGTCAGGAGCCCCATGAACAGGTCCATGGCCTTGAACGTAGTCTGCTGCGTCGACGTCGCGAGTTCACCCGAGACCTGCGTCAGGCCGGTCGACGTCAGCGCGCCGAACGCAATCGGTACCGTGCCGGTGCTGTTGAAGGAATTGACGATCGCATCGCTGACATTGCGCTGGTTGATGTTGAGCCCGCCGCTTGGCGGCGTGTACATCAGCGCGAGGTTGAGATAGGCGTGCGTCGAATCGTAGCTCAGCGTCGAGGTGAAGCCGGATGGCAGGTTGGTGCTGGCCAGCGCGTTGAACGTGCCGCCGATGCCGCCTGCCGCGGCGACGATGGTGTATTGCTTGTTGACGTAGGTGCCTGACGAGAAGAACGCCTGCACCGAGGCGCCGCCCAAGGTGGCCGATCCCGTCGCGTTCACGAAGGGTGCGGTCGTCGGATTGATCGCCACCTGATAGAACGCACCCGACGAGAATGCGAGACTGCCGTTGACCGTCATCGACGATCCAGCCGTGCCGTTGCCTGCTGCGAAGATGCCGCCACTGCCGACGCTGAGGTTTGCGACTGCGCCGGTGCCGAACAGCGCACCGCCCGTGATCGTCGTGGTGCCGTTGATCGTGCCGGTGTTGTTGAAGGTGCCGCCAGTGTTGGTCAGGCCTCCGTTGAGCGTGCCGGCATTGCTCGCCGTGCCGCTGTTGGTCACCAGGCCTGATACGGTGGCGCCCGTCCCGTTAGTGAAGGTGCCCGCGGTCGTGATGGTCCCGGTCCAGATCCCATTGTTGGCGATCGTGCCGCTATTGCCGGCGACGTTGGCAACGTAGTTGCCGTTATTGATCACGGTGCCGGCGTTGGTGAGATCGTCATGCAGCGTACCGCCTGCCGCTACGACGATCTTGCCCGCCGCCGTGTTGGTGACCGAGCCGAATGTCGCCGCGCCGCCGCTATCGACGACGAAGTTCGCGGCGTTGGTGAGCGAGGCGCTGTGCGTGATCGCGCCGCCATTGCCGATCTCCAGCGTGCCGCCGTTCACCGTCGTCGCGCCGAGATAGGTGTTGGTGCCCGTCAGGATCTGCCTGCTGTCGCCGTTCTTGACCAATGCCAGCTTGGGACCGGCCGCGCCGCCTTCGCCGTCGCCTCCCCCACCGTTCTGGATCGCGCCGGAGAACGTCGTCGACCCGCCGTTCACGCCCGTGATCGTCAGCGTCGCCGTGCCGCTCGCCGCGGCATTCCTGACGATACCACCACCGTTGCTTCCATCCGCAAGCGAGGCGACCGAGTTGCTGTAGCCCGACAGATCGAGCGTCGCGCCGGCATTGACCAGGAATGCGGAATTGCGCGAGAGGCCCGTCGATGATTGCGCGATGACGGTACCCGACGCAATATTCGTCGTGCCGGAATACGTGCTGACGCCGCCCAGCAAAATGCCCTCCGCGAAAGCACGCGGATTGCTGCTCATCAATGTCAGCGTGCCGCCTCGCGACGAGGCCGCATCCGAGATCGTGCCGAACAAGCGAATGAGGCCGCCGGCATCGTCGATCGTGCCGCCCCTGGCGGTGATCTCGACGCCGTTGGCAAAAGAACGATCGAGCAAGGGACCGGCCGCAAGCGTGCCGCCGTTGAACGTCAGCGTCCCCAGACCGATCGCCGAGGCCGTCTGGGTCGAGGGAATATTGACATTGGTGAAGACGGACGCGCCCCGGACCACCAGCGTTCCCTGCGACAGCGTGGTGCCGCCCGTATATGTATTGGACGCGGTCAGGATCGTCGTGCCGCTGCCGGCCTGTACGACCTTGCCACCGCCGCCATCGGAAATGGTGCCGTCGAACTGGTAGGTGTTGTTGCGATCGAAGATGAGTGTTCCGCCAAGCGTCACGTTGCCGACAATCGAACCGGTCCCGTTGCCATTGCCGAGCTGCAGGGTCGCACAATTACAGACCTGCGTTCCGCCGGTGTAGGTGTTTGCACCGGTCAGCGTCAGCGCCCCTCCGTTGATCTTCAGCGCACCGCCGCCATCATTCTGGATACCGCCGTCCTGGATCACGCCCGCGAATGACGTCGAACCCGTCGTGATGGTCAGCGTCCGGGCGCCGAGCGACACCGTCCCCGTCTGACCCGTAGCGGTATTGCCGAGCGCTGTGATCGACGCGCCGGCAGAGGTCTGCGAGATGTCGAAGGTCGCTCCGGTCGCGAGATTGACCGCGCTCGATGCTGCGATCGCGCCGGCTCCCGACAGCGCCAGAGTGCCCGCATTGATCGTCGTCCCACCGGAGTATGTGTTGGTGCCGGTCAGCGTCAGCTTGGTCTGGCTGCCGCTGAGCGTCAGTCCCGTCGAGCCGGTGCCGTCCTTGATAATGCCATCGAACGTCGTCGCGCTGCCGCCCTGGTTGTTGACCGTCAGCACCGCCGCCGCACCGTTGTTGGTGACGATGCCGCTGCCGGACAGCCCCGCGATATGCTGGTTGAAGCCACCGAGATCGAGATTGCTGGCGGCCTTCACCGTCACCGATGAATTGGCGCTGAACGCGTTCATCGCACCGCCGATCAGCGAGCTGGCGTTCACGCCATCGCCGACGGTCGTATTTCCGGAGTAGGTGTTGGCGCCACTCAGCGTCAGCGCCGTGTTCGCGTTGACGAGCGAGAGCCCGGTCTTGCCGCTGCCGTCGGTGATTGTGCCCGAGAAGGTCGAGGCGGTACCGCCCACGATGGTCAGGACATTCGAGTTGGTGACGTTCGTCACGTTACCGGTGCCGCTCAGCACTGCGATCTGTTGATCGGAACCACCGAGATTGAGGGTCCCGTTGACGACAACACCGCTCGACGCCGCGATCGCATTGCCGACGCCAAGGTTCAACGTCGCCGCGCTGTTGATGGTTGTCCGGCCGGTATAGGTCTCCGTATTGGCCAGCGTCACGGATCCGCCGGCGTTGCCGCCGGTATTGGCGATCGTCAGACCGCCGGTGGTGCCGTTGCCGTTACCGATGACGCCGGAGTAGGTGAAAGCAAATCCGTTGGCGTCGATCGTGCCACCGGTGGTGTTGATCGCCGCCGTATTGGCGATGGTGTAGGCGCCACCTGCCTGCAGCGTACCGCCATCGAACGTCACGACACCGGTGCCGAGCGGCCCTGAAGTGACCGCGCCCGCGGCGCCGGTCGAGGATGCGTTGACCTGGGTGATGCCAGCCGACAGCGTCGTGCCGCCCGAGTAGGTATTGGCAGCCGAGAGGCCGAGCGTGCCGCTGCCGATCTGCGCCACCTTGCCGTTGCCGCTGATCGTGCCGCTGAACGCGATGGTGTTCGAGCGATCGAATGCGAGCTTGCCATTGTTGGCGACGTCGCCGATGATCGAACCCGTCGTGCCGCCGTTGCCGAGCTGCAAGGTGCCGCTGTTGATCGTGGTGCCGGCGGAATAAGTATTCGCGCCGGTCATGATGACCGTGCCGCCCGAGATGGCGACCGCCGCGCCGGCGCCGGTGCCGCCGGTATAACCCTGGCCCGTCGGAAGGCTCGCGGCGCTGTCGTCGGCAATCGTGCCGCCAAGTGTGAGCGTGCCGGTCGGATTGAACGTAGTCGTCGTTCCACTGGTCAGAAACAGGTCCGAGCCGGCCGCCGCGCCCGAGTTGGCGCCCGCGCCTCCGGTGACGACGCTGCTCCCGAATGTGCCGTCACCCACGGTCAGCGAGGCGCCGGCGCGGACGAACACAGCGCCGCCGAAAGCGGCGCCACCGCCGGCGCTGCCGGCCCCGCCATTTCCACCGCCGACGCCGCCGGATCCGGCAGCACTGTTGCCGGTGCCGGCCCCGCCGCCGCCGCCAAAGCCGCCGTTGCCGGCCGACGCGGCGGCGTAACCGCTGCCGCCGCCGCCGCCACCGTAGCCGCCGGATCCTGCGCTACCGAAGTTGACACCACCGCCGCCGCCACCGAAATCGCCGCCATTGCCGGCCGTGGAGCTATTGGCGGCCGCGCCGCCACCACCGCCGCCTAGCGTGCCGTTCGTTCCGTTCGGACTGCCCGGCTGCGAACCGCCGGCGCCGCCGGCACCGCCGGCCAATCCGCCGCCGCCGCCGCCGCCGCCGCCGTTGACATTCGAGGTGCTGCCGTTGCCACCGTTGCCACCGGTGATGCCGCCGCCGCCACCGCCGCCGCCGGTCGAGAATCCTGCAGCACCCGTCCTTCCTGCACCGCCAGTACCGCCGTTGATGCCATTTTGGCCCGCGCCGCCGTTCGTTCCGTCACTTCCGTTACCACCGCCACCACCGGTCCCGCTGCCGCCGGCACCGCTGTTCAGGAATGTCGATCCGTTATTGGATCCGCCGGCGCCACCGCCGCCACCGCTGAAACCGCCGCCACCGCCACCGGCATCCTGACCGCCGACCCCGCCACTGCCGCCCAGACCACCGCCGCCACCGCCGCCGGGTGTACCGTTATGCGCCACAGCACCGCCAGCGGCGCCGCCCGTGGCGGTGTTGTTGCTGAACGTCACGTTGCTGACGGTCGTCGAGCCGGCGTTGACAAAGATCGCACCACCGGCGCCCAGACCACCGCCGCCGGGGGCGGCGCTGGATGCGCCGCCGGCACCGCCCTGGGCACTGCCATTGGCAATCGTGAGGTTCGAAATCGCAACCGTGCCTGAGAGCACGAAGAACACGCGATTGGCGTTGCCGCCGCTGATGACGAGGCCGCTCGATCCCGAGCCATCGATCGTGACGTTGTTATTGATGGGCGGCAGCGCGCCATTGGCGGTGCTGGTTGCAATGGTCGAGTTGGCAGGCAGGTTGAACGTGATCGTCCCACCTGCAACGTTAGCCTGATTGATGGCATCGCGCAGCGAGCCCGGACCGCTGTCGGCGGTGGTGGTGACGACGAACTGCGCTTGCGCCGCGGTTACCGTCCCGAGACAGACCGCGACGACCAGCGCCGCCGCGAGCCAAAACTTGTCTCTCACTGTGCCGGCCGCCCGCATAAATTGATTTCCATGCATTGGTTCGTCCGCCCCACGGCGCCACCCTGAATCCAGGCCGATCGTCGGCGGCCCCTGCGAAATGACTGCTGCAAATTGATTTCAAGCGGTACGATGGCGCCCGACGCAAACTCCGCTCCTCATGTCGCAGGCTTTCGAGCGCACGTCTTCTCAGCCCGCGCACTGCGCCTTCTCACCCAGCGCATAGAGGTGCTTTTTGGCTGGATGTTACTAAACGGCCACGCTGCGATTCGGGCCGGCTCGGGAATGCTGGCGCTCAGATACGCTGCGGGAATTGAAGCGAGAGCGGATGTCAGCGCGGGCAATATCCGCTGGACCGCTGACAGCCGGCAGGTCGCCCGCTCGGCGACGCGCTGGTCCGACATTGCCCGGCAACGGCAACGGTGCAATGCCCCGGGTCAAGCCCGAGCGAGACGGACTAGGCCGCCTTCGACGCGCGCTCCGCAAAGCCGCTCAGCAAGGCTGCGATCTCGTGCCCCGGCCTCGCGGCACTGAACAGGAATCCCTGCACCTCGTTGCAGCCCTCGGCGCGCAGCCAGTCGAGCTGGTCCGTCGTCTCGACGCCTTCCGCGGTCGTGGTGATCTTGAGGCTGCGGCCGAGGCCGGAGATCGCACGCACGATCGCGACGCAGTCCGAGCGCCGCGCCAGATCCTTCACGAAGGAGCGGTCGATCTTGATCTTGTCGAACGGGAAGCTGCGCAGATAGCTCAGGCTGGAATAGCCGGTGCCGAAATCGTCCATCGAGATGCTGACGCCGAGCTCGCGCAGCTGATGCAGGATGGCGAGATTGGCCTCGGTCTCCGCCAGAAACACCGATTCGGTGATCTCGAGCTCGAGCCGGCGCGCCGGCAGGCCCGAATGCGCCAGCGCCGAGATCACGGCCTGAACCAGATTGCGGCTACGGAACTGGACCGGCGACAGATTGACGGCGACCTTGACGTCGGCAGGCCACTTCATCGCCTCGGCGCAGGCCTCGCGCAGCACCCATTCGCCGAGCGCGACGATCAGGCCGATGTCCTCGGCGACCGGGATGAACTCCGCGGGCGAAACCATGCCCTTCTGCGGATGCCGCCAGCGCAGCAGCGACTCGAAGCCTGAGATGCGGTCGGCGGCGATATCGACCAGCGGCTGGTAGTGCAGCTCGAACTCGCGGTTGCTGAAGGCCGCGCGCAGATCGCGTTCCATGTCGCGGCGCTTCTGCGCCTGCTGATCCATCTCCGGTTCGAAGAAGTGATGCACGCCGCCGCCGTCGGACTTGGCGCGGTACAGCGCCATGTCGGCGTTGCGCATCAATTCTTCTGACGACGTGCCGTCGCCCGGCGACAGCGCAATCCCGACGCTGGCGCCGACCACGACTTCGAGCCCGTCGATGTTGTAGGGCGCGCTCAGCGCATCGATCAGCCGTTCGGCGAAAGCGCTCGCCTCGTTCGGCGAAACGTCGGCGGCAAGCACGATCGCAAACTCGTCGCCGCCGAGGCGGGCCGCCACGTCGTCGTCGCGGACCACCTCGCGCAACCGCTCCGCCACCAGCTTGAGCAGCCGGTCGCCCATCGGATGTCCGAACGAATCGTTGACGTTCTTGAACAGGTCGAGGTCGACGCACATCACCGCGACGCGCTTGTTGCCGTTTCGGCCCCGCTCCAGCGCCTCGCTCAGGCGCTGCTGATAGAAGTCGCGGTTCGGCAGGTTGGTGAGACCGTCGTGGTGCGCCATGTGGGCGATCCGCGCTTCGGCGGCGCGACGCTCGGTGATGTCGACCACCGCGACCAGATAGCCGTCGCTGCCCTCGAACATCACCTTGCGTCCGAAGGTCAGCACATGGATCTCGGTGCCATCGGCCTTGATGTGCCGCCAGTCGCGGCTCGATTGATAGACGTCGCCGATGTCGCGCAAGGCGGCACTGTGCATGCTCCACTCGTCGACCGGCCAGATCTCGCGCAGCGTCATGCCGAGAAATCTCTCCCGGCTGTATCCATAATGCTGAACGGCGGCATCGTTGACGCTGAGGAATTCCATCGTGCCGGCGTCGAACACCCACATCGGCATCGGGTTGTTCTCGAACAGCAGGCGGAACGACACCTCGCGCTGCTTCAGCGCGGTGACGTCGGAGACGGTCAGCGACAGCATGTCGCCGAACGCAGTGACGCCGAGCCGCAGGCAGCGATCGCCGCTGTCGATCTCGAACTGGCCGCCCGGACCGCTTCCGACGAATCCGAGCAGGCGGTCCATCACCGCCGGCGCCGCAAGCGGATTGCCGCCGGCGCTGAGCCGGCGCCACAGCAATTCGGTTGCGGGCCGCATCAGCAGCTTTGCAGCCCCCTGGTTGAGATGCACGACCTGGAAATCGGCCGGCTCGCCCCGCGCATCGCGGATCGCGGCGAGCGACAGCACCCCCTCGTCGGTGGCCGAGAAAATCGTATCGAGCAGATTGTACTGCGCATTGCGCTCATTGACGTAGACGCCGACCAGGATGCCGCCCCAGCGCGACCGCGTCGGCAGCGCCAGCACGTCGAAGGTCCGCACCAGCCCGTCGCGCACGCAATGCGCCGATGCGAGATAGGGCCGGCAGTTCTCGCGCGCGTTTGCGGCGGCTTCGGTCAACGCGGTAGCGCAGTCCGGCGGCAGCGCGTTGAGCGGAATGTCCCAGCGCTCGTCGTTCAGCCAGGTCTGGACATAGCGGCCGGCGTGCGAGACGCTGAGCACGCCGTCGACGTTCCGCAGCAGCACGATATGATCGGCGAGCCGGCCGAGACTGCCGAGCATCACGTCTTCATAGTGCGGCAGCTTCTCGCCGGGGCGAACCGCGGCCTGCCACTTGCGTTGCAGAACCGGAACGTCGGCGAACATCTCGGAATTGAACTTGGCCGATGTCTTAGCTGAATTCTTGTTGGCCATGACCATGGCACGCCCCGTTCACGCAAACGCCAGAGCATGATCCGGAAAATGTGCGAAGCGGTTTTCCGAAAGGATCATGCTCAAACAAAAAGCCAAAGCGCGATGACGCATCAACGTGACCCCATCGCGCCGCGGTCCCCGTGGCATCCAAGTCATGCCGCGGCTTAACGCCATGTAAAAATAGCGATGCTGCGCGTCGCCGCCAGCGATTGTGACAGCTCAAATTCGCGCGATGGTTAGTTCGCGTTAGAAACTATGACAGTTGCATGAAATGCAGCGCGGTCAGGCGTCAGCGCGCCACGACCTCGACTTCGCCATCGACGCCGTTGACGACGTTGAAGGGACGCTCGAACACCTTGCCCTCGTTCTTGGCGATTGCACGATATTCGCCTTCCGAGAGCACGACGCGCGGGAACGCGCCGATCGATTCCTTGATCACGTCGCCGCCCGGCGTAATCACCGACCATGCGGTGTTGGCGAGCGCCTCGCCGCCCTTCTCGCTGACCAGCTTCAGCGTGATGACGGCCGCGCGATGCGTGACGGTGACGTCGGTCAGCTTGCCCGCCGCGACGCGAATGTCGGAGCGCACCACCGAGTTGGCGTCACCATAGTTGGAAACGATGTAGTAGGTGCCCTCGGGCAGCAGCGCGACATCGCCGGCGGAGACGTTGGGCACCAATGGGCCGCGGTCCGAGCCGTCGAACTGGCTGCCCTTGTAGATCGCGAACGAGATCTGGTTGGCCGGGATCTTGCTGGAGCCGACCCGGCCTTCGATCCGCAGGCCGCCGGCCGGCAGCACGAACGACTCGCGGTCGGTCTCCGACTTCAGGCTGACGGCACGCACCGCGCTGACGAGACCGAGCGCGACATGGACGACGTAATTGCCGGGCGGCAGCACGACGTTCGGCGTCGCCCCGCGCTCCTCGCGGACCAGCTTGTAGGTGCCGTTGTCGTCCGGCTTGTCGGCGAACACCCGCCACACCAGCCCGGCATTGATGACCGGCAGGTCCTTGCCGTAGCGCGCCGTCAGCGAGAGCACCGCCTGCCCGGCGGTCGGGGAGCCGGCAGGCGGCGTCACCGGAGGCACGGTCGCAATGGATGGCTGGACGATGGTCGGTTGGGTCAGCGGACCGGGCAGAACGGGCCCGGAACCGGCCCCGGACGGTGGCGCCAGATTGAGAGCCGGGCCGGACGGTACATCCGGCACCGAGGCGGGCGGGATCGGCGGCGGCCGGTCGCTGAAAAACTGCGCCGACACGGAACCGGGGACCATCGCGAGCAAAAATGCCGCAAGCGCCAATAGCGGAAGGAGCCGCATGCCCCGCCCGCATCCGCCGATGCCGTTGCCCCTCGTAGTCATGTCAATGCTTTTCAACGAAAACGCGGCAAATTCAAGCCTTCGTGCAAGGGGCGTCCAAGGCTTTGTCACAATCCGGACGGCGCCGTCCCCCTCTTTGGAACCAGCCGATCAAGCCGATGTTAGCCATATCGTCGCGGTCCAGTCACATTCCCTGCCTACCGCGGTCCAGCCGGGCATGAATCATGCCTGTTCGGAATAACCATGAAGACGGACGACGCTGGCGCAGCCATGCCGCGCGGCCTAGTCTCGCGCTGGCAGGAGATTTGTCGTGTTGGATAGCTGGATGGGCCGAGGCCACAAGAGCTCCGACGGCCCCGACAAGGTAGGACTTGGACCGGTTCGCCGGCCGGTGATCGGGCTTGCGCTCGGCGGCGGCGCGGCGCGCGGCTTTGCCCATATCGGCATCATCAAGACCCTGCTCGCCCATGGCATCGTCCCCAATGTCGTCGTCGGCACCTCGATCGGGTCCGTGGTCGGCGGCGCCTATGCGGCCGGCCATATCGACAAGCTGGAACAGTGGGCCCGCAGCCTGCAGCCGCGCAGCGTGCTCGGCTACCTCGACATCCGCCTCAACGGCTCCGGCCTGATCCGCGGCGCCAAGCTCGCCGCCGAGATCGAGGCGGCGCTGGGCCAGGTCATGATCGAGGACCTCACCGTCAAGTTCGCCAGCGTCGCAACCGAAGTCCGCACCGGGCACGAGATCTGGCTGACCCAGGGTCGCGTGGTCGACGCCATGCGCGCCTCCTACGCCCTGCCCGGCATCTTCGCGCCGGTGCTGATCGGCGACCGCTGGCTGGTCGACGGCGCGCTGGTCAACCCGGTGCCGGTTTCGGCCGCGCGCGCGCTCGGCGCCGAGATCGTCATTGCGGCGAACCTCTCAAGCGACGTATTCGCGCACTCGACCACGATCTACAATCACGGCCCGTCGGCCGCGCCCGAGGTGACGGTCGCGGTGACCGCCGAGGCGGAGATCGAGCCGGAGCCACCGAAGCGCCGGTTCGGCCGCTTCTTCTCCGCCGAACGCACCGTGAAGCGGGAGTTTTTCGGCAGCGCCAGCCGGCCCGGAATCTCCAGCGTCATGGTCGACGCCTTCAATATCATGCAGGACCGCATCACCCGCGCACGCCTCGCCGGCGATCCGCCTGATATGCTGATCTCGCCGCGGGTCGGTCAGATCGGCTGGTTCGACTTCCACCGCGCCGACGACCTGATCGCACACGGCATCCGCGCGGCCGAACGCGCCATCGGCGCGATCGAGGAAGCGATCGATGTCCTGGCGCCGCCGTCGACCGGCGCAGGCACCGCCGGAAAGTAGCGCTCAGGCGGTCTTGATGTAGTCGCGCAGCGCCTCCTGCTCGCGCTCATATTCCTGCACGCGGCGCTTGACGATGTCGCCGATCGAGATCAGCCCGACCACCTTGCCGTCCTCGACGACAGGAAGGTGGCGGAATTTTCCCGTGGTCATCATCTCCATGATGCCGCTGACCGTATCGGTCTCGCGACAGCTCACGACTTTCTTGGTCATGACCGCGCTGACCGGTTCGTCCAGCGCGCCCGCGCCGCGTTCGCTGAGCACGCGCACGATGTCGCGCTCCGACAGGATGCCTTCCATGCGGCCCTGCTCCATCACCAGCACCGCACCGATCTTGCGTTCGCCGAGCAGCTTGACCGCGGCCGAGAGCTTCGCGTCGGGCGCGACGCTCATGACCTGATGGCCCTTTGCATCGAGAATGGAACGTACCGTCATTGTCGGCCTCCCTGAATCCGTTCGTGCCCCGCTTGAGCGGAGCCGAGCCTGTTCGCCAGAGTCTTCAATCAACAGTTCCGCGCCGATTTCGGTTCCGGGGCGCGGTCAGTAGCTGGGCTCGATTTTGTCGGCCCGCTTTGTTTCTGCGTCGCAAAGATGATGGAGGAATTCGAACCGAGCCGCAAGCGGCGATCAGACGCGCCCCGACTGATCGACCGATGACGCATCTGCAGCATCGTCCCGCGTGCGCCGGATCGGATCGAACAACGAGAACAGCAGCAACCCGGCGAGGAAGCCGCCGATATGAGCCTGCCAGGCGACGATCGTGTCCTCACCGCCGAGCGACAGCGACGTGGCGCCGAACAGGATATTGACGCCGAACCAGATCGCCAGGAAGCCGAGCACCCGTCCGTTGCGCAGCGCCCGCCACAGCGACAGCGCAGGCACCTTGGCGGCCGCCTCGGCGTCGCCCCGGTTGAACGACAGGAAGCTGCCCTTCACGAAGGCGAAGCGGATCGCCGCCGCCATCGTCCCCGACACCGAAGCCGAAGCGCCGATCATCGGCGCGATCGCGTGCTCATGGGTCAACAGATGTGCGAGCGCACCGGCGGCCGCCGTCACCGCCATGAAGACAAAGAAGCGAACCGCGCCGAAGCGGCGTGCCAGCGCACTGCCGAACGGCAACAGCCACAGCACGTTGAAGCCGATATGGGTGAGGTTGGCGTGCAGCAGCGAATAGGTGACGAAGGTCCAGACCTTGGCACCGTCCCCGCCCGGAAAGGTGATGTCGAGCAGCGTCGAATCGTAGCGCTTCGGGATGAAGCCGAAGACGTCGATGGTCCAGTTCTCCATCTCCGGTGGCAGCAGCACCCGCAGATGGATCACCGCGATCAGCACGACGTAGGCGGTGAGCGCCGGCGGCAAGGTCAGGATCGGCTCGCGTGGCGCCTCCGGCGGCGGCGCGAGCGGGGATTCAGGATGGGAGTCCAAGGGGGTCAGCGACCTCGAATACGGCTGTGAATCAGAGATAGGCGGCTTTCGCACCGCTGTGCAAGTGCACAATCCCGAAATCGGACAGCCGGCGTCGCGCGGCGCCGGAATCGACAGAAAGAAAAGGGAGGGCGCTGAGAACGCCCTCCCTGATCGGCTGGTCTTGTCGTGCCCCAGGAGGACCGGGAGACCATCCCCACCCCTCCCCGCACGATGACCAAACTGTTTGAAGCCACCTGTGTACCAACCGCGCCGGCGCTTGGGGCAGCCGACGTGAACGGGAACGCCTGGACCCTATTCGGACCCCGCGCCGGCGCCAAGGACATAGTTAAATTTACGTTAACAACACAAAGCTGCCGATAAGCCGCCCAAACCGCGGCCACGGCATGGACGCTGCACAGCCTTCCCTGCACAACAGAGAAGGGAAGGCGCCTGAGCAAAACCGGGACAGAAGTGTCCCGCCGAGACCGGCGCCGGGCAAGGTTCTTTAGATGAAACACAGCTCCAGCCGCGACTTCTTCGCCTATTGGAATGCGAAGCGCGGCGCCGCACGTGCACCTGACCGGAGTGAGTTCGAGCCGTCCGCGGTGCGCGAGTTGCTGTCCGACATCTTCGTGCTGTCCTATGACGGCGAGACCCGCTTTCCCTTCCGCGTCGCCGGCACCCGGACCTCCGCCCTGCTCGGCTGCGACCTCAAGAACCGCAGCTTCTCGGCCCTGTTCAGCGGCGAAAGCCGCGGCGAGATCGAAGACATCATCACCTGCGTCGTCGAAGAGACCCTGCCGGCCATCGCCGGCATCACCGCCACGACCGAAACCGGCTCCAAGGCGCACCTTGAATTGCTGCTGCTGCCCTTCACCGCCCGCGTCCATATGCCGGCGAGCCTCACCGGCCTGCTGGCCCCGTTCGAGGACGACGTCACCCGGCTGCACGACCTCGTGCTGACCTCGTGGCGTTATCTGCATCCCCAGGAACGGCTCGTCCCGCGGACCCTGCGCAAGCTCGCGATCGCGCGCGGCCTGATGGTCTACGAGGGCATCCGCTAGCCGCCCCGCCATGCCACGGGATGGCAGGAGCCGGTCGCTTGCACCGCGGGCCGCGGAACTCTATTAGCTGGTGCGCCGCCACAGCGGGGGTGACCCGCTCAATGCAGCTGCGGCGGGGCTCGGCATGTTTCGGAATTCGATCAGGCAGAGGATCGTCGGCATCGCCGCAGGACTGATCGTCCTCGCGGTGATCACCTCGCTGCTGTCCATGGTGATGGCAGGCCAGGTCGGCCATCTCCTGGACGAGCTCACCAATCGCTATATCCCCGCCTACGGCCATCTCGCCCGCGTCAACATCCGCTCGCTGGAGCGGTCCTTGGCGATGCGCCGGATGATGATGGCCAAGATGCAGGCGCCGGGCGAAGACGGCGGCTACGCGGCGGCGCGCAAGACCTTCGACGAGATCGAGCCGGCGATCAAGCGCGAGGCCGACGCCGCCCGCGTGCTGATCGATGCGATCATCGGCGATCCGTCGACGCCATCCGACAACGCCGCCCTCGGGCGGCTCGATGACCGCATCGACAATGCCGTCAACGACCTCCTGATGCGCCTGAACGCCGAGAACAAGACACTGCTCGAGCAACTCGATGCTCAGGAGTTCGCGGCCGCAAAAGCGACCACGCTCCGCGCCGACGTCCTGCGCGACGACTTCAGCAACAAGATCGAAGGCATCCGCGCCGACATGCTGGCCCAGGTCGCCTCGGCCTCGGCGAAGGTGATGAGTGCCCAGCAACGGGCGATCATCATCTCCGGCATCGTGACCGCGATCGCCGCGATCCTCGGCTTCGTGTTCGCAATGCTGGTCGGCAGCGGCATCACGCGCCCGGTGATGCGGCTGCTGGAGAGCACCCGCGAGGTCGAGGCGGGCCGCCTCGACGGCGCCATCGCCATCACGACCCAGGACGAGATCGGGCAGCTCTCCGCCGCCTTCAACCGCATGATCGAGACGCTGCGGCACAACCAGCGCATCCGCGAGACGTTCGGCCGCTACATCAATCCGCGGATCGCCGAGGGACTGCTCGAGCAGCCGGCGGTCGCCGCCACCGAAGGACAGCGCCGGATCATGACGGTGATGTTTTGCGACATGAAGGGCTTCACCAGCCTGAGCGAAGGCGTGACGCCGCGCGGCCTCGTCAAGATCATGAACCTCTATCTGTCGACCATGTCCGCGCCGGTCCATGCGCATCGCGGCATCATCGACAAATACATCGGCGACGCCATCATGGCCTATTGGGGTCCCCCCTTCGTCGAGGAGGCCGAGCAGACCCATCTGGCGGCGCTTGCCGCCATCGACATGATCGGCCAGGTCAACCAGCTGCGCAAGGATCTGCCCGAGCTGCTCGGCGTGCGCGCGATCCCGGCCGACTGCGACATCAGGATCGGGATCGCCACCGGCGAGGCGCTGGTCGGCAGCATCGGCTCCGAATTCATGATGAGCTACACCGTGCTCGGCGATACCGTGAACCTCGCCTCGCGGCTGGAGGGCGCCAACAAGTTCTACGGCAGCCGCAGCCTGATCTCGGAGGCCACCGCCAGCGCCTGCGCCGCGTCCATCGAGCTGCGCGAGATCGACCGCCTCGTCGTCGTCGGCCAGACCCAGCCGGTCGCCGTGTTCGAGATCATCGGCAAGA
The DNA here is from genome assembly GCF_010811875.1 of Bradyrhizobium uaiense. Taxonomy (GTDB): domain Bacteria; phylum Pseudomonadota; class Alphaproteobacteria; order Rhizobiales; family Xanthobacteraceae; genus Bradyrhizobium; species Bradyrhizobium uaiense. The sequence continues at coordinate 26,112 of NZ_VKHP01000078.1, forward strand.
AGGACGAACTGACGCCGGCGCAGGCCGAGTTGCGGCAGCATTATGCGGACGGTCTCGCCGCCTATCGTGCGCAGCGCTGGGACGACGCCGAGCAAGCCTTCGCCGCGGCGCTGGCTGCGGCGCCGGGCGACGGCCCGTCGATCGCCATGAAAGCGCGCGTCGCGAGCTTCAGGCAGAATCCGCCGGCGGCGGATTGGGACGGCGCCTGGCACCTGGAGCAGAAATAGCGCCGCGCGAGTCGTCGCTTACAGTTGCGCCTCGATCGCCAACTTATCGATCACTGACCAGACCTCCACGATCTTGCCGTCACGGAATTCATAGAACACGTTCTCGGTAAACGAGACGCGCCTGCCATCGACATCGAGGCCGAGGAAACTTCCCTTCGGCGAACAGTCGAACGCCAGCCGGCTCGCGACACGTGACGCATCCGCAATCAACAGCACGACGTCAAAGCGAAGGTCGGGGATGTCGCGGAAATCCTGCTCCAGCATCGCACGATAGCCTGACAGCCCGAGCCGCCGGCCGTTGTAGGACACGTCGTCGCCGACGAATTGGCCAAGCTGGGGCCAGTCCTGCCGGTTCAGACAGGTGACGTAGTTCCGGTAGATCTCGGCGAGGTCCGTTTTCACCATCGCTTGTCCTTGTCGCTGCGCGCCAGACAGACACTGAAGATATGCTTGCGATTCTAACATCGATGTTAGTTTTCGGCTCCATCGTTCGATAGCGCGAACAAAACGGCGCACACGCGCAAGCTCGAGGTCCGGAAGCGACAGTGCGATTGCCGCATCGGCAACAATTTTTCAGAACGCGCGGAATGTCTCCCGCGACCGGGAGTTAGTGCTTCAGACTAACGACTGTCCATGTCTACTCGGGAGGTGCGCATGATCAAGTCATCGATGAAGCTCGCAATGCTTGCGGCAGTTCTGACAGCGCCGATCATCCTGTCCCCACACCAGGCCGCCCTCGCCGCCGGCGGAGGCGGTGGTGGCGGCGGAGGAGCAGGCGGCGGAGAACTCTATGGGTCGAGCTATAGCACCCCCGCGCCGGCCTATCCCCAGCAGAAGGACAGAAAGACCACGCACAGGGTGAAGAAGCCGATCAAGCAATCCGGCTTCGATGATCCGGCCTTCCGCGATAGCTATCGCGCGGCCTATGCGACGATCTACGAACGCAACGACTACGCCGCCGCTATCGATCAGCTGCATGCGCTCGGCCGCGACGATCATCCGAACGTCGCCAATCTGATCGGCTACTCCTATCGCAAGCTCGGCGACTACAAGCAGTCGCAGGTCTGGTACGAGCGCGCGCTGAAGGCTGATCCGAACCATGTCCTGACCTGGAACTATTACGGCCTGTGGCAGATCGAACAAGGCAACCGCGATGCCGCGCAGTATCACCTGAGCCGGATCGCCGCGATCTGCGGGACCGACTGCGAGGAATATCGCTCGCTGGCGGCGGCGCTGGAGAAGCCGCCGGGGACGAGCCTGGTCTACTGAGCGAGCTTGCGGCCCGCATGCGCGAAAGCGATATGCGGGGGAAAGGCCGGGCCCGGATGTCGTTGTCGCTCGTCCGGGCTGCGCCTTTGGGCCGCGCTTGTCGCTTGCCCTCGGTTCGATCTGGATGTTCGCAGAGGCCGCGCCGTGAGGGCCGAGGCTCCAAAAAGCCAATTCGATGCGTTGCGCTCCCCATTGTCATCTGTTTGTCATGAATTGTGCCGACACGTCAGCGCCGGACCAGTTCGGGGACACGCATGGACTATTTCAAACGCTTCAACTTCCTGTTCGCCGCGCCGGTTTTCGAGGCCGACGACCTCGAAGGCATCCGATTCAACCAGATCATCGCCGAAATCGAGCGTTCCGGCTTCGAGGTGGTCCGCGCCCGCAAGCTGGAAGATGCCGAGATCGCGGTGCAGACGGATGCTGCGATCGGCTGCATGGTGGTCGACTGGGGCAAGAAGGGTCTTGAGGGCAAGACCGCGGCGCTGATCAACCTGATGCGCCGGCGGGGGCTGGACTTCCCGATCCTGCTGCTGATCCGGCGCAAGCGGTTCGAGGACCTGCCGGTCGAGGTGCTCGATTTCATCGACGGCTACGTGTTCCTCTCCGAGGAAACCCCGTCCTTCATCGCCAAGAACCTGATCTCCAGGCTGAAGCAATATGCCGAGAACCTGAAGACGCCGTTCTTCGGCGCGCTGGTCGACTATGCCGAGGAAGGCAACCAGCTCTGGACCTGCCCGGGCCACAATGGCGGCGTGTTCTACAGCCGCAGCCCGATCGGCCGGGTGTTCGTCGAGCATCTCGGCGAAGCCGTGTTCCGCGACGACCTCGACAATTCCGTGCTCGACCTCGGCGACCTCCTCACCCATGAGGGGCCGGCGCTGCGGGCGCAGAAGGAAGCGGCGAAGATTTTCGGCGCCGAGAAGACCTATTTCGTGCTCAACGGCACCTCGACCTCCAACAAGGTTGCGCTCGGCTCGCTGGTCACCGATGGCGACCTCGTGCTGTTCGACCGCAACAATCACAAGGCGGCCCATCACGGCGCGCTGCTGATCGGCGGCGGCATCCCGGTCTATGTGCCGACCGTGCGCAACGCCTGGGGCCTGATCGGCCCGATGCGCTGGGACCTGCTCGATGAGGGCGCACTGCGTGACCACATCCGCAAGCACCCGCTGGTCAAGGACGAGAACGCCTGGAAGAAGGAGCGCCCGTTCCGCGTCGCCGTGGTCGAGCAGTGCACCTATGACGGCACCATCCACTCCGCCGAAATGATCCTGAAGCGGATCGGCCATCTCTGCGACTACATCCTGTTCGACGAGGCCTGGGCGGGCTTCATGAAGTTCCACCCGATCTATGCCGGCCGGTTCGCGATGGGGCTCGCCAATCTCGGCCCCGAGGCGCCCGGCATCATCGCGACGCAATCGACCCACAAGCAGCTCGCGAGCTTCTCGCAGGCCTCGCAGATCCACATCCGCGACCGCCACATCAAGGGCCAGAAGCGCCGGGTCGAGCACCGCCGCTTCAACGAAAGCTTCATGCAGCACGCCTCGACCTCGCCGTTCTACCCGATCTTCGCCTCGCTCGACGTCGGCGCCCAGATGATGAAGGGCCGCTCCGGCGAAGTCTTGTGGGACGACACGATCCGGCTCGGCATCGAGCTGCGCAAGAAGATCCGCGCCGTCAAACGCGAGTTCGAGGAGAAGGAAACGCGCGCGGAGCGGCGCTGGTTCTTCGAGCCGTTCGTGCCGGACCGCGTGATGATTCCGGACGTCGCCCGCGAAGGCGGCGTGCACAACGTCGCCTGGGAGACGATCTCGACCGATCAGCTCGCGACCAATCCGTCCTACTGGCAGCTCAGTCCGGGCCAGACCTGGCATGGCTTCCCCGAGCTGACGGAAGGCTTCGCCATGACCGACCCGAACAAGCTCACTCTGCTGACGCCGGGCTTCGATCACGCCACCGGCGCCTATGCCGATCACGGCATCCCCGCGCCCGTGGTGGCGCAATATCTGCGCGAGAACCAGATCGTCGCCGAGAAGAACGACCTCAACTCCCTGCTGTTCCTGCTGACACCAGGCGTCGAGGCCAGCAAGGCCGGCACGCTGGTGTCCGGGCTCGTCGCCTTCAAGAAGCTGCACGACGACAACGCGCTGGTCGAGGACGTCATCCCCGAATTCTTCCGCCGCCGCCCGCAGCGCTACACCGGGGTGCGGCTGCGCGACCTCTGCGGGGACATGCACCGCTTCTTCCGCGACGGCGGCGTCAGCACGCTGCAGGCCAAGCAATTCCTGCCCGAGCATCTGCCGGAGATCGCGATGTCGCCGCGCCAGGCGGCGCAATATCTGATCCGCAACGACGTCGACTATCTGCCGATCGACCAGATCTTCGGTCGCATCGCCGTGACGCCGTTCGTGGTCTATCCGCCCGGCATCGCGACCATCGTGCCCGGCGAACGGCTGTCGGAACGCAGCAAGCCGATGATCGATTATCTCAAGATGTTCGAGGCGAGCTTCAACGCCTTCCCCGGCTTCGAGGTCGAGGTCCAGGGCATCTACAAGGAGATCGACGAGGCCGGCCGCATCCGCTTCTACACCTATGTCGTGTCCGAATAGGCGAACGGACGCAACACAATGGAGAATGATCACAAGGTCACCGTCCGTCCTTCGCGCGACAGCGACGTCGATGCGATGCTGTCGATCTATCGCCACCACATCCGCCACGGCATCGAGGAGAGCGTCGACGACAGCGGCACGCCGGAGCCCGACGACCTGCGCGACCGCCGCAAGAACCTGCGCAACACCCGCCTGCCCCATCTGGTCGCGGTGTGCGACGGCGAGGTGGTCGGCTACGCCTATGTCGTCCAGTACCGCAAGCGCCCGGCCTATCGCTACACGGTGAAGCATTCGATCTATATTCACCACCGCTTCACCGGCAAGGGCGTCGGCGGCCGGCTGTTGCAGGAGCTGGTCGACACTTGCGCGGCAACCGGCTTCCGCCAGATGATCGGCTACATCGACAGCGATAATTCCGCATCGCTTGCGCTGCACGAGCGTTTCGGCTTCGCCCGCGTCGGCCATTTACCGGGTGTCGCCTACCGCTACGGCCACTGGTCCGATACCGTGATGGTGCAGCGCTCACTCGCCGCCGGCGCCACCACCCCGCCCCCGCCCGCGCCGCTGTCGCGGCGGTGACGGGGGCGGCCCTCCGCCTCCCGTCATTCCGGGGCTCGCGCAGCGAGAGCCCGGAATCCATTTCACCACACATTGTGCGGCCAAATGGATTCCGGGTTCGTGCTTCGCACGCCCCGGAATGACGACGGGGAGAAACAAGGTTCGCTTCAACGGCTCGGCCGTACGCCCAGCCTACTCCAGCGTGAAGCCGACCCGCAGCGTCACCTGGTAATGCGCGACCTTGCCGCCGTCGATATGGCCACGGGTCTGCACCACCTCGAACCATTTCATTTCCCGGATCGTCTTCGACGCGCGGCTGACCGCGTTCTCGATCGCCGCCTCGATGCTCTTGTCCGATGATCCGACCAGTTCGAGGATCTTGTAGACGTGATCCTTGTCGTGGGTGGCAGGCATGTCGACCTCCTCTGTGGATGCGCGATCCGGACAATTTGCGGGTCAATCCGGACAGTCTTCGTCTGATGCAAACCGGCCGTCGTCGAACGAATGCTGCGCGGCAACACACCGATTGATTTGAATCAACGTGTTGCGGCGGCTTGGGTGCCACCATGCAGTTGATGCCAACCAAGAAGCCGCCTTGTCCGCGCCTTGACCTATGGTAGCATGGTTTGGTCCAGTATTCGGGAGCGATACGATGTCAACAACGTCCAGCTCACCCGCCACGCCGCCTCACAGCCTCGGATCCGGGCTTACCAGCCTTCGCTCCAAATGGGGCTGGATTGTCGCCCTGGGCGTGATCTACCTGATCGCCGGCGTGCTCGCCTTCGGCAGCGTGCTGTTCGCCACCGTCGTCAGCGTGCTGTTCGTCGGCGCCATGATGATCGTCGCGGGCGCCGCCGAGATCGTGAACGCCTTCCAGTTCAAATCGTGGGGCAAGTTCCTGTTCTGGCTGCTGCTCGGCGCACTCTATGTCGTCGCGGGCTTCATCACCTTCGAGAACCCCCTGCTCGCCGCGGCGACGCTGACGCTGTTCCTCGGCATCGCTCTCGTCGTCTCCGGCATCGTCCGCATCTTCCTCGCCTTCGGCATGACCTCGGAAGCGCCGTGGGGAGTGGTCGCGATATCAGGCCTGATCACGCTCGTGCTGGGCGCCATGATCCTGGCGCACTGGCCGGTATCCAGCCTTTACGTGCTCGGCATCTTCCTCAGCGTCGACCTGATCTGCGCCGGGGTGAGCTGGATCAGCATGGGCATGGCGCTGAAGCGCAAGGTGTAATTCGGAAGCCGCAGTCGGACCGGCCGGCGCGGCCCAACGCCCGGCGCGGCAAAAAAGGGCGCGAGCCCTCGTGCCTTCACGTTGTCGTGTCCCCATCGCCAAATCGCGATTTCCCTCTCGAACCCACTTCCATCCGGCCCCGTCCAATCGGCGAGCGGGCCATTCCGGTATCGCCGAACCGAAGGATGGAATTTCCAATGTCGATGCGATCGAGATTTTCGTCAGCAACATTGTTCACCGTCGCGAGCACCACCACGTTCGCGGCAACCACGGTGCTGGCCACGACGGCGCTGACGACCACCGCGGCCCATGCATTTCAGCCGCGCATCGTTCCGCCCTGCAGCTTCTTCCTGTACACGGAAGGATGCGGGCAGCCCGTCCCGCAGGCCGATCCGGGCCGTGCGCGCAACCGCGACATCTCGCCCGCCTACATGAAACAGTCCGATCCGCGCTACAATCAAGGCCTGCTGAACGCAGGCGGAGGTGGCGGAGGCGGCGGTGGCGGCGGTCGTTAGCGAGCGAGGGCGGGTTACGTCAGTGCTAACCCGCCCGACAGAGCGAACCCTTTTGACGTCGCCTCAGGGCTGCGCGAGGTGCCAGGCGCCATTAAGGAAGCCGTCCCCGGTGATGTCGCCGGCCTTCTGGTCCTTGGCGAAGGTATAGAGCGGCTTGCCCTTGTAGGCCCACTGCTTCGAACCGTCGTCACGGGAGATGATGGTGTAGCCGCCTTCGGCCTTGTCGCTGGCTTCCGCCTTCAGCACCGGCCAGTTCGTCGCACACGGGCCGTTGCAGGCCGACTTGCCGTCGGCGTCCTTGTCAAAGGTGTAGAGCGTCATCCCCTTGCTGTCGGTGAGGACGGAGCCCTTCGCCGTCGTGCCGGTCTTGGTCGGCGGCGCCGCAAAGGCTGTTGATGCGAACGCAAACGATACGGCGGTGGCGAGCGCGAACGAGATCGATGTCTTCATGATGTCTCCTTTCGAATGCAAACGGCTTGCATGCGTAGGACGCGCGAAGCCGCCCGCTATTCCCGCGGAGAAGCGGAAAGAATTTCCGGAACATCGATCAATGCGAGGGGAATAAAGCCGGAGGCGCGCGCCGATACCGCAGCTAAACTAGGGCTTCGGCTTCTTGTTTGACGCGTTTTCCTCACGCGAACCGGCATCCACTTCGCTCGAAAACACTCTATCGCCTGATTTCCTCTGCCGCGCGCACCAGCGGGCGGTCGGAGAGCTGGATCGGGCCGGAGAACGGCGTGCTCATTTCGAGGATCAAATAGATCGCGGCCGCGACCAGCGCCGCCGCGGCGACATAGGTCGAGATAACGACCGCGTTGCGCGGCGCGCGAAAGCCCAGGGTTGCGAACATCAGCGTCAGCCACCCGACCAGGATGCAGATCAGCGGCGACGGAAACGAACCGTCGGACTGCTCGACAAAGGTCCAGCGCTGCTGCACCGCCTGGCGGTAGAGCGACCGGGCGTCGTTCCACAGCGCGACCTTCTGCTCGTCGTCGAACCGCAGCTCGCGGAGGCTGGTGCCGACCTCGTCGAGCAGATGTTCGGACACCTCGTTCGCCCGCGAGATCGGAACATCCTTGAGCACCTGCTCGACATAGGCGAGCAGCCGCTTGCGCGGCTCGTCGGCGCTGGGACCCAGCGGCCGCAGGCTGCGGTCGAGCAGAATGAGGTCGGTGGCGAAGACATGCAAATTGCGGTCGACAGCCACATAGGTATTGGCCGAGTTGTTCATCATCAGGCCGAGCAGCAGCGACGGCATGGTGAAGAACAGCGTCGCGACCAGGCGTACCGAGGTATTGGTCTCGTCGCTGCGTTGATGGTCGGCGAACCGGACATGGATCGCCATGGTCGCCAGCGCGGCGCCGCTCAACAGGATGAAGATCAGGAGGGCGACGACGAATGCGACCACGGCTTGCGAAGACCTGCGAGAGAATCAGGCGGGCAGGATAGCAAGTGCAGCGCAGCGGCGCATGTCCGGTTGACTAGCCCTCCCCACGCGCTATCCAGTCCGGACCGGCTATTTGGCGCGCCGCGCGTGCCCTGGGAGAGAACCACGTGCATTTTGTCGACGACAACGAGGTCAACCGCGTCCTGACCTTCCCGATCCTGATCGCGGCGATCGAGGCCGCGCACCGGCGGCCCAAGATCGCAGTCCGCGACGGTTATCTCGGCGACGACAAGGGCCAGCAGCTGGTGACGCGTAGCGCCGTCGATGCCGGCCGCTTCATGATGACCAAGCTGTACACCAGCTTTCCGGGCAACCTTACGGACGGCAAGCTGCCGGCGGTGCAGGCGGTCTGCGTGCTGTTCGACGGCAATAACGGACAGCCGCTGGCGGTGATGGATGCCGCCGAGATCACCCATTGGAAGACCGCAGCGGACTCCGCGCTTGGCGCAAAATATCTGGCGCGGCCGGATGCCGAGACGCTGCTGGTGGTCGGCGCCGGCGAGATGGCACGCTGGTTGGTGCGCGGCCACCGCACGGTGCGGCCATCGCTGAAGCGGGTGC
>NZ_VKHP01000783.1 GCF_010811875.1 Bradyrhizobium uaiense
ACCCTCGGCGCCAGCCGGCGCCAGCAGATAGGCCTTGTCGGACGGCCGCGGGAATTGCTGGCCGTTGGGCCGCTTGACGCCGAGCTGCTCCCATTGCGACAGCGGCATCACCTTGGCGCGGTCGGCCCGACCCAGTTCATGCCGACCGCGTTCAAGCGTTACGCCGTCGACGGCGACGGCGACGGTCGCCGCGATGTCGTCGACAATCCGAGCGACCTGATCGCCTCCACCGCCAACAACCTGAAGAA
>NZ_VKHP01000784.1 GCF_010811875.1 Bradyrhizobium uaiense
GCCTTGGCGGCATAGCCGCGGACGATCGCTTCGCGCGCTTCGTAGTTGAGAATGGTATCGACGTCGGTGAAGCCCTGCGGCGCAAGCTGCTCGACGGCGTCGATCACACCCTCCGGCCCGCCGCGGCAGTAACGGGGAGGCTCGGGGAGGACAGCGCGCGTAGGAGCCGAGACTGTTGTCCTTCGTGGTGAGGAGGTAACATCCGATCCGTCACCCTGAGAGAGTGTGAATGCATTCAGTGTCGTCCT
>NZ_VKHP01000785.1 GCF_010811875.1 Bradyrhizobium uaiense
CGTTGGGCATCTTGCGCTCCTCTCTTGAACACCAGCGCGGAGATCACCGCGAGCACGAAATAGCCCAGTGCCAGACACCACAGCCTGAACCAGTCATGCGAGACCTCCCAGATGCTTGCGCCGAGCTTCATGGGACAGGCGATCGGCGCCTGGTTCACGCGGCCGGAAAACGCCACCATCCTGCTGCTGGCGACCAGCCTGCCGCAATTCTTCACCGCCGGCTTCGCATGGCCGCGTGAGGCGATCCC
>NZ_VKHP01000786.1 GCF_010811875.1 Bradyrhizobium uaiense
GACCTTGCCATGATCGCCCTTCGAAGTGATCAAGTCCAAGCTCCTCCTTCAACTGCTGATGCGCCTGTTCGCAGATCCATCGCGCCTTGATAGTGGCGGCCAATGTGCGCAGATCCGTCGCCGCAGGCAGGTTGGCGAGATAGTATTTCTTCTCCCCTGAGGCACGTTGCTCGCCAATGAGCCAGGCTTCGTCGCCGGGGAGATGCTGCTGACCCTTATCCCATATCCGCTGCGGAGGTCCGTCGGCG
>NZ_VKHP01000787.1 GCF_010811875.1 Bradyrhizobium uaiense
CGGTCTGCGACGGCCGCGCCTATGCCGTGCAGGACGGCATTGAAACGCTGGTGGCCACCATGAGCGGGACGTTGATGGCGCTGCAGCGGCGGGAGTAGTAGTCGCGACGAACAATCTATCTCCGTCATCCCCGCGCAAAGGCTCCGCCTTTGTCGCTGGAGGTGCGAGCCTTGCGGCGCAATTGCGCCGCTGGGCGAGCCTCGAAGGATGCACGGCCCCGATGCTTCCGCGCGTTGCATCTCCGCTTG
>NZ_VKHP01000788.1 GCF_010811875.1 Bradyrhizobium uaiense
GCGTCCAGCTCCTCTCTCATCAACAACATCGACAGAGGAAGACCGTACCCACTTAGCGATTTTGACATTATGATAATATCTGGCGACAACGCTGCGAACTCGAAGCTAAAGAAGTCACCCGTGCGACGGCAGCCCTAAACATTTATTGGCGTAGTCCGATCTTCTCACAAGGGGTTAAGCGCATGGGAGAGATTATGCGGAGGCGACTTGAAGCCGTCGCATCGGGGTATGGAAACGGTTTTGCTGTC
>NZ_VKHP01000789.1 GCF_010811875.1 Bradyrhizobium uaiense
GAACTCGGAACGCATCTTGTCGATCAGTTGGTCCACGCTGCCGGAAAAATCTGCCTGGGCGTAGGCGCCGATATGCTTTCCGAGGACCGTCACCTTCTTGCCGTCGAAGACAATCTCGACGTCTGCGCAGCCATCCTCGCCGGCAGCGCGCAGGCACAGGGCGATGACGCCGCGCTCATCCTCAAAAAGATGTCCGCCTATATCGGCGGTCAGTCGACCATCCAGGCGGCGTACGATTCGGATATCGA
>NZ_VKHP01000790.1 GCF_010811875.1 Bradyrhizobium uaiense
TGTCCACTTCGCGTTAGGTCGCCCTGCCTTCCAATCCTGTGGTGCCGGCGCCCATTCTTCCAATCGATAGGTGATATGATATATATTCACCTGATGAATTTGAATTCGCTTGACCTCAACCTGCTGGCGGAGCAGAAGGCGTAGGCGCCAAAAATTCGGTGTCGCAAAAAGATCGGTGTCGTCCCGGCGAAGGCCGGGACCCATAACCACAAATCTCAATTGTGGTGCGACGCTGGGGCCACGGCCTT
>NZ_VKHP01000791.1 GCF_010811875.1 Bradyrhizobium uaiense
ACCCTGAGGAGGCCGCGGAGCGGCCGTCTCGAAGGGTCGACGGCCCGACCGTGGCCGTGCATCCTTCGAGGCTCGCTCCGCTCGTACCTCCAGCGACAAAGGCGAAGCCTTTGCGCGGGGATGACGGATCGGTCAAGCAAGCCTGTGCCGGCGCTCGCATGTCGCAGCACCCACCTCGGCGCATTGTCGCCTTGCCGTGGCGCGAATTGACGCATGCGCCGATCCGTTGTTGAACTTGCTCAACATCA
>NZ_VKHP01000792.1 GCF_010811875.1 Bradyrhizobium uaiense
CGCAAGCGGGAGAGGGAGCACAGTTCCTTCGCAGCGCCGTTCAAGCCTAATTCATCATGCACTAGCGGCTGCGGCCGAGCCAGCGCTGTGTCGGGAATAGCTGCATCTGCCAGCGCCGCGCTGCCGCTTGTGCCGGGCTCGCGCACGGCGTGGACGTGCAGGATCACGTAGTCGCCGTCGGCGAACGAACGCTTGATCTCGCTGTGCGAGTTCGGAAATTTCTCACGCAGGAAGGCGATGAATTTGCG
>NZ_VKHP01000079.1 GCF_010811875.1 Bradyrhizobium uaiense
GTAGTTCTGAGCGGTGCGCTGATAATCGTCGTTGTGGCCAAACTCGTATCCGGTGCCCACGACTTCCATCCCGAGGTCTTCGTAGGCACCAATCACATGACGCGGACGAAGCCCGCCGACATACAGCATGACCGTTCGGCCCTCCAGGCGCGGGCGATACTTCGCAACCACCGCGTTGACCAGCGGCTGGTACTTTTCAATCACCCGCTCGGCCCCTTCCTTGATCTTGTCGTCGAAATAGGCCGCAATCTTCCGCAGCGATTCTGCGATCTTTGAAGGTCCGAAGAAGTTGTATTCGCACCAGGGGATGCCGAATTTCTCTTCCATGTGGCGGGAGATGTAGTTCATTGAACGGTAGCAATGCAGAAGGTTGAGCTTGGCTTTCGGAGTTGCCTCGAGTTCAGCGAGTGAACCGTCGCCGGACCACTGCGCGATCACCCGCAGGCCCATTTCCTCCAGCAGAATTCGCGATGACCAGGCATCGCCGCCGATATTGTAGTCGCCGATGATTGCAACATCGTAAGGCGTCGGCTCGAACTTTGGTGCGCTGTCGGGCTCGAGCTTGTCGAAGATCCAGTCACGCACCGCGTCGTTGGCAATGTGGTGACCTAGTGACTGCGACACGCCACGAAAACCCTCGCAGCGGACCGGCACGATGGTCTTGCCTCCATACTCCTTGGATTTAGTTCTTGAGACAGCCTCGATATCGTCGCCGATCAGTCCGATCGGGCATTCCGATTGGATGGTGATGCCGTTGTTGAGAGGAAACAGCTCCTGGATTTCGTCAAGAACTTTGACCAGCTTCTTGTCACCACCGAATACGATATCCTTTTCCTGGAAGTCGGAGGTGAATTGCAGGGTCACGAAGCTATCGATCCCCGTCGTACCAACATAATAGTTGCGGCGCGATCCCCACGAATACTGGCCGCAGCCAACAGGACCATGGCTGATATGGACCATGTCCTTGATAGGTCCCCAAACCACGCCCTTGGATCCCGCGTAGGCGCAGCCCCGGATCGTCATCACGCCGGGTATGGATTTGATGTTGGACTTCACCCCGCAGTCGGACTTGCCGGCCTGGTGAACGTTGAGGTGCTTGGCACGCCTTTTCGCGGTTTTCTCCGGATAGACCTTCAGCACCTCCTCGATCAGCTGTTTGTTGCGAGCCCTGATATCTGCGATACTCTGGGTCGTGGCGAGACTCATCTGATGTCCTCAAGGTTAGCTGTTGCAAGAGCGGCTTCTGACCAGAACTTTTGCAACCAGCATGCCAGCGCTTCGCGAACACAAAACCCATAACGATTAACGGCAGTTAGCGCGTCTCGCGCGGGGGCAACGCCGTTGTTGCGAACGCGACATCGCGCTTTGCTCGGAGGCTTCTTGGTTTGACCTGTTCGAAACGGAACAAGGGGGACCTATATGCGAAATGGCCCCGCTCAGCTATCAGCGCGTGTTTTCGTTCTAGACGTGAACCCATAAATCTGCCGGGCGGACGGCTTGCCAGAATCCGCTATGGCCCGATAGCGACCAAATTCCGCAGCGCGACGAAATAACGCGAAGGGTGAGGAGCGAACGTCAGCTCCAGTTCACGCTACTCTATAAACTTGGCGCAATCTCAGACCTGATCCATTCCACGAAGGTCTGCAAAGCGCGGCGCTGACGGCCAGCGCGCGGGAACACTAGATGATGACCAACGTAGCGGATGTCGGTGGAGCGGCCAGCCAGGGGCGCTATCAGGCGCCCCGATGCTATCTCACTTTCAGCCAACCGAGTTGATTCCAACGTCACGCCAACCCCGCCGCAAGCCATGGCTATTGCGAGGAAGCTGCGGTCGAATCGCATTCCATGGATCGCTGGAGGTTCGAGCCCGTTCGCGGCGAACCATTGATACCATTGAACCTGCTTCACGTCGGAGCGAATAAGAACTTGGCTCAACAAATCCTTTGGCTGGCGGATTCTCTTCGCGATCTGAGGAGCACACAGAGGGGTGACGGTTTCTTCACCAAGCGGGATCACTTCGAGGCCCTCACCGCGAGGTGAACCGTAGACGATGTCCAGATCGAAATCGTCGTTCGTGAAGCGGGCGTACTCCGTATTGGCGGCGAGCCGAACCTCCAGTTTCGGTTCGGCCGCGAGAAATTTGGTCAGGCGCGGGGCCAGCCATTGCGCTGCGAAACTTGGCGCACAATGCACCCTCAGGAGCTGCGGCCCGCGACCTGCGACTTCTTCGATCCCGCGCCGCAAATTGTCGAAGGCCGCACCGGCGTGGCGCATCAGGTTCTCGCCAGCGGGCGTTAGACGGACGGAACGAGCACTCCGCTCGAACAGAACGGTGCTCATGGTGCTTTCCAGCTTGCGGATCGCGTGGCTGACGGCGCTCGGCGTCAAATGCAATTCGTCGGCCGCGTCGCTGAAGGAGCCAGTGCGCGCAGCCGCTTCGAAGGCCCGGATAGCGGAGATCGGGATGCTCGACAGCAGCATACCCATAAGTGAACCAGATTCACACATCCAAGACAACTGCGCGTTTGTCCCGGCCGGCCCCTCGGCTCTAGCAATGGGGCAAGAGGACCGGCTGCCACCCGCGGCGTCCAAAACGACAGGGACAGGGAGGATTCGAATGCTGCTTCGCGGCAAAACGGCGATCATCACAGGGGCGGCCTCGCCCCGCGGGATTGGCCTCGCGACCGCCAGGCGATTTGGCGAAGAGGGCGCGCGGGTTGCCATCCTCGACATCGATGGGACCGCCGCACTAGCCGCCGCGCAAGGCCTCGGCGACGCTCATATCGGAATTGCTTGCAACGTCGCCGACCAGGCTTCGTGTCAGAAGGCAGTCGAAGCTGTCGTCGACGGTTTCGGCCAAATCGATATCCTGATCAACAATGCCGGCATCACACAGCCGGTCAAATTCCTCGACATCACGCCGGCCGACTGGGACCGTATCCAGGACGTCAACCTCAAGGGCATTCTGTTCCTGTCCCAGGCAGTGATCCCGCATATGCGGAAGCGCAAGTCGGGATCGATTGCATGCATGTCGTCGGTATCGGCCCAGCGCGGCGGCGGCATTTTCGGTGGTCCGCACTACTCGGCGGCGAAGGCGGGGGTCCTTGGGCTTGCCAAGGCGATGGCTCGGGAATTTGGCGCCGATGGTATCCGCGTCAACTGCGTCACGCCGGGATTGATAGGCACCGACATCACCTCCGGCAAGCTCAACGACGAGATGAAAGCGAAGATCCTGGAAGGCATTCCGCTGGGACGGCTCGGGGAGGCCAAGGACGTTGCCGGCATCTACACATTTCTCGCATCGGACCTCTCGGCATACGTCACCGGCGCCGTGATCGACGTCAACGGCGGGATGCTCATTCACTAAGAGCAGCGATGGAGAGACGGATGTCCACGAGTTCACTTGTCAACGCGCCTAGCCTTTCGCAGCGTGCGCGCAACATTCGCCGCAATGCCCTGCGCATGGGCGAAGTTCAAGGCCAGGGCTATATCGCGCAGGCGCTCGATATTTCCGACGTGTTGGCGGTCGCATATTTTCACGCGATGCGCTACCGGCCTGAGGAGCCCACCTGGGAAGATCGCGACCGTTTCCTCCTTTCCAACGGTCACTACGCGATCGCCCTTTATGCCGCACTGATCGAGGCCGGCATTATCCCCGAAGTCGAACTCGAGACGTATGGCTTCGACGAAAGCCGCCTGCCGATGTCAGGCATGGCGTCCTACACGCCCGGCATGGAAATGTCCGGCGGGTCCCTGGGGCTCGGACTGAGCATCGCGGTCGGCATGGGCCTCGGGTTGAAGCGCAAGGGCTCCAAGAGCCGCGTCTTCACGCTGTTCTCGGACGGAGAGCTGGACGAGGGTTCGAAGTGGGAAGCGATGATGTCGGCTGCACACCACAAGCTCGACAATTTGATCGCGATCATTGACGTCAACAACCAGCAGGCCGACGGCCCTTCGAAACAGATGATGGGGTTCGAGCCGTTGGTCGACAAGCTCGAGGCCTTCGGCTGGTTCGTGCGCCGAGTCGACGGCAATGACCTGGACGCCGTCGTGGCAGCATTCGACGCGACGATTTCGCACCCCGAGCCGCAACCGAGGATCATCATCGCCGACACTGTCATGGGCAAGGGAGTTCCGTTCCTCGAACAGCGAGAAAAGAACCACTTCATTCGGGTCGAAGCGCACGAATGGAAATTGGCGCTGGCAGAACTTGATGCGGGAGACAGGTCATGAAGTCGGCTACCTCAGCTACGCCCGGGAAACCGCGGCTCACCACCTCCGCGATGATCGCGTCGATCGCCGCCGAGGGACAAAAGACGAAACCGGCGCCGTTCGGTAACGCGCTTGTCGAATTGGCCCGGAGCCGCCCCGAGGTGGTGGGCCTCACCGCCGATCTGGGCAAGTACACGGACTTGCACATTTTCGCGAAGGAGTTTCCAGACCGCTACTATCAAATGGGTATGGCGGAGCAGCTCCTCTACGGTGCGGCTTCGGGCATGGCGGCTGAAGGATTCATGCCCTTCGCTACGACTTATGCGGTGTTCGCCTCGCGGCGCGCCTACGATTTCATCCACCAGACGATTGCAGAGGAAGACCGCAACGTAAAGATCGTCTGCGCCTTGCCAGGTCTCACCTCCGGCTACGGCCCAAGCCACCAGGCGGCGGAAGACCTCGCGCTGTTCCGCGCAATGCCGAACATGACCGTGATCGATCCCTGCGACGCTCATGAGATCGAGCAGATCGTTCCGGCCATCGCGGCGCATCACGGACCCGTATATATGCGGCTCTTGCGTGGTCAGGTGCCCCTCGTCCTGGACGAGTACAACTATCAATTCAGGCTCGGCAAGGCATCCTTGATTCGGGGCGGTCGGGACATCCTGATCATCTCCTCTGGAATCATGACCATGCGGGCGCTGGAAGCCGCAAAGGAACTCGCCGGTGATAGCGTGGACGTGGCCGTGCTGCATGTCCCGACAATCAAGCCGCTCGACCACGAAGCGATACTGCGCGAAGCAGGGAAACCTGGCCGTCTCGTCGTGGTCGCCGAGAACCATACCATCATCGGCGGGCTCGGAGAGGCGGTTGCAGCGTTGTTGATGCGCTCCGACGTCCATCCCACCTTCCGCCAGATCGCGTTGCCCGATGAGTTCCTTGCCGCTGGGGCGCTTCCCACGCTGCACGATCGCTACGGCATTTCGACTGCCGAAGTTGCAAGGCAGATCAAGGGGTGGCTGCGCTAAGCGCGCACCTCGATACGTCAAGTTCGACTGAGGGAAGAATCGCTTACGCGGCGTCGCCGCGGAGAACGATGGCCGCTGCCTGACGGCCGGTGCCCGAGAACCGGCCGGAGCTGCAGAAGCGTACTGCTGCCGACAACATACCGATACTCAACAAGGAGGAAGCAATGACCCAACGCAAATCGACTGCCATCACCCGTCGCAAGTTGCTCCTGGCCGGCGCGGCCGTCCCGTTGTGCGCCATCCTCAGCCGCCCGGCCGCCGCCGCAGAGTTCACTTACAAGCTTGCGACCGGGCAGGACCCCGCGCATCCGGTGAACGCTCGGGCCAAGGAGGCCGCCGATCGCATTAAGGAAGCGACTAGCGGACGCCTGGAAATCAATCTCTTCCCGGCCAACCAGCTTGGCTCGGATACGGATCTGCTGACGCAGGTTCGCAACGGTAGCGTCGAGCTTTTCAACCTCTCCTCTCTGATCCTCGCCACCCTTGTACCCGCCGCTGGCATCGTGAATCTCGGCTTCCTCTTCCCCAACTACGATGCCGTCTGGAAGGCCATGGACGGCGAACTCGGCGCCTACATCCGCGCGCAGATCGCCAAGACGCCCGTCATGGCGGTGTCCAAACCTTGGGACAATGGCTTCCGCCACATCACGTCGTCGGGCCGTAAGATCAAGACACCGGACGACCTCAAGGGCTTCAAGCTCAGGGTACCTGCCGCACCCAATCTGACGTCGCTCTTTCTTGCGCTCGGGGCAGGACCAGCGCCGATCAACTTCAACGAGGTCTATTCCGCGCTCCAGACCAAGGTCGTGGACGGTCAGGAAAATCCCCTTCCGATCATAGCAACGGCGCGCCTGTATGAGGTGCAGAAGACCTGCAGCCTGACGGGTCACGTCTGGGACAATTACTGGATCCTCGGCAACAAGCGCGCGTTCCAGAAGCTTCCGCAGGACGTGCAAGAGATCGTGACGCGCGAATTCGATCGCTCGGCCAACGATGAACGAGCCGACATCGCAAAGCTCAGTGAGTCCCTCCGCACCGATTTGACAGCCAAGGGGATGCAATTCCTCGACGTCGACCGATCCGCCTTCCGGCAGGCGCTGGCAAAGACGAGCTTCTATGCCGACTGGAAATCCAAATTCGGCGAGGAGGCCTGGGTTCAACTTGAGAAAGCCGCGGGCAAGTTGAGGTGAGCCATGGAACATGCGCACATGGACGGGGCGACACTTGCTCTTCCTGAGCCTGCCTCCGGATGGCGCAAGGCTGTTGTGAGCCTGAACAAGGCACTGAAACCCGTCGCCGCCATTCCTGCCGCACTGCTGGTCATTGCGGAGGTGATCGTCCTTTTCGTCGGCATCGTCTCTCGCTACGTGCTCCACACCCCGATTGTCTGGTCGGATGAGCTCGCCGGCATCCTGTTTCTATGGCTGGCGATGCTGGGATCGGTCGTCGCCTTCCAGCGGGCCGAGCATATGCGGATGACGGCCATCGTTGGCATGATCCGACCGGAAGCCAGGTTGTTCCTTGACGTCTTTGCGACGGCTGCCACGTTCGCGTTCCTGCTTCTGGTAGTTCGCCCCGCCTACGAGTTTGCGGCCGACGAAGTCTTCGTCACAACTCCGGCTCTGGGAATAGTCAACACTTGGCGCGCGGCCGCCCTGCCGGTCGGCGTCGGCTTGATGCTGGTCGTAGCCACCCTGAGGCTGGCAGCCACAGCCAATGTGAAGCACCTTGCGGCTGCAATCGCTGCGGTAGGAACGCTGATCGGGGTTCTCGCGCTGCTCGCACCAATCCTTAAACCCCTCGGCAATCTGAACCTGCTGATCTTCTTCGTGTTTATCGTTGGCGCCATGGTTTTCGCAGCGGTGCCGATCGCCTTCGCGTTCGGCCTGGCGACCATCGGCTACCTAACACTGACGACCAGCACACCCGACGTGGTCGTTATCGGTCGCATGGACGAAGGCATGAGCCATCTCATCCTGCTCGCGGTGCCGATGTTCGTGTTCCTCGGCTTGTTGATCGAAATGACCGGCATGGCCCGCGCTATGGTCGGTTTCCTCGCCAGCCTGCTCGGCCACGTTCGGGGCGGCCTCCAATATGTGCTGGTCGGTGCGATGTATCTGGTCTCGGGTATTTCGGGATCCAAGGCGGCCGATATGGCAGCAATAGCGCCTGTGCTCTTCCCCGAAATGACCAGACGCGGCGCGAAGCGTGGTGACCTCGTCGCGCTCCTGGCGGCGACCGGTGCTCAGACCGAGACGATCCCCCCATCATTGGTGTTGATCACGATCGGATCGGTGACGGGTGTGTCGATCGCGGCCCTGTTCACGGGCGGGTTGTTGCCGGCGATCGTGCTCGCGGTCGGACTGTGCGCGGTAGTGTGGTGGCGGTACCGTCGAGAGGATTTGTCGCACGTTCAGCGGGCGACCAGGCGTGAAATCGGCCGTTCCTTTCTGATCGCGATTCCCGCCATTGCCCTTCCATTTGTGATCCGCGCCGCAGTGGTCGAGGGGGTAGCAACAGCCACCGAGGTCTCGACGATAGGCATCGTCTATTCCGTATTGGCCGGGCTTTTTATCTATCGCCGGTTCGACTGGCGTCGCCTCTATCCGATGTTGGTTGAGACCGCGGCCCTTTCCGGCGCGATCCTCTTCATCATCGGTGCGGCGACGGGGATGGCCTGGGCTTTGACCCAATCGGGCTTCTCGGCATCTCTTGCGAAGTTCATGACCTCCTTGCCGGGTGGTGCGCCGATATTTCTGATCGTCACCATCCTTGCGTTCGTCGTCCTGGGAAGCGTGCTCGAAGGCATCCCTGCCATCGTGCTCTTCGGTCCGCTGCTTTTCCCCATTGCCCGTCAGGTGGGGGTGCATGAGGTCCACTATGCCATGGTCGTCGTTCTGGCGATGGGGATTGGACTTTTCGCGCCGCCATTCGGCGTCGGCTACTATGCGGCGTGCGCCATCAGCCGGATTCATCCCGACGAAGGCATGGGTCCGATCCTGGCGTACATGCTGGCCCTGGTCCTCGGCACGGTCATAGTGGCTGCAGTGCCGTGGATTTCCATAGGTTTCCTTTAAAATCCGCGAAACGTCTCAGCTGCGGAGATCGTCCGCAAGGTGAGCTTCTGGCGAGCTAGACAGGTTGTTCGCACAGTTCTTTGCCCCTCGTGGAGGCAACGATCCGGGCGCGAAGCGACACACGGCGTTCAGGGGCATACCCGACTATGGATCGCGCATCGACCAGATCACCATGCGAGTTTTCGAAAAGGCCTGACGTGAATGCGGGTCGCCCTTCGCTCGAAGCTCCGATTACTTTCACGACAGCGCGACTAGCCTCTGGAAGGCCAATCCTACGTCATGTCCACTTCGATCATGGACGACCGGGTCGAGCCACTAGCAAGCCCGGCCAAGTCCGCTATGCCGCCGAAAGCGGAAGCATATGCAAAGCGTTACCGGTACGGCCGCGGGGCGTTGCCGATTGATGGCCGGCCCGAAACATGATTCAAGCTCCGAATTTGGAGCCTCGAATCATGCACTACGAACTCAGCGATTACGAATGGACCGCCATCAAACCGATGCTGCCGAACAAGCCGCGTGGCGTTCAGCGCGTAAATGTCCGTCGCGTGCTTAATGGCATCTTTTGGGTCCTGCGTTCAGGTGCGCCATGGCGCGACCTGCCGTTAGAACTACGGACCCCGCGCTCGACGAAGGCGGACGCAAAGGAAAAACGGCTGCAAGGTGCCCTGGCCGACCAGGCTTGCCAATGCGAACTTAGCTTGCCGAGACCTCAGGTGTTGACCTTCTGCGATGACGATGATCAGGCACGACGTCATTCTACTTCGCAGCTCAATGCAGCCTCCCTCTCACCTTGATGCAGCACGCCCGCCGATCACGCCAATAGCTGGCGTGCCTTGATAAGTGCGCGCGCGAGCACATCAATTTCTTCACGGGTGTTGTAAAGTCCAAGGGACGCACGGCATGTTGCCAGTGTGCCGAAGCGCTTGAGCAGCGGCATCGCGCAGTGCGCCCCCGCCCGCACCGCTACGCCGGCGCGATCGACGACGGTGGCAATATCGTGCGCATGCGCACCTTTCACATCAAACGAGATGATCGGCCCCTTCTCGGCCGGCGTCCCGATCATGCGCACGAAGTTGATGTCCCCGAGCTTCTCCTGCGTGTAAGCGAGCAGTGCGCTCTCGTGCTTGCGGATCTGCACCTTGCCTATCGAATTGATGTAATCCACGGCTGCGCCCAACCCGATCGCCTCAACGATCGGCGGCGTACCCGCTTCGAACCGGTGCGGCGGATCCCCATAAATGACGCCGGAACGCGAGACCTCGCGGATCATCTCGCCGCCGCCATTGAAGGGCGTCATCGATGCCAGATGCTCGGATTTTCCGTAAAGCACGCCGATTCCGGTCGGACCATAGAGTTTGTGGCCGGTCATGACGTAGAAATCGCAATCAATGTCGCAGACGTCGACGCTCAGATGGACGCATCCCTGTGAACCGTCGACCAGCACCGGGATACCACGAGCATGTGCGACTCTCACCAGGTCTTTCACCGGCAAGACCGTGCCGAGCACATTTGACATCTGTGTGATCGCGACCATCTTGGTGCGCGAGGTCAGCAGTCGCTCAAAGTCATCGAGCAAGAAGTTACCGTCATCATCCACTGGTGCCCATTTGATCACTGCACCGAGCCGTTCCCTAAGAAAATGCCACGGCACAATATTGGAGTGGTGTTCCAAGATTGACAGAACGATCTCATCACCCGGGTTGATGCGCTCACGACCAAACGTCTGCGCGACCAGATTGATTGCCTCGGTGGCGCTGCGGGTGAAGATGATCTCTTCGTTCAAATGCGCGTTCACAAACCGCGCCACCTTGGCACGGGCACCTTCATACGCCTCGGTCGCCGCATTGGCGAGATAGTGCAAGCCGCGATGAACGTTGGCATATTCGCTGGAGTACACCTGCATCATGCGGTCAAGTACCGCATTTGGCTTTTGTGCGGACGCAGCGTTATCGAGGTAGACAAGCGGCTTGCCGTAAACGGTCATGGCCAGCGCCGGAAAGTCACTACGTAGACGGTCGACCTCGTAACGACCATCGCTGACCGCGGGATGTTCGCTCACAGCCGTTCCTGCAGCCAGTGTTCAGCTTGCGCGGTCACAAAATCGCGCAGGTTATCGGCGAAGATCTCCTCAATCGACTCTCCAATGAACGCCTTAATGAGCAACATCTGCGCATCCTTGTCGGATAGCCCCCGCGCGCGCAGATAGAATACGAGATTACCATCCAGCGCTCCTGAGGTAGCTCCATGGCTGCAGGTCACGTTGTCGGCCGAGATTTCAAGTTCCGGCTTATTGTCCGCCTCGGCCTGATCGGATAAGAGCAACGCTCGGGTCGACAGGCTGGCGACGGTCTTCTGGGCGACGGGACGAACAACGATTCGGCCCTGAAACACCGAGCGGCCGCAATCATCAACGACCGCGCGGAACTTCTGCCGACTGGTGCAATGCGGCACGGCGTGGTCTACCACGATTGTTGTGTCGGCGTGCAGTTTATCTTTTATGAGATTAACCCCGTTCGCAGAGAGCTTGGATCCCTCGCCACCCAGCGTCACGAATCCCTGATAGCGATTGATGGAGCCGCTGCACGTCATGCTGAAGAGATCGAGCTTAGCTCTGGTGCCGACCGCGATAATCCCCGACGAGATGTTCACCGCATCAGCGGCGTCAGCCGCTATGCGGAGATGCGAAAGGCTCGCCTCGTCCCCAGCCAGGGCGATTAAGACATCGTTGGCCTGATAGCCGCTCGCGCCTTCGGCCGAGATGAAACTTTGCACCACGGTCGCATGCGCCCCTTTATCGAGCTGCAGATATGAGCGTGTAAAAGCGGACACCGACGATCCCGTTGCGACCTGAACGATTTGAATAGGGCGTCTAATCGTGTTGCCTTCGGCAATCGAAATTACCAGACCATCTGAGGCCATTGCCGCATTGAGCGAAATCACCGCATCGTCCGTCGTCGAAAGCACCAACCCGGCCATTGCGCCAGTGGCCGAATTCTCCAACACCTCTCGCAGTGACTGCACATGGAGCTCGTTTTCCAACTCGCCGAGATCCGATAGCTCAGGCGCGAATATGCCGTCCACCAAGACCAATTTGACCGCCTGATCGACAGCCACTCGCCTGGCCGACGCCTTTGCGCGCGCCAACGCCGCTGCATCCGGTCGCGGAGCGAGTGGCAACACCTCGCTGATCAGGGCACGCAGATCCGTGTATCTCCAGGCCTCCATGCGCCGATGCGGCAGGCCGGCGCGCTCATAGGCTTCGAATGCCCTCGCACGGATATGGGGGACGAGGCCCGCGCCAGGCAACCGTTCGAGCGCGGCTGCGAGAAAATTGCTCGTTGCGGACCCGGCATCGGCCTTAGCCAATACTTGCTTCATGGGGAAATCCCTTGAGCCGTCAGGCCGCGGTTTCGAACTGGGCGTAGCCACAGGCCTCGAGTTCCAGCGCGAGTTCCTTGCCGCCACTCTTCACGACGCGGCCTTTCGACATCACGTGCACATAATCGGGCACGATGTAATGAAGGAGCCGCTGATAGTGGGTGATCACGATCATCGTCCTTTCCGGCGAACGCAGGCCGTTGATGCCGCTCGCGACAATACGCAGAGCGTCGATATCCAGCCCGGAATCGATCTCGTCCAGTATGCATAGACTCGGCTCGAACAACGCCATCTGCAGTACCTCGTTGCGCTTCTTCTCGCCGCCCGAGAAGCCGACATTGACGCCCCGCTTGAGCATATCCCGGGTAATGTTGAGTGACCCGGCCACCTCACGGACCTTTTTCAGAAATTCGGGCGTGGATAATTCCCCTCGGCCGCGCGCCTTGCGCTGGGCGTTCAGCGCCGTGCGCAGGAAGTTCATGGTGGTGACGCCGGGAATCTCGACCGGGTACTGGAACGCCAGAAACACGCCCTTGGCGGCGCGCTCATTGGGCTCCATCTCCAGGAGGTCCTCGCCCCTGAACAGGATCTGGCCGCCCGTGACTTCATAGCCCGGCTTGCCGGCGATGACGTGCGACAGCGTCGACTTGCCGGAGCCGTTCGGCCCCATGATCGCGTGCACTTCGCCCGCATTGACCATAAGATCGAGGCCACGGATTATTTCACGACTGTCGACACCAACATGCAGATCTTGGATTTCGAGCAGCGTCATTTTTGATCCGATCCCTCAAAATGCGTCGTCCGGAACGGCGAGCCGCGTTCGGGGGCTCGCGGGACGTTTGGTTATCCGACAGATCCCTCGAGAGAGATCGAGATCAGCTTCTGCGCTTCCGCTGCGAACTCCATCGGAAGCTTTTGCAGGACATCTTTCGCGAAACCGTTGACGACAAGGCCGATGGCCTGTTGCTCGCTCAAGCCTCTTTGCAAGCAGTAGAACAGCACGTCCTCGGAAATCTTCGACGTCGTCGCTTCATGCTCGAACGTCGCCGAGGAATTCTTGGCCTCGACATAGGGCACGGTGTGCGCGCCGCATTTGTCGCCGATCAGAAGCGAGTCGCAGGCGGTGTAGTTGCGCGCGCCGGTCGCCTTGCGATGTGCGCTGACGAGGCCGCGATAGGTGTTCTGCGACTTGCCGGCAGCGATGCCCTTGGAGATGATCCGGCTCGACGTGTTCTTGCCGAGATGAATCATCTTGGTGCCGCTATCGACCTGCTGGAAACCGTTCGAGATCGCGATCGAGTAGAACTCGCCGCTCGAATTGTCGCCGCGCAGGATGCAGCTCGGATACTTCCAAGTGATCGCCGAACCGGTCTCGACCTGGGTCCAGGAGATCTTGGAATTCTTGCCGCGGCAGTCGCCACGCTTGGTGACGAAGTTGTAGATGCCGCCCTTGCCCTCGGAATTGCCGGGGTACCAGTTCTGCACCGTGGAATACTTGATCTCGGCGTCGTCGAGCGTGACGAGCTCGACCACTGCGGCGTGCAGCTGGTTCTCGTCGCGCTGCGGCGCGGTGCAGCCCTCGAGATAAGAGACGTAGGAGCCCTTGTCGGCGATGATCAGCGTGCGCTCGAACTGCCCGGTGTTGCGCTCGTTGATACGGAAGTAGGTCGACAGCTCCATCGGGCAGCGCACGCCCGGCGGCACGTAGACGAACGAGCCGTCGGAGAACACCGCCGAGTTCAGCGTCGCGAAATAGTTGTCCGAGGTCGGCACCACGGTGCCGAGATATTTCTGCACCAGCTCGGGATGCTCGCGGATCGCCTCCGAGATCGGCATGAAGATCACGCCGGCCGCCTTCAGCTCCTTCTGGAAGGTGGTCGCAACCGACACCGAATCGAACACCGCGTCGACCGCGATCTTGCGGTTCGGCGCCTGCTCGCCACCGGGCGGCGGCTCGACGCCTTCCAGGATCGCGACCTCGCGCAGGGGAATGCCGAGCTTCTCGTAGGTCTTGAGGATTTCCGGATCGATCTCGTCGATCGACGACAGCGTCTTCTTCGGCTTCGGCGCCGCGTAGTAGTAGATGTCCTGATAGTCGATCTTCCGATAGTCGACGCGCGCCCAGGTCGGCTCGGTCATGGTCAGCCAGCGGCGATACGCCTCCAGGCGCCATTCCAGCATCCAGGCCGGTTCATTCTTCTTTGCGGAGATGAAGCGGACGGTGTCTTCCGACAGCCCCTTCGGGGCCTTGTCGGACTCGATCAGCGTCTCAAACCCATATCGATACTGGTCGACGTCGATGCGCCGGACGTGCTCGACCGTCTCTTGTACAGCTACCATTGCCCACTCCGTTCACGCATGGACGATTCCCGGCGGCGATGATCGCGTCGCCTCTCCTCCGAGCGGATCGCGCAAGTCACGGCCGACTCGAGGCCAGTTTGGGAAAGAACCAGGAGACCGACCCAAAAGGGGGCCGCCCTCGATAGGGTTTCGATCATGTTTTGCGCCGGAGTGCCACCCGTCGGCTACTCGATCTATGCCGGCACACAGGTATCAGGCACCGGACAAACGACGGCGCATTGCGGCGCATCAAAATGCCCTTCACATTGAGTGCACTGGCTCGGATTGATCACATATATGTCGTTCTTCAGGCAGATCGCGGCGTTAGGGCATTCGTACTCACACGCACCACAGACCGTGCATTGTGACGCGATTATTTTGTAGGCCATCACTACGATTCCATAAGCGAAGGTGCGAGACTACGCCTTGCCTTCAAGTCTCATGCCAAGGAGTCATGTGCTTGATTTGTCTTGGCTACTTTCGATAGCGCAAGCCGCCGCCTCGACCACGTGTCGTAAACCCGACAATCGGCATCGCAGCTGCTTGATCTCGCAGCTTGCGCATTGTCGAGATTTCGCGATAGCCAGCGATCATGTGAAGGGGTTCGCCAATAAGAAGCAGCTCGGCTCGACCTGACGTGGCGGCGGAGCGCTTTTGAAGTGGTATCGATTGTAGCCGTGCCACCGTCTCGGGGGGATCGCAGATCGCCCTCTGGTGATGGTTCTGCTCACCCGGACAGCGGCAGCGAAGGCACCACGATGTCAATCGGGTGACGTCGTCATCGGCTCAAGCAACGTCTCCATATCGCAACCAGAAAAATCGTCGCGATGGCGCTAAATGGAGCCGCTCCGGTGATCGAGGGCCCCCTGGCCGAGCCGGCGCACGCAAATGTTCAAATCTCGCAGATTACGGCCGCGCTCGGCGTCGCAAATAAGTCTCAGCGGACCCCAGCAGATTGATAGAGCCGAAAAAAAGCCACCCCGGAGGGTGGCCCAAGTCAGGGAGGAAACGCCCGTAGGGGCCTCTGGGATCAGGCTGCAGCCTGCTCGATCGGTGAGAACGGGAGCCCGAGACTGTCGGCCACCGCCTTGTAAGTCAGCCGGCCTCGATGGACGTTGAGGCCTGCACGCAAATGCGGATTTTCCAACACGGCGGAAAAACCCTTATTGGCCAGAGCCAAGCCAAACGGCAGCGTAGCGTTATTTAGTGCCTGGCTCGAGGTCAGCGGCACGGCGCCGGGCATATTGGCGACGCAATAATGAATGATGCCATCCACTTCATATGTTGGATCGGCGTGAGTGGTTGGGTGCGAAGTCTCAAAACAGCCGCCCTGATCGATAGCGACATCCACGAGCACGGCCCTCTTACGCATCGAGCTCAGCATGCTCCGGCGGATCAACTTCGGCGCACTCGCACCTGGAACGAGCACGGCACCAATCACAACATCGGCCGCAAATACCTCTTCCTCCACAGCTTCGATGGTCGAAAACCTGGTTCGAACGCGCCCTTCGAATAGCTCATCCAACTCGCGCAACCGAGGTATCGAGCGGTCGATGATGCTCACCTCTGCACCCAGACCGGCCGCCATCCGTGCCGCGTGCGTACCAACGACGCCCCCACCGATCACCACGATGCGGGCCGGCTGAACACCGGGCACGCCACCGATCAACAGCCCTCGTCCGCCTGCACTGCGCTTTAGGGCGCTACCCGCCGCTTCGACCGCGAGCCTGCCTGCGACCTCGCTCATCGGAGCCAGCAGCGGAAGGCCACCATGCCCATCAGTCACGGTCTCATAGGCAATTGCGGTGCATCCCGATTTTAGAAGCCCCTTGGCCTGCTCCGGGTCCGGCGCCAGATGCAGATATGTGAACAGGATCTGGCCCTCCCGCAGCTGGCTCCATTCGGAAGGCTGAGGCTCCTTGACCTTCACAATCATTTCGCTCGATGCAAATACCTCAACTGCAGAATCCAGAATCGCTGCGCCGGCGCTGCGATAATCGTCATCGGTTGCGCCGATGCCAGCGCCGGCATTGGTCTCGATCATTACGCGGTGTCCTGCTGCCGCGTATTCGCGGACGGCTCCAGGGGTCAGGCCCACTCGATATTCGTGTGCCTTGATTTCCTTGGGAACTCCGACCTTCATTTGCAACTCCCTGCCTAGTGCGCCTTTCTAATTGAAAGAGCGCAGCGATATTGCGACGCAGCAGCCCAAATTGCGCAGGAATTCAGCGATCTTTGACCAGCCGTGCAGGTTTTCGATGCCGAATGGGTTGAGCGACCGTGCTCGCTAAGCTTAACCGTCCTACTCCGCGATGGAGATGACGCGCTTAATCGGATTCTCGGCTCGCGGAAAAGTTAACAACGATTCCAGTCTTGCCGACCTTGTTAAAGAACGAACAACGTAGTCTGCCAGTGAGGCAGGATTTGCCCAGCGGCTGGATTGCTTGCCACCGCTGATGGCCAAATGACCATTGATCATCAATCTGATTCCTAGATGCACACGCTTGACGCCTTCATGCTCGTCGCAAATGGGCGTGGATTGTTCAACAAATCCGAGGCAACTGTTCGCCTGACAACCAATCGACGATCCGTCCGCCGCCGAAACTGGTCGCTATCTGCACAAATTTGTGATCGTCAGCTACCGTCTCGCCAATATCAGCAGCATCGCGTCCGAGCGGATGCGCCTTCATAGCTGCAAGCACTGCATCGGCCAAATCGGGCGCGACGATCGCAACAAGCTTGCCCTCATTAGCGACATGGATCGGATCAAGCCCAAGGAGTTCGCATGTTGCCGCGACCGCTGCCTTTACCGGAATGGCTGCTTCCTGTAGACGGAAGCCAAGGCCCGATTGATGCGCAATTTCGTTGAGGGTTGCGGCAAGACCGCCGCGCGTGGGGTCGCGCATCACCCGGATGCCGGCGCCGCCAGCCGCAATCATAACGGCGACAAGGTCATGTAGCGCTGCGGAATCCGATACGATCTCGGTTTGAAACGCGACGTTCTGGCGTTTTGACATGATCGCCACGCCATGGTCGCCAAGGCTGCCGGACACCAACACACGGTCCCCGACCATAGCCTTATCGGCGGAGAGATCGAACCCATGGGCCAGAGCCCCGATTCCGGTCGTGGAGATAAACAGACCATCAGCCTTGCCGCGCTCGACGACCTTAGTGTCCCCCGCAATGATGTAGACGCCCGCGCCGCGTGCTGCCGCGCCCATCGAATCCGCAATCGTCCGCAGATCAGACAGCGGGAACCCCTCCTCAATGATGAAGCTGGCCGACAAATAGAGAGGGCGCGCGCCGGACATCACGACGTCGTTGATCGTCCCGTTCACAGCGAGTGAGCCGATATTGCCGCCAGGAAAGAACAGCGGCGAAACCACGTAACCGTCGGTCGTCATCACCATTTTACCCGTCGCAACGTCAAAGGCCGATTGATCATTGCAGCGGGCAAGCCATTCATTACCGAAGGCTCGGTGAAAAAGGCTGGAGATCAGCTGTGCCATGGCTCGTCCCCCGGCCCCATGGGAAAGATCAACGCGTCCGTTCTCGAGATCGAGCTTGCGTTGATAGCCCTGTACGCTCATGACGTTCGCCTCACCTGATCATCGCGAACCCGGCCATATGTCCAATACGCCGCACAGGCGCCTTCCGATGAGACCATGCAGGATCCTATGGGAGTTTCCGGCGTGCAGAGGGTTCCAAACAGCTTGCAATCGACTGGTCGCTTAGCGCCGCGCAGGATGGCGCAGCACTCGCACGCCGGATTGTCGGCGACCCGCAGTTCGTGCATCGCAAAACGCGCCTCCGCGTCGAACCGCGCGTAGGCCCGCTTCAGCTTCAGTCCACTATTTGGTACGAAACCGAGCCCGCGCCATTCGAACTGCTCACGCGGTTCGAATGCCTGCGAGACCTCGTCTTTGGCGCGCCGATTGCCTTCACGCCTCACTGCACGGCTGTATTGGTTCTCCACGTCGTAGCGGTCTTCGTTCACCTGTCGCACCAGCATCAGGATGGCCTGCATCACGTCGAGCGGTTCAAATCCCGCGATCACGATCGGCTTGCCGAATTGTTCCGCCAGGAGCTCGTAAGGCTGCGTCCCGATGATCGTGCTGACATGTGCAGGCCCGACGAAACCGTCGATTGCAGCCCCGCCGATATTGCGGATCTTCGGGTTCTCGAGAATGCTCTGCATCGCAGAGGGTGTAAGCACGTGATTGCAGAACACGCTAAGGCTCTTCAGCCGCTTCTTCTCGGCTATCCGGATCATCACGGCCGTCGGGGGTGTCGTGGTCTCAAATCCGATGGCAAAGAACACGACCTCGCGGCTCGGCGCCTGTTCGGCGATCCGGATAACGTCGAGCGTCGAGTACACCATCCGGATGTCTGCGCCGAGCGCCTTGGCTCGCAACAGCGACTGTCCTTGCGAGCCAGGCGCCCGTATCAGATCGCCGTAGACGCAAAGGGTGACCTCCGGCCGCTCGACGAGACGAATCGCCATGTCGATCCGGCTGGCAGGTAGAACACAGACCGGACAACCGGGCCCGTGGATCATGCGCACATTCGCGGGCAGCAGATCCTCAAGGCCATAGCGTGATATGGCATGAGTGTGTCCACCGCAGAATTCCATGAACCGATAGGCTTTCTGCCGATCGGCTTCGGCGCTAATCGCAGCGGCAAGCCCCTGCGCAAGGGTCTTGTCGCGAAATTCGTCGGTATATCTCATGGCCGGAGTTCCCGCCCTGTGCTGCCTAGCGCCTGCAGGAGCTCCAGCGTGCGCTTGGCTTCTATCGGATCGATCTTGGCCAGCGCATACCCAACATGGACAAGGACGTGATCACCGACGTCGAGCTCGTCGATAAGAGCAATCGATATCTCCAGGCTAACACCATCGATGCACACGGCGGCCATGTGGTCAGGAAGAATTTTTACGATCTTTGCCGGAACCGAAAGACACATATCAGCCTCTCCCTTCGCTGGCGGACGACTGTTCAGCAATCTGCAAAGCGGCAATCCAGGCTTGGCCAAGGCTCAAACCACCGTCGTTGGGCGGCACCCGCTGTGGCACCAGCGGGGTCAGGCCGGCAGCGCAGCACCCGCGCCAGATTTCATCCATCAGTATCGCGTTCTGAAAGCAGCCTCCGCTCAGAACGACGGTATTGACGCCGGTTGTCCGCGCGGAGCGCATGACCCAGTCAACGCAGGCAGCGGCGAAGGTGCCATGAAACAAGCCGGCTCCGCCCGCAGCGTCAATGTCGTCCGCAATCAGCCGCGCAAACAGCGGACGAAGCGACAGCACGCCACCATCGATCGTCCACCCGGCCTCTAGAATCGCAGTCCGCCGCACTAGCGCCTCGAGCTTGATCGCGGCTTCTCCTTCATAGCTCTGCCAACTCACAATCCCCAGCAGCGCCGCCACCGCGTCGAATAGCCGGCCCGCGCTGGTCGTGGTGGCCCCGCCCGACTGATCAAGCAAGGCCGAGATACATCGAGCTTGCCGTTGCGCGGCAAAGCGCGGCGCGATTTCGTTACCCCGTCCGAGCCAGTGTAGTATCGCGCTCGCCATGCGCCACGGCTCACGGGATGCGCGATCACCACCAGGCATTTGCAGCGGCGCGAGATGCCCGATGCGTCGGCACATCGCGCCTTCGCACAACAATAGCTCGCCACCCCAGTTACCAGCATCCGAGCCAACGCCATGGCCGTCGAGCACCAGAGCTAGCGCCGGTCCCGCATGGCCATGTTCAGCGATCACGGCGGCGGCGTGTGCGTGGTGGTGCTGGACTGCAATCAGCGCGCGGCCGCTTGCTTGCGCAAAGCGGGTGGATGCCATGTCGGGATGCAGATCATGAGCGATGACGACAGGCTCTACGTCAAGGATCGATGCAAGGTGTTGGATCGTCCCCTCGAACACACGGATGCCTTCGGGCGTATTGAGATCGCCAATATGTTGGGAAACGAACGCTTGGTTGTCGCGCGTGATGGTGACGGTCGATTTCAGCGCGCCGCCGACGGCGAGCACGGGCGGCACAGATTGCGCGAGCTGGATCGGTTCGGGAGCATAGCCACGAGCGCGACGAATGAATTGGGAGCGGCCAGCCACCACCGCGACCACGGAGTCATCAGCACGCGTTAAAATATCCCGATCATGGGTCACGACAAGGTCGGCGATCGCCTCGAGTCGGCGCAGCGCCTGCGCGTTGTCGATCAGGAGCGGCTCACCGCAAGGATTGGCACTGGTGACGACGATGACCGGGCTTGGTTCCGCAATCCACGCTCCTGTCGAGCGAAGCGCATGGAAGATCAGATGATGCAGCGGGGCTACAGGCAACATGACGCCAACGCGAGACAAGCCGGGCGCTATGGCGGGCGCCAGACATTTGCGCGAAGTTAAAAGCACAATGGGCCGCGCTGCGGATTCGAGTAGCGCGAGCTCGAGAGCGTTCGCTTCCGCGATCTCGTTGACGCACTCTATGGAACCGAGCATAACTGCAAACGGCTTCTGACGGCGCTGCTTTCTGCTGCGCAGGCGCTGCACAGCGTCCTGGTTACGGGCATCGCAGAGGAGCTGGTAGCCGCCGAGACCCTTTATGGCTATGACTTGACCGCCTGCGATTGCAGCGACAATGGCGTTGATCCCATGGCTAAGCCGAGGGCCGCATTCTGGACACGCGATCGCCTCCGCATGAAACCTGCGGCTCGCCGGATCCGCATATTCGGCCGTGCAGGCGGCGCACAGCCTAAACGCCTTCATCACCGTGTTGTGGCGATCGTATGGGAGCCGCCCGGCAATAGTGTAGCGTGGACCACAATGGGAGCAACTAATGAAGGGATAAAGGTAATGGCGATTCTCTGGATCGAATAGCTCGCTGAGGCATTGCCCGCAGGTCGCGGCGTCGGCGATGATGTGCGTTGACAATTTTCCGCCTTCGCTCGCGCCGATCGAAAACTTTTCTGTCGCGAGCGCCGCTGTCTCCTGAACGCAGATGTGGTCGATGCGCGCCAACGGAGGCGCCTCGAGCGGCAATGTGGCAAGAAATTCTGACGCACGGCCACCTTCGACTTCGATTGTGACGCCCTCCGGGCCGTTGGCGACAAATCCCGCCAATCCGTACCGCGTAGCGAGGCCATAGACGTAAGGACGAAAGCCGACCCCTTGCACCGCTCCGCTCACGCGCACGCGCAGTCGTGTTCGGTCGCAAATGGTTGCGGCGCTCATCGCCTGGCGTCCTCTACGGCCTGCCTTTGGTGGGCCACCTGTCTACCGATCCAAGCGTAGAGCGCGCCAAAACCCTCGCCGGTACGGGCCGAGACCGTAAGCACTTCGATCTTTGGATTGGCGCGTCTGGCATATCCAATGGTCTTGTCCAGATCGCACTCAAGCAGTGAGGCCAGATCGATCTTGTTGATCACCATGAGTGAAGAAGCCGCGAACATATCGGGATATTTCAGCGGCTTGTCTTCACCTTCGGTCATCGACAACACAACGATCTTGCAGGCCTCGCCAAGATCGAAGGCCGCGGGACAGACTAGGTTACCGACGTTCTCGATGAAGAGAATGCCGCGCGTGAGCCGCGGCAAGCGGCGATAAGCCTCGCCAATCATTGCAGCATCGAGATGGCACCCCTTACCCGTATTGACTTGAATAGCCGGCACACCGGCCGCTCGAATGCGTTCGGCATCGTTTGAGGTCTGCTGATCGCCCTCGATGACTCCGGTCGGATAGCTGAGCTTGAGCTCGGATACGGCGCGGACGAGCAGCGAGGTTTTGCCCGCACCGGGACTCGACATAAGATTAAATACCAGCAGCTCATCGGCCGCAAAGAGCGTCCGGTTGTCGGCCGCGATCGCATTGTTCTTGCCGAGGATGTCACGCTCGACCCAAATGATGCGTTCGCGGCTCGTGCCCTTGACCTTCAATCCAGCTGGGCCGGCGCCGCAGGTCAGAAGCGCTTGCCGACCATCACTCTGATAATGTTCGTGATCATGACTGTGGCGGGCATGGGACGAATGCTGCAGCCTCTCGTCGCCGTGAAAATGCGCGTCATGGCGCTCGCCATCGTCCTGCCGATGAGGACAGCAACGGCCTTGGCTCTCCGGATCACGCCCTCTGGCAAGTTCGATCGAAGACGTCGCTTGGCTGCAACCGCAAACGGTACACATCAATCGATCTCCAGTTCTTTCACTCGCATCTGCTCGCCGCCGATTACTTGCAACTGATAGCTCCCGCAGCAAGGACAGGGGTCACCGCGGCGAGCAATTTCGACACTGCTAGAACAGCTCATGCACCAGGCGATCCCCGGGAGTTCGAGGATCTCAAGAGCTGCTCCCTCGGCAATCGTTCGCGTTGCAACGACAGCAAAGCAGAACCTGATCGCATCAGGCGCGACATGGCTGAGCGCCCCGATTTCGAGATAGATGCTCCGCACCCGCGACAACGATCGGTGACGCACCTCCTCCTCGACGATTTGGATGATGCCCAGACAAACCGCCATTTCATGCATCGTCAACTTTGCGAAACCTGAGTGTGAATCCGACACAGGGGTCGAGCGATTCAATCACCGCACGAACCGCTTTCTGATGCCGTCTCGCCGTCAGCACCGCGCCCTGCAGGTTCCGGACAACCGGTCCGCTCCTATGGAAATTCCATTCCGTCGGAGCAAGAAATTCGAAGCGGCATATCTGGCCCTGAGGATCAAGCTCAACCGCGTGATAGAGCCTGCCCCTGGCGCATTCGACCGCGGTCGCGGCGCGTCCCGAACCCAACCGGTAGCTTTCGATGATCCCAGGCTCCGCTGAGTCGATATGAGCGCCGGACTTGAGCCAATCGCAGAGCCGAACGATTTCTGCAATTCTGGCCTTCAGCCGCTCGACCGCACCCGACCGACCCAGCCAGAGCCGATCACGCGTCATTTGGCGTGCCCATGGACCCGTCTCGGGCGCACGCCCCCCAAGGTCGGGACAATGACAAAATGTCGGGTCATCGCCGAGCAGCCGTTCAATGATGTTTCGGTCGTCGGCAACGGACAGGAACGAGTGCGCGATCCGGATCGATTTCAGGTCGATCTCGTCCAGCGCGGCTATACGAATTGCCAATGGGCTGCCGGGCCTGGGCGCGCCGTCTCCGTTCGGCATGCCGATCGCGGCCAGCCCAGCCACAATTCTTGCCGTCGCTTCGCGTCGAGCAGCACCGCAGGCCGGTTGTCCGCTACCGATAAGTGCGGACATTCCCTGCATCACGGAACGAATCGCGGCGGCACCGGCGATGTCCTGCGCAAGGTGTCCGACCAAGAGGCCCCGTAGCAATTCCGCGATGCGCTCGGCAACGACCAGCGCAATACGATGCTGTTTCGTCGTGCGGGTAATCGCTTCGTCACGCGCCGTCTCGATCGCAGACAGCAGCGCGGTTTGCTGCGCAACAGCACACAATGCGAAGAGCCGTGGGATCTGTTTGAGCAGCGACGAAGCCGGTCTGCCGGCGAACAGCCGCGCCAGCAGTGGCCGGGCTCGTGGCAGGATCTCGACCGCGGCAATTACGTCGGCAGCAAGCCAGACCGTGACATCGATTTTGTTGCGGATCGCGAAGCTCATATGCACCGCTGCGTCATTAGCTTGCGCGGAACGGCAGCCGCGCTGTCTGCGAGATCCCACTGGATTTCGAGTATCTTTAAGTTCTTCATGTGAGGTACGCCTCCATAATTTCCTGCAGGCGCCCGGCGGAGTCCTCGAAATCCTCGTCAGCAGCCAAGGCTACGATCGGCACGTCTCCCACCTCCACCGTATCGAGGATGACGTCGTCCAAAGAATTGAAGTACTGTACCGACCAGACGTTCCTCACCCCGGTCGCCTGCACGCGGCATGTGCCGTAACCGCGGAAGATGAGCTGGACCGGACCATTGCCCAAACTTTGCTGCAGGAACGCCATGTCCACAGCACTCATCGGCAGCAACGTCAGATTGATCACATGCGCCCGCATGCCTGACCGCCAGACACGCGCCCGCTCGCGTATTTCCGCAAGTACCGCAAGCACGTTCATGGCGCCGTCCGGCGCCGCGCCGATCAGAAAGTCGGCAGACGTCAACTCAGTTGCGGCGCGCTGCACAATCTGCGGGATTGCCCCAACCTCTACATATTCGTGCGTCGGCTCGGACCCGATACGCACGCGCCAGATTCCTGCAAGGACCGCCTCCCGGAGTTGCGCAAAAGAGCCATCTGGCAGCGCAACCACGCCGGCGACCTCGCCTTCCCCGAGCACCTCGCCAATCAGCTTGCGTTCGAGCTCGCTGAGATTGGCGAGTCCGTACAGCTGCGTCCGAGTGCTCTGCCTCTGGCCGCGAGCGGCAGCGGCGACATTCGACAACAGCACCGTGACATTCGGATAGTTCCTTGCAAGCTCGTTGCCGTCGCGCCGGGCGCGCTTGGCTACCGCCTCCATAGTCGTCAGCCCGCTATGGAATACATCGAGACTTTCCGTGCCCGTGGCAGACTTGCTCACCACCTGCTCGACGTCCCCGGATACGACGCGGACCGCTGTCTTCATGATACGATGTCCCGTTGGATCTATCGGGAGGCGTAGCCGGCACAAATGCTACCCGCGTACAGCCAAACGATCGGTACGACGATGCGGTCGATCTTGACCAAACCGACCAGGCGCCTGCCGATCAGGCAGAGCGTATCGTGCCGATGGCACAAAATTGGCGTCGATCGACGACGCGGGCCGAGTCTTCCGACCAGCTTTCCAGCCAACGCATGCGCAGGCCGTGCGCCTTGCACGCAACGCCGAAAAGCCTTGATCAATTAAAGCCTTGATCAATTCAGGATGGGATAATGCGACATGGACGGCCCGGAGCGAATGCATGGCAGCGACCGTCAGCAGCACTTCGGGCGCGCTCGCGGAAGCGTGCGTGGCCAGGCGTGCATGCGCGCTGATGCTCTCCACCTCGGACGGACAGGGTGCGAGATCATGCCGCGCCGGCTGGAACTTCATCAGACTCCCTTCAGATAGTCCTTGATTTGAGCTAGGTGAGATGTAGCAAGGCACGTGCCAATCATCGTCGCGCTGTGAGGGAGACTGGAATCATCGCTCGAAGCATTGACCTTTCCATGCGGAAGGTGCGCGCGATTGATCGATTTGCGAGCAGGCGTAGTCACCGCAACATCCGCAGCAGAACCGCTAACGTAGATGCTCGGGCAATTGCGGCTCACGACCGACCAGGTCCGCAAAGAAGGGGCCGCAGTCCTGGCCGTTACGGCTGGCGTCAAGCCCGTCGAGTGCTTCCGAGATCAGTCTTGCTTCATCCTCATCCAAGAGTCGCACGGCGGTGTCGATATGAACGAGCACCCTGGCGCCGACCGGGGCGCAGTAGAGCAGCATGACCGAGACACGCCGCTGTTCGTTGCGATACTCACAAAGTGCCGTGATGTCGTCCGTCTCAACAATCATCATTGGTAAGCCAAGGCACATGATCAATCGCGGGCCGCTAGATCGGCTGCGCTCCCATCTCATAACTTGCATGGTCGATATTGTTCGCCAACAGCCGTTCTGATGCAGGCAGCGGCGCCGTTCGCGGTGCGGCCGGCGAGCCCCACTGCGCCAGGAGTTTGCAAGCCAATTCGATCGCCGGCGCAATCTGGAAGCGCACCGGAGCTGTCAGCGGACCGCCCCAGTGCTGCAGGTCCAGCGCCTGACATCCGATGAGAGCGAGGTCTCGCGGGCAGCGGCCAAGCAGATCGGCCGCACTCAAGACCTCCTGAAAGCCGGTCTGATGTAGGCTTATCTTCTTGGCACCAGCAAATTTTGGCA
Organism: Bradyrhizobium uaiense; assembly: GCF_010811875.1. Taxonomy (GTDB): domain Bacteria; phylum Pseudomonadota; class Alphaproteobacteria; order Rhizobiales; family Xanthobacteraceae; genus Bradyrhizobium; species Bradyrhizobium uaiense. Next base: position 25,842 of record NZ_VKHP01000079.1, read on the forward strand.
CCTCGGCATCCCGCATGAGCTTCAACTCTCCGGGCCGGAGTGCAAAGTCGATGGCATCGAACACGATCAGGCAATCGGCCTGCTCAAGATAGCTCACGAGGTAGAGCCCCTGCGTGCCGCCATCAAGGATGGTGACGTTGTCAGCGACTACATAGCGGCGATGGAACTCCTCTATCGCCCGCACGCCGAACCCCTCATCGGCCCACAGGATATTGCCGATGCCAAGCACAAGGATCCGTTGCTTGTTCTCCGGAACTAGTAACCGCGTGCCGTTCAATCGCGAAACTCGCGCTCACCCGAAATCATGGAGGAGATGCTCCGGCGCGACATGATGTCCTCCCGGATCACTGCGTAGATGTGAACCAGAACAAAGACCAAGATCACCCACAGGCCGAGATGATGCCAGGTATGGACGTCCTGGCTATTCGGCCAGATTGAAAACACCCAGCCGAACAGCCTGTCCTGCCAACTGTCGCTACCGGCGCCCTGCCCATAAAGTGCAAAGCCTGTGACGATCATGAACGTGATCGTTTGCGTAAACATAAGGAACATTGCGAGCTGAGCCAGTGGGTTGTGCCCGACGCGTCTGTCGGGCTCAATTGCAAGGAACCCGTACCGGCGAATCTCGTAGTGCACCTCGCGCCAAAAGCACCCGCGCCAGAGCGGAACACAAAAGATCTGCGTGGCATGTCGATTTCCAATCAGGGCCGAGTAAATGCGCAGAACAAAGCCGACGCTGAGGACATATCCCGCAGAGAAATGCGCAAATCGGATATAGCCGAACAGGAAATTGCCGCTTGCTTGTCCCGACATCGCCGGTGTGCCCGTTCCAATCAGATAGCCGGTTAAGGCCAGCATCAGAATGGCCGCCGCATTGACCCAGTGCCACAGTCGCACCGGCGCGTCATAAACGTAGGCGCCGCGATGGCCGATGCCGCGCTCGGTCGGTGCCGCATCGACGGCAGCGGGGAGCTGCCGAGCCTCGTTTCGCATGTCCCTAACGAACATTGACTAAAGCCATTTCTTGGCCGTCAAGACTCATCACATGGGTCGAGCACGCCAAGCACGGATCAAAGGAATGGATCGTACGCAAGATCTCCAGGGGTCGCAGCGGATCGGCCAACGGGGTGCCGATCAGCGAGGCTTCAAAGGCGCCAATATTGCCCTTGGGATCGCGAGGAGATCCGTTCCATGTCGTCGGCACGACACATTGATAGTTGTCGATCTTTGTGTCCTTGATCTTGATCCAGTGTCCAAGCGCACCGCGCGGCGCCTCAGCGAACCCGTAGCCCATGGCCTCCTTGGGCCAGCTTTCCGGCTTCCATCTTGTGACATTGGCAGTTGCCGTATTGCCTGCCTTAATGTGGACGACCAACTTATCCTGGAAATAACGCAGCTGATGCGCCGCCCACTGACATTCGAGTGCCCGCGCCGCGGTACGGCCGAGCGTCGAGAACATCGCCGTCAGGGGAAGATTCAGTCCCTTGAGCAGTCTGTCGGCCGGCTCCTTGAACTCGGCTTTGCCCTGCGCATAACCGATGATGTATCGCGCCAAAGGCCCGACCTCGACGGCGTGGCCGCGCCAGCGCGGCGCTTTGATCCACGAATACTTGCCGCCTTCGTCGAGTTCCTTGATATCAGTCTGACTGCCCTTGACTTTTGGCCCGAGCTCGAAACTCGGTTCGGTGATGCCATCCCATGGATGCAGTCCACAGCAATCGTGCGGGTATTTATACCACGAATGCGTGACGAACTCCTGGATCTGCTCCGGATCACCATGGTCGATCGGCAATATCTCCGTGAGGTTGCCATCAAGGATCACGCCGCGCGGCAGCTTGAGATTGTTCGAAGAACAGTCGTTGGCGTTTTCGAGGATGTCGCCATAGGACATTACGCTTTTGCTTGAAAGTCCGCCGCCATGGAGCCAATCCTTATAGAACGAGCCGATCATTGCGACGTCGGGCAGATAGACCTGCTCGACAAACTCGATCGAACGGTCGATGATCGAGGATACGAGATTAAGTCGCTCCATGTTGATCGCACCCACCGCACCAGTTCCGTCGATGTTGATAGCGCAGGGCACGCCGCCGACCAGCCAGTTCGGATGCGGATTCTTGCCCCCATAGACGGCCTGGATTTTGACGATCTCCTTCTGGAAGTCGAGCGCTTCCAGATAATGCGCCAGGGCCATCAGGTTCGCCTCCGCTGGAAGCTTGTAGGCCGGATGCCCCCAATAACCGTTCTTGAAGGGACCTAATTGCCCTGATCCGAAGAATTTAGTCAGCCTGATCTGCAGATCCTTAAAATAGCCAGGAGACGACAACGGCCACGGCGAGATGGACTGCGCCAGCGCGGAGGTCGACTTGGGGGCGGCCTGGAGCGCGGAGACCACGTCGACCCAATCGAGTGCGTGCAGATGGTAGAAGTGCACGAGATGATCATGCACGAGCAAGCACAGCTGCATGATGTTTCGGATCGAATTGGCATTCTCCGGAATCGTGATCCCTAACGCATTCTCAACCGCGCGCACGGAGGTCAGCGCATGGGTGCCGGTGCAGACACCGCAAATCCGCTCAGTAAACGCCCAGGCGTCGCGTGGATCGCGCCCGCGCAGGATGACTTCGATGCCACGCCACATCGTCCCGCTCGAAACCGCATTGCGGATCACGTTGTCGGCATCGACATTGGCTTCGACACGCAGGTGGCCTTCGATGCGCGTCAACGGATCGATGACAATTCGCTTGCCGGAGCGATCGAGATTGAACCCATTTGGTATCTGTCCGGCCACCGTCGCCCTCTTCTCAATTCCGTTTACTTTGGTGGAGCTGTGCGATCCGGCTTGTTGGTCAACCGCTTCACGGCGGTGACCGCCGCATGGGCGGCGACGGTCAGCCCAACCACCCCGGCAGCAGCCATACCAATCTGATCGGCGTTCTTCTCAATGCCGAACTGCTTGATGGTCGTGAGTCGGTCGTAAAATGAACCCTTGTCCCAAAAGCCGTCTTCGGAGCAACTGAGGCAGCCGTGGCCGGATTGAATCGGAAATGAAACACCGCCGTTCCACCGAAGGGCCGAACAGGCATTGTAGGTGGTTGGCCCCTTGCAGCCCATCTTGTAGAGGCAATAACCCTTGCGCGCGCACTCATCGTCCCACTCTTCGACGAATTGGCCGGCGTCGAAATGGGAACGTCGATAGCATTTGTCGTGAATGCGCTCGGAATAAAACATCTTTGGGCGCCCTTGGCGATCGAGCTCCGGAAGCTTTCCGAACGTGGTGATGAAAGTCACCAAGCCGCTCATGACCTCTGCGATAGGCGGACACCCGGGTACCTTGATGATCGGCTTGTTCTTGATCACCTGATCGATCGGCGCAGCGCCAGTCGGATTGGGCTTGGCCGCCTGGACGCATCCCCAGGACGCACACGTGCCCCAAGCGATGATCGCCATCGACTCTTCCGCCATCGACCTGAGCTTTTCAACGAACGGCTTGCCGCCGTCAATGCAGAACATGCCCCCCTGCTTCAGCGGCGGATTACCTTCGACCGCAAGCACATACTTGCCTTTATACTTGGCGCGGGCTTCCTCCAGGATGGCTTCAGCCTGCTCTCCTGCCGCCGCCATGATCGTATCGTCATAGTCGAGCGAAATCATCGACAGCAGCGTGTCTTTGATCAGCGGATGGGCCGAGCGGATGAAGCTTTCCGAGCAGCAGGTGCACTCGAGCCCGTGCAGCCAGATCACGGGTACGCGCGGCTTGGTCTCCAGGGCGTCGGCAATAGTGCTTGCGGCAAGCGGACCAAGTCCCAAGCTTGCGGCAGTCAAACTGCAGAATTTGTGGAAACTACGACGCGTGATGCCCTGACGTCTGATCACGCTGTAAAGCGTCTCCGTTGCCCCACCCATGAACCCTTCCATGTGAGTCGTCGTCGGCAGTAACGAACCGCTGACGCAGCAGCAAGAAACAGGCCATCGGAGCGCAACGCTTGACTGGGTGCCAAGCCAGCCTTTCGACTCTTGTCCTATCGGCGAGCCGGCCAGCAAGCCCCAGGCTCGCGCCGTTGAGCGCTGTCACGCCAGTGATGTCGGGCTTTGAACGTCGATGTGAAAACTTCAACAGAGCAGCACAATGATTTGCCAATCCAGGGCGACCACGTCATACCCGCTTTTGCACGATCGGAACACGCGCGCGCATACCGGTCGTTGAACGAGTTGGTGCAGTTGACGGGCACCGTCCATCTCAATCAGACTTGCTCTCTGCGGGCCAAATGGGGTTCGATCCGCGTCATAGTCCGACTGCGGAAACACGCCAAAGTGGCAGGCCCAGCGCTGAACAGAACGCGATGCCGAGCCGCGCAGCGCACATGCTTTGATCTGCAAGGCGGATCGCTCCGATCTGTCTGTCTTTCAATGTGGCTGCCGCACGGCATTACCAAGGGATCGGGCACCACGGTCTGGATGTTCTAAAGCGATCATCTAGGAGAGCATCGCGCGGGCCAATCGACGGCAAGCCGCGGTCCTCTTAGCATATCACGACACCGCACTCGCCTGCGAGCGTCTCTTCGCGATGCCGGAAGCGTCACTTTCGTTCCTAGCACCGGCGAAATCCGGCCGAGGATAGCAGCTCCGGCGCTGAGTTCAGTCATCGGTGTCCAGCGGCAACGCCGGTTTCCAACCACCCAAAACTGTCGTCGGGTTCTTTCAACGCCGGGCGAATTATCGAATTATTCCAGCATAGACGATGTACTGGACTTGTTCGCGATAGTACTTGCGGATTTCTCCGGGCGCGGCCGTTCCGACCACCACGATCAGACGCTCCTTCGGGTCGCAGAAAAATTGTGTTCCGTAAGCGCCGGTCCAGGTGAACTCACCTGGATTGCCCGGAACCGCCGAGATACCCTCGCTTATGCGCACAGCCACTCCGAGTCCAAAGCCGAAGCCGGCACGATGCGCCTCCACATTGGCGACCTTATTCTTGATCTCCGGCCCGAGGTGGTTGGAGATCATGTGGCGCACCGTCTTCGGGCCGAGAATGCGCTGCCCATCGAGCTCCCCGCCGTTTAGCAGCATTTGCCCGAAGCGCACATAGTCACCGACTGTCGCAAACGCGCAGGCTCCTCCGCAGTCAAACATTGTCGGACTTTCGAGGAGCTCGATCTCTTGAGGCTTTCCAGTCAGCGGGTCGTCTGGAAACGGATGCGCGAGGCGTTCTCCTTGTGATGTGGATAAATGGAAAGTGGCATCCTGCATCCCGATCGGCTTCCACAGGTTGCTGGCAAGATAGTCGCCCAATGGTTGTCCGCTGACCTGTTCCACGACAGCTCCGAGCACGTCGGTCGAGAAGCCGTATTCGAATTCCGTCCCCGGTTGGTGCGCTAGCGGCAACTTGGTAATGGCCTGGATGAAAGCCTGCTTGTCACCCTTTAGCGGCGGGGCTGCAAAATCCGGGTAGAGACGCGCCACTTGGTCTGGACTATCTGGAGGCGCGCCATAGGTGAGACCTGATGTGTGCCGATAAAGATCGTGGATGTAGATCGGAGAACTCTGCGCTTGATACTTTAACGAACCGTCAGGCCGTGGCACCGCGACCTTCATGTTTGCGAATTCCGGGTAATAATCCGTGAGCCTGCTCCGTAGAGGCAGGCGACCTTGCTCCATGAGGGTGAGCCCGGCAACGGCCACCATCGGCTTGGTCATAGATGCAAGCGCGAACATCGCATCGAGCCGCATCGACGATCCTTTTGCAGGATCAAGTTGGCCATACGCCTTGTAATGAATCAGCTTGCCGTCTCGGGCGATTGCAACCACCGCGCCCGGCACGCGCTTGCTTTCGATCTCACGATCGAAGAACTCGTCTAGCTTGGCAAGGCGTTGCTGAGAAACTCCAACGTCATCGGCCATGGCCTCGGGCAGAGGCGCTGAATGCACTGAATTGAAGCTGATTCCAGCAACCACTGCGGCCATAACAAGCTTGTTCATTCTATCCTCGCCAATAGACGGAGCTGGCTTGCGCTGCTCCAGCTCTGGCATGTCTGGCCTGACAAGCCGAAAGCCACTCGATCCGGTCTGGCGCGCCTGCGCTCATATGCTTCTCGTGGCACCGCGTCTGTCGAGGAGAGCTAAGGTGAAGATGACCGCAAGAGCGAACATCACCATACCGCCCGCAACCACACTCGCCTCGCGCCAGCGTGATGCTTGGACGTAGTCTATGACGTAGGCTGACAACACCTTGGTGCGCCCAGGAATATTGCCGCCGATCATCATCACGACGCCGAATGTGCCGATCGTATGAGCAAAGCCAATCACAGCGGCTTTGACAAACTCCAATCGCGCCAGCGGCAAACCGATGGTAATGAAGGCATGCAACGGAGAAACCCGCGCCGCGGCTTCCAGCGGAGGGTCGCCCATCGCAACAAAGGCGTTGCGGATCGGCTGCACCACCAAAGGCAGCGCCGAGAGCACCGATCCGACTACGATTCCTGCGAAGGTAAAGGCGAGCGAGCGCTCGCCCCAGAAAGAAGCGAGAAGCCCCCCCGGTCCGCCGGGCCCGAGCAGCACGAGAACACAGAAACCGAGTGCCGTCGGCGGTAGCACCAGCAGAAGCGTGATGATCGCTGCCACCGCCTCGCGCAGAACAGTATGTGAACGCGCTAGCCACCACGCGAGCGGCGCACCAATCACCAAGAGGATGATGGTCGTCACGCTGGCAAGCTCGATCGTAAGCGCAACGGATTGCCAAATCTCTGCCGAAAACGCATCCATAGGCGTCAGCCCCCCAGTGAGAGACGGTCGCCGTCTCGGGGCAGTGATCGCCTACACATCCGGCGCGCCGAGGCATAGGGCGCGCAGCGCCTCTTAGTGGTGCGGACCTTCGCAGCGGCCACTACATTGACGCGCGTCGTTTTCGCGAGCAAGAGCAGCGTCGCAAACTTCATAGGAAACTCCTGTCCCGGGGCCGCTTCGACCGGTCTTGACGGCGGCAGCTCCTCGCTCGTCATCCAGCAATTCCTGTGCCGCTTGCGCAATGTGGTGCGTTCTAGGCTCAACGTGAGAAAATACGCACAGACGACGAGTTCGCTGTGGAGTGGATCTTGCGCTCTGTCAGGTTTCCGGCATCTTTGTTCCCGAGCAGACAGCGACGGCACAATGATGCGGCAGAGTTTGACGCCCTCAGGTTTGTTATTGGATCTTACGGCGCTTCATGATCACTCGACGCGATCCTTAAGTGGATTCTGTTTCGAAAATTGCCCCGGTCGTTTAGAGTTCGCTCGAACGCGGGCGCGGCTGAGCGCAAGCACAACCCGCCACAGTCCCATTTACGATAATGGACGCGGCTGGTAGCAAGGGTATCGGAATTCATGCCTTGCTGGACATTGCCGCAAAGGACCTCCAAGTAGCGACGCCTTCATCCGGTAATCATGTGCGCACCGTGATAAACGAGCGCACAACCTTGCGGCATGCAGCTAGTTGTGCCGGAGGCAGGACCTGCCGCCGAAAACGGTTTGCAGCGACCTACAGAGCGTCCGGGCGGTGCCGTATATCGACCGTGATAGTGCCCCGGGCGCGAGAGACACATGCACAGATCTTTTCGTTCGCGCGTTTCTGCGGCTCGCTGAAGAAGACGTCACGGTGATCAAGCTCACCGTCGATCTTGATGATGTCGATGGCGCAAACACCACACTCGCCGCGCCGGCAATCCGCAATCACCTCGCAACCGGATTCATTGAGTACGTCCAGCAGCGAGCGATCACTCGGAATTTCTATTTCGAGGTTCCTATCGACAAAGCGAACCCGAAATCCTTCAGTCGGCAGCGAGCCGCTCGACCCGAAGGTTTCGTAGCGCAGGTCGGACACCGTTCGTCCTGCGCTATCCCAGGCCCGGCGCGCGGCATCGAGCATCCGCATCGGACCGCACAACATGGTCAAGGCGTCAGGCGGCAGCGAGGCGAACAGATTATCGAAATTGAGCCGGCGCCCCTCATTGCCTACATGGACAATAAGCCGCTCGTTCAGCAAGGGGGCGAGGACATCCAAATAGGCGGCTTGCTCGCGCGAGGGCACAGCATAATGCAGCGTGAAATCGGCATCGCGGCGGGCGAGCACCTGAGCTGCCCCAACCAGTGGCGTAATGCCGATGCCGCCCGCGATCAGGCAGTAGTGCCGGCGCGCCCAGTCGATCTGCAGCAACGAGGCAGGCAATGTGATGCTCAGCCGAGCACCCGGCGCAAGGGACCACATGTACCGCGAGCCGCCGCGGGTGTCCTCGGCGCGGCGCACCGCGATACGATAGCCGCCTCGGTCGGCTTCGCCGACCAGCGAGTAAGACCGCGTCTCTGGGCGCCCATCGATAGTGACAGCGACATTGATATGGCTGCCGACCGGATAGGTCGCGCCATCAAAGCTTTCCGGTCTGATTAGCAACTCGCGGATCGAAGGCGTCAGATCGCGCGTCGCGACAAGGGTTGCCGGTATCCAGCTTTCAATGAACCGCATGCAGATTCCTTTACTCGCCTGCCATCCTGATA
>NZ_VKHP01000007.1 GCF_010811875.1 Bradyrhizobium uaiense
GGCCGGGAGCGACACCGCTCCCGGCCTTTTTATTGTCGCGCGCAAGAGTGCGATGATGTTAGGTCGAATCGATCCGACGGCGAACTCGCTGCACCTCTCCCGCTTGCGGGCAGGGCAATCGCATATGCAAAGTTCGGTGTCGTCCCGGCGTAGGCCGGGATCCATAACCACAGGGCCTTGTTGTTGAACAAGGCTGTGGCCCCAGCTCGCTTTTATCACCACGCCCTGTGGTTATGGATCCCGGATCTGCGCTCCGCTTCGCTGCGCTTGTCCGGGACGACGAAGTTCTTTTGCCATATGCGATTGCCCTCCCCCGCAAGCGGGAGAGGGAACGAAATTCCGATGCTGTTGCTGCTTAACCTGATCTCGTCGTGCCTTACGCCGCGCGCTTCTTCTTCACAACGACCTCCGGCGCCGGCGCGCAGGACAGGCGCTCCTGATGGCCCTCGCCCCAGGCTTTCAGGATATCGATCACCGGACGCAGGCTCTCGCCGAGTTCGGACAGCGTGTATTCGACCCGCGGCGGCACTTCGGCATAGACCTTGCGGATCACGAGGCCGTCGTCCTCGAGCGCGCGCAGCTGCTTGGTCAGCATGCGCTGGGTGATGCCGGGCATCCGCCGCCGCAGCTCGCCGAAGCGCTGGGTGCCGGCCTGCAAATGATACAGGATCACGCCCTTCCATTTGCCGTCGATCAGGTCGAGCGCCGCCTCGACCGCGCAGCCCGGCCGGCGCGCAAAATTCTTCCGTTTCATCTGCTATTTTCCCAATAGTATACAAACAGGGACTAGTTCCCCGATTTTACAGTACTTGCCAAAAGGACGCCAGCGCGACAGGTAACACGGCAGGCAATCGCCCACCATGGAGACCAACATGAAGGCCGTCGGATACCAGAAGTCGCTGCCGATCGAGGCGGCGGAGTCGCTCGTCGATTTCGAGATCGCCAAGCCCGAGCCGAAGGGGCGCGACATCCGCGTCGCGGTGAAGGCCATCTCGGCCAACCCGGTCGACTACAAGGTGCGCAAGCGCGCGGCACCGACCGACGGCAGCTACAAGATCCTCGGCTTCGATGCGGCCGGCGTGGTCGATGCGGTCGGGCCCGACGTGTCGCTGTTCAAGCCCGGCGATGAAGTGTTCTACGCCGGCTCGATCCAGCGCCAGGGCACCAATTCGGAATTTCATCTGGTCGACGAGCGCATCGTCGGCAACAAGCCGGCATCGCTGTCCTTCGCGCAGGCCGCCGCCCTGCCCCTGACCTCGATCACCGCTTGGGAGCTGCTGTTCGACCGGCTCGGTGCGGTGCCGGGCAAGAGCCTCGATCCGCGCACGCTCTTGATCACCGGTGGCGCCGGCGGCGTCGGCTCGATCCTGATCCAGCTTGCACGCCGCCTCACCGGGCTGACGGTGGTTGCGACTGCGACGCGACCGGAGTCAGCGAAATGGTGTCTCGATCTCGGCGCGCATGCGGTGATCGACCACTCGCAACCGATGAAGGAGCAGATCGAAAAACTGAAGCTGCCGCCCGTCGGACTGGTTGCCAGCCTCACCTTCACCGAGCAGCACTACAAGTCGATCGCCGATTTCATCGCGCCGCAAGGCAAGTTCGGCCTGATCGACGATCCCGCCGAATTCAACGTCGCCGTATTCAAGGGCAAGGCGGTCTCGGTGCATTGGGAATCGATGTTCACGCGCTCCTCATTCCAGACGCCTGACATGATCGCGCAGCATCACCTGCTCAACGACGTTGCCGATTTGATCGACAAGGGCGTTCTGCGCACCACGCTCGACCAGACCTTCGGCACCATCAACGCCGCCAACCTCAAGCGCGCCCACGCCTTGCTGGAGAGTGGCAAGTCACGCGGCAAGATCGTGCTGGAAGGCTGGTAGGACGATTAGCGCAAAGGCGTAGGGTGGATTAGCCGAAGGCGTAATCCACCGCGTCACGCTCCGAGAACGGCGGGTTACGCTGCGCTAACCCGCCCTACATGACTTCCCCACAGGCCGGCTCGCGGCTTTTGCCAAAACCGCCGGCGCCTGTATGATTTGCGCAACGATCACCCCGCCTTCAATCCGGCCGACGCAAGACGCAGCTGGAACGGTGGTGACGCCCACGGGGATGGGAGGAAACCGATGAGTTTGCTCACGGCCGATCCGTCGCGGATCGATCCGGAGTGGATGACGCAGGCGCTGCGCGCAGCCGGTGTGATCGATCAGGCCAGGGTCATCGATCTCGCCTGCAAGCCGGTCGGCAACGGCCTCGTCGGCGACAGCTATCGATTTCGCCTGAGCTATGACGGCAACGAGCCGAATGCGCCCTTAAGCGTCGTCGGCAAATTCCCGGCCGCAGATCCCGACAGCCGCCGTTCCGGTTCCGCGCACACGCTTTACGTTCGCGAGGTCGCGTTCTATCGCGAGCTGGCCGCGACCGTCGCCATTCATACCCCGCGGCCGATCCTCGCCGAAATCGATCCGGCCACCGACGACTTCACGCTGATCCTGGAGGACCTGGCCCCCGCCCGCCCGGGCGACCAGCTCGCCGGATGTTCGATCGCAGACTGCCTGACAGCAATGACCGAGGCCGCCGCGCTGCATGCACCGCGATGGAGCGACCCGACGCTCGATGCCGTGCAATGCTTCGTGGTCGCGGCCGGCCGGCGCAGAGACCTTCGCGCGGTGTTGCCCGGCATTATCGGTCACTACAAGGAGCGATATCGTGGCGTCATCGAGCCGGAATTCCTTGATTTGATCGACCGGCTGCCGGACACGATCCCGCGCTACCAGTCCGATCGAACGGTGCCGCGAACCCTGCAGCATGCGGACTTCCGGCTCGACAACATCCTGTTCGACGTGCGCGGCAACACTCGTCCGATGGCGACGCTGGATTGGCAGACACTGACGGTGGGACCCGGCATCGTCGACGTCGCCTACTTCCTGTCGGCCGGCATCGACCCAATCGAGCGGCGGCGTCATGAAGCCGAATTGGTGCGGTTCTATCATTCCGAGCTGGTCCGGCGCGGCGTGCGGGACTATGGCTGGGATCAATGCTGGCGGGATTACCGGCGCTACACGCTGCATGGCATCATGATGGGCGTGGTCTCGGCGCTCAGCGTGCAGCGCTCAGAGCGCGGCGACGCGCTGTTCCTGAAGATGACCCGCGGCGCCTGCGCGCAAGCCCTCGACCACGACAGTTTTTCATACTGGCAGGACTAACGCTGTTTCGCGCGAATTCGAAAGGGATCGGCGTGCTCAACAAACTGGACGACTTCCCCATCCACCAGACGCCCGAGCCGATCGCGGTTCCCTCGACCAGCGACCGCAACGTCTATGATCGAACCTGGTTCAATGGCTACACCGCCGACGGCGCGTATTATTTCGGCATCGGCATTGCGATCTACCCGCACCGCAAGATCCTCGACTGCGCGTTCAGCGTCGTCGAGCGCGGCGGACGCCAGCACTGCTTCTACGGTTCGCGGCGGGCACCGATCGAACGTACCGAGATGCAGGTCGGTCCGTTCCGGCTCGAGGTGCTCGAACCGATGCTGCGGACGCGCGTCGTGCTCGACGACAACGCAACCGGCCTCGCCTGCGACCTGACCTTCTCGGCGCGCACGGCCGCGATCCAGGAAGCGCGCCAGACGCTTTGGTCCGGCGACCGCCGCGCGATGGATTCGACCCGGTTCGACCAGTTCGGCCGCTGGAGCGGCGTCATCCACCACCCCGATGGCGGGATCAAGGTCGACGATCGCACCTGCTACGGCACCAAGGATCGTTCCTGGGGCGTTCGTAACGTCGGCGAACGCGACGTCGGAGGCGCGCCGATGCCGCCGCCGAGCGTGTTCTTCCTCTGGGCGCCGCTGGTTTGGGACGACCACATCTCGCACGCGATCTTCTTCGACGGCACGCAGGGCGAGGCGCTGGTCCGCGAGGGCATCACCGCGCCGCTCTACCGAAGCGAGGCCGAGATCCCCGGCGTCGTCGACGGGCTCGACCGCCGCATGGCGACGGCGCGGCATCGCGTGACCTATGTGCCGAACACGCGGCTTGCGCAGTCAGCCGAGATCGACCTGGTCGATATCGACGGCCACACCACGACTATCGCGCTCGACCCGATCCTCAAATTCCAGATGAAGGGCCTCGGCTACGGCCATCCGCAATGGGGCCAGGGCATGTGGAAGGGCGAGCTCGAGATCGGCGGCGAGTCGTTCGATCCCTTGACGCTCGACCCGCTGGCCCGCGAGAACGTGCACGTGCAGCAAGTGGTACGCGCCCGCCAGGGCAGCCAGACGGGAATCGGCGTGCTGGAGCAGATATGCTTCGGCCCCTACCGTCCCGCCGGGTTCGGTGAGTTTCTCGACGGCGCCAAAGCTTAGCTCGGCGGCACGCCTTCGACGAAGATCAAGCGGCGGTCGAGCGCGGTCCGCCGATGTTTGAGCGCTTCGGCATATTCCGGCGACGCGTACCACTCGCGCAGCCGCGCCATCGACGGAAATTCGACGACGATGATGTTCCTCGGCGGCGGTCCGCCTTCAACCGCTTCCGCGGCGCCGCCGCGCACCAGATAGCGTCCGCCATACTGCGCGATCGCCTTGGCAGCGATGGTGCGATAGGCCTCGAAGCCGGCGGCATCCTTCACGTCGACCTCGGAAATCACATAGGCTGACATGGTCGCGCCTCACGCGATCGTATTGACGATGCCGCCCTCGGCCCGCAGCGCGGCGCCATTGGTCGCCGATGCCTGCCTGGAGCAGACATAGACCACGAGGTTGGCGATCTCCTCCGTGCTGGCAAAGCGCTGCAACAGCGAGGTCGGGCGGTGCTGCTTGACGAAATTGGAGGCCGCCTCCTCGACCGACTGGCCGTTCTGCTTGGCGAGATCCTTGACGAAAGTCTCGACGCCTTCGGACATGGTCGGTCCGGGCAGCACGGAATTGACGGTCACGGCGGTGCCCTTGGTCAGCTCTGCAAGCCCGCGTGCAATCGCAAGCTGCGCGGTCTTGGTCGTGCCGTAATGGATCATCTCGGTCGGGATGTTGAGGCCTGACTCCGAAGAGATGAAGACGATGCGGCCCCAGTTGCGCTTCAACATGCCCTGCATGTAGCCCCGCGACAGCCGCACACCCGACATCACGTTGACCTCGAAGAAGCGGCTCCAGTCCTCGTCGGGAATGTCGAAGAAGCCCTTCGGCTCGAAGATGCCGGCATTGTTGACGAGGATGTCGACCTCGGGCAGCGCCGCAAGCAGCGCCTTGCATCCCTCCGCGGTCGAGACGTCGGCCGCGATGCCGCGGACCTTCGCGCCGGGTACCGCCTTCACGATCGCGGCCACCGCCGCATCGACCTTGGCCTGACCGCGGCCATTGACGACGACCTCCGCGCCGGTTCCGGCCAACCCCTTTGCAATGGCGTTGCCGATGCCCGCGGTCGAGCCGGTCACCAGCGCGGTCTTTCCGGAAAGGTCGATTTTCATCTGTCATCTCCATTGATGTCGATGGACATATCGGGCGCGGCATGAGGCACCGCAATTGCATCTCACCGACGCGTGAGGAAGTAGAAGACATCTCGTCGTCCTGGCGAAAGCCAGGACCCATAACCACAAGCCTGCATTGTTGCGCGACGGCGTGGCCACCAGCCATCGCGACAACATCTGGTTGGGGTTATGGGTCCTGGCTTTCGCCAGGACGACGACGGGGATAGAGCGACGCCACCAATAAACAAAAACGGCGCCCGAAGGCGCCGTTTTCAAAACCTGGGATCGAGAGCAGCCTAAGGCCTCCTCGACGAGACCGGCTTACGCCGCCTCGGCTTCACCGCCCTGGGTCGGACCGGAGTCCTGGCCCTTGGCGTCGACGTCGCGGTCGACGAACTCGATCACGGCCATCGCCGCGTTGTCGCCGTAGCGGAAGCCGGCCTTGATGATGCGGGTGTAGCCGCCCTGGCGGTCCTTGTAGCGGGTCGCCAGCGTGTCGAACAGCTTCTTGACCTGGTCGAGGTCGCGCAGCTCCGAGATCGCCTGGCGGCGCAGCGACAGCCCGCCCTTCTTGCCGAGGGTGACGAGCTTCTCGACGATCGGCCGCAGCTCCTTGGCCTTCGGCAGCGTGGTGACGATCTGCTCGTGCTTGATCAGCGCGGCCGCCATGTTGGCGAACATCGCACGCCGGTGCTCGGCGGTGCGGTTGAGCTTCCGATGAACCTTGCCGTGACGCATTGACTTCTTCCTTCTTCAATTCTGTCGCGGTGGTTCAGCGACAAGTGCAGGTGGGCATCCTGCGTTCGCCCATCAAAAAATCGTGGCCGGAAAGATTCCGGCCACGACGGTGAAAAGGGATCAGTAGTGATCCTCGAAGCGCTTGGCGAGCTCGTCGATGTTCTCCGGCGGCCAGCCCGGCACTTCCATGCCGAGGTGCAGACCCATCTGGGCCAGCACTTCCTTGATCTCGTTCAGCGACTTGCGGCCGAAGTTCGGGGTGCGGAGCATTTCCGCTTCCGACTTCTGCACGAGGTCGCCGATGTAGACGATGTTGTCGTTCTTCAGGCAGTTTGCCGAACGCACCGACAGCTCGAGCTCGTCGACCTTCTTGAGGAACGCCGGGTTGAACGCGAGATCGGGGATGATCTCCTGCGTGACTTCCTTGCGCGGCTCTTCGAAGTTGACGAACACGTTGAGCTGATCCTGCAGGATGCGCGCAGCGTAAGCCACCGCGTCCTCCGGCGTGATCGCGCCGTTGGTCTCGATCGTCATGGTCAGCTTGTCGTAGTCGAGGATCTGGCCCTCACGGGTGTTCTCGACCTTGTAGGAGACCTTGCGGACCGGCGAGAACAGGCTGTCGACCGGGATCAGGCCGATCGGCGCATCCTCGGGACGGTTGCGCTCGGCCGCGACATAGCCCTTGCCGGTCGTGACCGTGAACTCCATGCGGATCTCGGCGCCGTCGTCCAGCGTGCAGAGCTGGAGGTCGGGGTTGAGCACGGTGACGTCGCCGACGGTCTGGATGTCGCCGGCGGTGACGGCACCCGGGCCCTGCTTCTTCACGACCATGCGCTTCGGGCCTTCGCCCTGCATCTTGATCGAGATGTCCTTGATGTTGAGGACGATGTCGGTGACGTCTTCACGGACACCGGCGATCGAGGAGAACTCGTGCAGCACGCCGTCGATGTGCACCGACTGCACCGCTGCGCCCTGCAGCGAGGACAACAGGATGCGGCGCAGCGCGTTGCCGAGCGTCTGGCCGAAGCCGCGCTCGAGCGGCTCGGCGACGACGGTGGCGAACCGGCTCGCGTCCGAGCCCGGCGTGACCTGCAGCTTGTTCGGTCGAATGAGTTCTTGCCAATTTTTCTGGATCGTCACTTGTTCACCCTTTGCCGGTCGTTCAGGCCAGTCGAATGGCCAAACCTGGCGTTGGAGATCGCGGATCAGTCCGCGCGGTCAATTCCAAAAACGATCGCAGGGCGGCCAAGGCCGCCCGCGACTTAGATCAAACGCGCCGACGCTTGCGCGGACGGCAGCCATTGTGCGGGATCGTGGTCACGTCGCGGATCGAGGTGACGGTGAAGCCCGCAGCCTGCAGCGCGCGGAGCGCCGACTCACGGCCCGAACCCGGGCCGGCCACTTCAACCTCCAGCGTGCGCATGCCGTGTTCCTGCGCCTTCTTGGAGACGTCTTCCGCCGCAACCTGCGCGGCATAAGGGGTCGACTTGCGCGAGCCCTTGAAACCCATGGTGCCGGCCGACGACCAGGCGATGGTGTTGCCCTGCGCGTCGGTGATGGTGATGGTCGTGTTGTTGAACGACGAATTCACGTGCGCGATGCCGGAGGCGATGTTCTTGCGTTCGCGGCGGCGTACGCGGGTGGCTTCCTTGCCCATTTCTAACCTTTCCTGTGATCTCAAACGCCGCCGTAGTGCCAGCGGCTACACCTCAAAACGCAAATGGCGAGCAGCGAATTTCGATTCGCTGCTCCCCACCTGCAATTCGCAAAACTTACTTCTTCTTGCCGGCGATCGCCTTGGCCGGCCCCTTGCGCGTACGCGCATTGGTGTGGGTGCGCTGACCGCGCACCGGCAGACCGCGACGATGACGCAGGCCGCGATAGCAGCCGAGGTCCATCAGCCGCTTGATGTTGATGCCGACCTCACGACGGAGGTCGCCCTCGACCAGATAGTCACGGTCGATGACTTCGCGGATCTGCAGGACTTCCTGGTCGGTCAACTGGTTGACGCGACGGTCCGCGGGGATCTTGACCTTCTCGATGATGTCGGCCGCGTTCTTCTGGCCGATACCATGGATGTACTGAAGCGCGATCAGCACGCGCTTGTTGGTAGGAATGTTGACGCCGGCAATACGGGCCACGGACTTCTCTCCTGTCGCCGCTCCATCACGGATGCGGGCTTCTCAAGTGCTTGCTACTTGCGGGCTTGTGTCCACAAACGCGAACACGACGCCCTTCCCCTTGTGTCCTTCGGGGCCCGGCATCGTCATAAAACTATCCAACTTGGATGCGGGGCTTATTAAAGGATTCATGTCGGTTTCGTCAACCGCTCCTAGCGTTTAGCTCGCTTTTTCGTGAGCTTTTTTGTCGCCTTTTTGGCAACTTTTGCACCCTTGCGGGCATTTGCGGCACCAGCGGCCTTCTTTGCGGCCTTTTTGGCCGGCTGCTTCGCAGCCTTCCTGGCACCCTTGCCGGCGCCTTTGGCCTTGGAGGCCGCCTTGGCGGTCTTCACGGCCGGTCTGGCGGCCTTTTTGGCAGATTCGGCAGCCTTGGCAGCCTTCTTGGCTGGTTTCCTGGTGGTCTTCTTGGCCGCCTTGGAGGCCTTCTTGGCCGCCCGGGAAGCCGCCTTGGGCTCCTCGTGCTCCTTCGGTTCCAGCGCGCCGAGCGCGGTCAGGATCCGGTTGATCTCACGGGTCACGTGCTCGATGGTCATCATGCCATCGACCGTCAAGAGCTTCCGCCGCTCCGAATAATAGTGAATCAGCGGTTCCGTCATCGAACGGTACTGCGCGAGGCGCTTGGTCAGCACTTCCGGCGTATCGTCGAGCCGCACTTCCTCGCCGCGCGCGCGGGTTTCCTCGGCGCGCTTCTCAACGCGGGCGAGCAGCGCACTCTCGTTGACGCGCAGCTCAACAACGGCGTCGAGCTTGAGGTGCTTCTTCTTGAGGAGCTCGTCGAGCGCCTCAGCCTGCGGCACGGTGCGCGGGAAGCCGTCCAGGATAAAACCCTTCTTGGCATCGGGCTCGTCGATCCGGTCGGCGATGATTCCCACCACGACCTCGTCGGGAACCAGGCCGCCATTGGCCATGATCTCCTTGGCCTGCAAGCCGATCGGCGTGCCCGCGGCAACCGCAGCGCGCAACATCTCGCCGGTCGAGAGCTGAACGATGCCATGCCTGTGCACCAGCCGCTGCGCCTGGGTTCCCTTGCCCGAGCCCGGCGGCCCCAAAAGGATCAATCTCATATCTGTTTCGCCCCCCGGCTAGGTGGGCGAATTCCGCACACCTGTGTTTTGAGTTTGAAGCCGCGCCGCGATCAGCGGCGGCGGCCTCCCCTGAGCTTCGACTTCCTGATCAACCCTTCATACTGATGCGCGAGCAGATAGCCCTGCACCTGCGACACCGTATCCATCGTCACGCTGACGACGATCAGGAGCGAAGTGCCGCCAAAGTAGAACGGGACCGAGGCGTAGGAAATCAGAATTTCAGGAATCAGGCAGACGATCGCGAGATAGATCGCGCCGAGCACCGTGATGCGCGACAGCACGTAGTCGATGTATTCGGCGGTGCGCTCACCGGGCCGGATGCCGGGGATGAAGCCGCCATGCTTCTTCAGATTGTCCGCGGTCTCGGTCGGGTTGAACACGATCGCGGTGTAGAAGAACGCGAAGAACACGATCAACGCGAGATACATCAGCAGGAACAGCGGACGGCCGTGGCTGAGCTGGGTGGTGAGCCACTGGAACCACTCCGGACCCTTGCCGGCGTTGAAGTTCGCGACCGTGGTCGGCAGCAGCAGCAACGACGAGGCGAAGATCGGCGGAATCACGCCCGAGGTGTTGAGCTTGAGCGGCAGATGCGAGGACTGGCCCTCGAACATCTTGTTGCCGACCTGGCGCTTCGGATACTGGATCAGGAGCCGGCGCTGCGCACGCTCCATGAACACGATGAAGGCGATCACGGCGACCGCCATCACGATGACGATCAGGATCAGGCCGGTCGACATCGCGCCCTGGCGGCCGAGTTCCAGCATGTTGGCGAGCGCCGAGGGCAGCTCGGCGACGATGCCGGACAGAATGATCAGCGAGATACCGTTGCCGATGCCGCGCGAGGTGATCTGCTCGCCGAGCCACATCAGGAACATGGTGCCGCCGGTCAGCGTGATCGCGGTCGAGATCCGGAAGAACATGCCGGGGTCGCTGACGACATTGCCGGCGCCTTCGAGGCCGATCGCGATGCCGTAGGACTGGAACAGCGCCAGGATCACCGTCAGATAGCGGGTGTACTGGTTCAGCGTCTTGCGGCCCGCCTCGCCTTCCTTCTTGAGCGCCTCGAGCTGCGGCGACACGGTGGTCAAGAGCTGGACGATGATCGATGCCGAAATGTACGGCATGATGTTCAGCGCGAAGATCGCCATGCGGTGGATGCCGCCGCCGGCGAACATGTTGAACATGCCGAGGATGCCGCCGGACTGGCTGCGGAACACCTGCTCCCAGATGTTGGGATCGATGCCCGGCAGCGGGATGTAGGTGCCCAGCCGATAAACAAGCAGCGCACCCAGGGTGAACCAGATGCGCTTCTTCAGCTCGTCGGCTTTCGCCAGAGATCCGAAATTGAGGTTTGCGGCAAGTTGTTCGGCTGCTGAGACCATGTTCGGCTTTCTCCCGGAGCCCGCTTCGCCGACGGCCCCGGAGATCAAATCCCCTCGGCCAGTCGGCAGACACCGGACATTATCTGGTGCTCGGCCTCGATAAGTCCATCATTCGATCCGCGGATTGCCCGCCGACGCGGCGGGCAATGACGCAGATGTTACGCCGCCTCGCCTTCGTCCTTGGCGGGGGCCAGGATCTTGACCGAGCCGCCGGCCTTCTCGACCGCAGCAATGGCCGACTTGGAAGCGCCGTGCGCTTCGATGGTCAGCTTGGTCTTGATCTCGCCGCGGCCCAGCAGCCGCAGGCCGTCCTTGGCGCGACGCAGCACGCCGGCCTTGACCAGCGTTTCGACGGTGACCGTCGCGCTCGCATCGACCAGCTTGTTGTCGATCGCTTCCTGCAGACGGTCGAGATTGATCTCGGCGAAGTCGAGCCGGAAGATGTTGTTGAAACCGCGCTTCGGCAAACGGCGATGCATCGGCATCTGGCCGCCTTCGAAACCCTTGATGCGGACGCCCGAACGCGCGGTCTGGCCCTTGCCGCCGCGGCCCGAGGTCTTGCCCTTGCCGGAACCGATGCCACGGCCGACACGCATGCGCTTCTTGCGCGAGCCGGCGTTGTCGGCGATATCGCTGAGCTTCATCGCCCTTCTCCTTATCTCTGCTTACTCGCCGACGACGCGGACGAGATGCTGAACCTTGCTGATCATGCCGCGAACTTCAGGGGTGTCCTGCAGCTCGGCAACCCGGCCGATCTTGTTGAGCTTGAGGCCGATCAGCGTCGAACGCTGCGAGTGATGGCGGCGGATTGCGCTGCCGGTCTGCTCGACCTTGATCGTCTTGCTGGCCTTGGCCATCGTCTTGAACTCCAGAAAGCGCTGGTCGCGCGGGTTATTCCGCCACCACTTCGGCGTCGCCGCCGACGCGGCGCGACTGCAGGGTGGAGACCTTGATGTTGCGGCGCGCAGCCACCGAACGCGGCGAATCCTGATGCTTCAGCGCGTCGAAAGTCGCGCGAACCATGTTGTAGGGATTCGACGAGCCGATCGACTTCGCCACCACGTCCTGGATGCCGAGCGTCTCGAACACCGCGCGCATCGGGCCGCCGGCGATGATGCCGGTACCCGCCGGAGCGGTACGCAAATAGACGCGACCGGCGCCGTGACGGCCGGCGACGTCGTGATGCAGCGTGCGGCCTTCGCGCAGCGCGACGCGGGTCAGATTGCGCTTCGCCGATTCGGTCGCCTTGCGGATCGCTTCCGGCACTTCGCGCGCCTTGCCGTGGCCGAAACCGACCCGGCCCTTCTGGTCGCCGATCACGACCAGCGCTGCGAAGCCGAAGCGCTTGCCGCCCTTGACGACCTTCGCCACGCGATTGATGTGGACGAGCTTATCGACGAACTCGCTGTCGCGCTCCTCGCGCTCCCTGCTCCGTTCGCGGCCGCCGCGTTCGCGTTCACCTGCCATGGTGTTTTCCAATCTCTAGGAGGCCTTACGCCTCTTGCCTTGTAATCGTTCGATTCGTTTAGAAGCTCAATCCGCCTTCGCGCGCTGCATCCGCGAGCGCCTTGACGCGCCCGTGATAGATGTAGGCGCCGCGATCGAACACGACTTCCTTGACACCCTTCTGCGCCGCGCGTTCCGCGAGCAGCTTGCCGACCGCCTTCGCCGCATCGATGTCGGCGCCGGTCTTGCCGGCGTCGCGCATGGTCTTCTCGAGCGACGAGGCGGACGCGAGCGTCTCGCCCTTCTGGTCGTCGATGACCTGGGCGTAGATGTGCTTGGACGAGCGGAACACCGACAGCCGCGGGCGGCCGCCTGCCGAGCGGCGAAGCGCAAGGCGCACGCGCTGCTTGCGCCGGGCATTCGTAACCTTGAGTGACATGACCGGCTCCGTTACTTCTTCTTGCCTTCCTTGCGGAAGATGAATTCGTTGGCGTACTTCACGCCCTTGCCCTTGTAGGGCTCCGGCGGGCGGTAGGCGCGGATCTCGGCGGCGACCTGGCCGACGCGCTGCGGATCGTTGCCGGTGATCGTGATCTCGGTCGGCTTCGGCACCGCGATGGTGATGCCTTCCGGGATCGCGTAGACCACGTCGTGGCTGTAGCCGAGCGCGAGCTGCAGGTTCTTGCCCTGCATCGCGGCGCGGTAACCGACGCCGGTGATCTCGAGCTTCTTCTCGAAGCCCTTGGTGACGCCCTCGACGAGGTTGGCGACCTGCGCACGCGCGGTGCCGTACATCGCCTGCGCGCGGTTGGTCTTGACGCGCGGAGCGACCTTGACCTGGCCGTTCTCGAACTTCACCTCGACGTCGTCATGCACGACGAACTGAAGCTGGCCCTTCGGCCCCTTCACCTTCACCGTCTGGCCCTCGACGCTTGCCGTCACACCCGACGGGATCGCCACCGGCCTTTTGCCGATACGTGACATCGTAAAATCCTTCCTCAGAACACCGTGAAGAGAACTTCGCCGCCCACGTTGGCGTCGCGCGCCTCGTGGTCAGCCATGATTCCCTTCGGCGTCGACAACACCGAAATGCCGAGACCGTTGTTCACGCGCGGCAGGTTCTTCACCGAGGCGTAAACGCGGCGGCCCGGCTTCGACACCCGCTCGATCTCGCGGATGACGGGCTCGCCGTCGAAATACTTCAGTTCGATCTCGAGCTCGCTGCGGCCCGAGGCATGCTCGACGCTGGCGTAGCCGCGGATGTACCCCTCGGACTTCAGCACCTCGAGCACGTTGGCGCGCATCTTCGAGCCCGGGGTCGAAACCTTGGACTTCGAACGCATCTGCGCGTTGCGAATGCGGGTGATGAGATCGCTGATCGGATCGTGCGTAGACATTGTTCCGACCCTCCTTACCAGCTCGACTTCACGAGCCCGGGAACCAGGCCCTTGGAGCCGAGTTCACGCAGCGCGATGCGCGAGAGCTTGTTCTTGCGATAGTTCGAACGCGGACGCCCGGTCAGTTCGCAGCGGTTGCGGATGCGGGTCGGCGACGAGTTGCGCGGCATCTCGGCAAGCTTCAGCGTCGCCGCGAAGCGCTCTTCCATCGGAATGGACTTGTCGGCGATGATCGCCTTCAGCTTCTCGCGGCGCGGGCCGGCGTTCTTCGCCATCCGCTTGCGCCGGTTGTTCTTCTCGATTGAACTCTTCTTTGCCATGCTTGGCTCCTGGGTATCCGCGTTTGAGTGGCTTTGGTTCAGCTACTCACTGCCGGAACGGGAAATTGAAAGCGGTCAACAAGGCGCGGGCCTCGTCGTCGGTCTTGGCGGTGGTGCAGACCGTGATGTCCATGCCACGCGCTTCCGAGACTTTCTCGAAGTCGATCTCGGGGAAAATGATGTGCTCCTTGATGCCGAGCGAGTAGTTGCCGCGGCCGTCAAAGCTCTTCGGGTTCAGGCCGCGGAAGTCGCGGACGCGGGGCAGCGCCACGTTGATCAGACGGTCGATGAACTCGTACATGTGGGCCTTGCGCAGCGTGACCTTGCAGCCGATCGGCTGGTTCTCACGCAACTTGAAGGTCGCGATCGCAATCCGGGAATAGGTCACGATCGCCTTCTGGCCGGCGATCTGGCTCAGCTCGGCAGCGGCGGTCTCGGCCTTCTTGCGGTCGTTGACGGAATCGCCGACGCCCATGTTGAGCACGACCTTGTCCAGGCGCGGCACCTGCATCACGTTGGCATAACCGAACTTCTCGGTCATCATGCCGCGGATATTCTTCTCGAACTCCACGCGCAGGCGCGGCGTGTAAGCGGTATCAGCCATCGATCTCTGCTCCCGAGCTCTTGGCAACGCGGACCTTCTTGCCATCGGCCTGAATCTTGAACCCAATGCGGGTCGGCTTTCCGTCCTTGCCGACATACGCAATGTTGGACAGGTTGATCGGCATCTCCTTGGAGATGATGCCGCCCTCCTGGGTCTGGCTCTGCTTCTGGTGACGCTTCACCATGTTGATGCCGCGAACGAGAGCCTTGTTCTCGTCCGGACGCACCTCGAACACCTCGCCGGTGCGACCCTTGTCGCGGCCGGTGAGCACGATCACCTTGTCGCCCTTGCGGATCTTGGCAGCCATCACAGCACCTCCGGCGCGAGCGAAATGATCTTCATGTGGTTCTTGGCGCGCAGCTCGCGCGGCACCGGCCCGAAGATACGGGTGCCGACCGGCTCGGACTGATTGTTGATCAGCACTGCGGCGTTGCGGTCGAAGCGGATGACCGAACCGTCGGCGCGGCGGATGTCCTTGCGGACCCGGACCACGACGGCCTTCATCACGTCTCCCTTCTTCACCTTGCCACGCGGAATGGCTTCCTTGATCGACACAACGATAACGTCGCCCACGGTGGCATAGCGGCGCTTGGAACCTCCAAGAACCTTGATGCACATGACACGGCGTGCGCCTGAATTATCGGCCACGTCGAGGTTGGTCTGCATCTGAATCATTGATGCACCTCGTCCTCTTTCTGCGCTTAAGCGCGCTCAAAATTTCCCTGAAGTACTTCGGCCAGGCCGAAGAAATCAGGCCGTTTTCTTGTGTTCGCCCCGGACCACGGTCCAGCGCTTCAGCTTCGAGATCGGCTTCGATTCCTCGATCCAGACCATGTCGCCCGGCTTGAACTGGTTGTTCTCGTCGTGCGCGTGGTAGTTCTTGGAACGGCGGATCGTCTTCTTGTAGATCGGGTGGGTGAAGCGGCGATCGACCCGCACCACGATCGTCTTGGCTTGCTTGTCGCTGACGACCACGCCCTGCAGAGTACGTTTCGGCATAGCTGGCCCCTTACTTCTTCTTCGCGCGCTGCTGCGCGGCGATGGTCTTGATACGAGCGATATCGCGGCGGGCTTCCCGCATCCGCGACGTGTTCTCCAGCTGCCCGGTGGCGCGCTGGAAACGCAGGTTGAAGCGTTCCTTCTTCAGGTTCAGGACCGCGTCTTCCCGCTGGTCGTCGCTCATCGCGCGAATGTCTTCAACTTTCATCTCGGCCATGGCGATTACTCCGCAATGCGCGCAACGAAGCGCGTCTTGATCGGCAGCTTGGCGGCGGCGAGCGTCAGCGCCTCCTTGGCGGTCTGCACCGTCACGCCGTCGATCTCAAACATCACGCGGCCCGGCTTGACCCGCGCCACCCACAATTCCGGCGCACCCTTGCCGGAGCCCATGCGGACTTCGGCGGGCTTCTTCGACACCGGCACGTCCGGGAACACGCGGATCCAGACGCGGCCGGCACGCTTCATGTGACGGGTCAGCGCGCGACGGGCGGCTTCGATCTGGCGGGCGGTGACGCGCTCAGGCTCCATCGCCTTCAGGCCGAACTGGCCGAACGCCAACGTCGCGCCAGAGGTCGCAACGCCGTGGATACGGCCCTTATGCGCCTTCCGGAACTTCGTCTTCTTAGGTTGCATCATGGCTTTAAGCCCTCAAATTCCTGCTTTGCCTCAAGCGGCGTCGCGGCGCGAACGCGGGGTGTTATCGCCCTCGGCCATCTTCTTGTCCTGGGCCATCGGGTCGTGCTCGAGGATCTCGCCCTTGAAGATCCAGACCTTGACGCCGCAGGTGCCGAAGGTCGTGAACGCGGTGGCAACGCCGTAATCGACGTCGGCGCGCAGGGTGTGCAACGGCACGCGGCCCTCGCGGTACCACTCCATGCGCGCGATTTCGGCGCCGCCGAGACGGCCCGAGCAGTTGATGCGGATGCCGCCGGCGCCGAGACGCATCGCCGACTGCACGGCGCGCTTCATGGCGCGGCGGAACGCCACGCGGCGCTCGAGCTGCTGGGCGATCGATTCGGCGACCAGGGTCGCGTCGAGCTCCGGCTTGCGGATTTCGACGATGTTGATCACGACGTCCGACGAGGTGATGTCGGCGACCTTCTTGCGCAGCTTGTCGATGTCGGCGCCCTTCTTGCCGATCACGACGCCCGGACGAGCCGAGTGGATCGTCACGCGGCACTTCTTGTGCGGACGCTCGATCACGATGCGGGCGACGGCCGCCTGCTTGAGCTCCTTGTGCAGGATCTCGCGGATCTTGACGTCTTCATGCAGCAGCTTGCCGTATTCCTGCTTGCCGGCGAACCAACGGGAGTCCCAGGTCCGGTTGATGCCGAGACGCAGCCCGATTGGATTGATCTTTTGACCCATCGTCTTCTCCTGCGCCGCTTTAAGCGCTTGCCTCGGCCTCGACCTGACGAACCACGATGGTCAGGTGCGAGAACGGTTTGAACACACGGCCCGAACGGCCACGGCCGCGCGGAGCAAAACGCTTCATCACGATGCCGTTGCCGACATGCGCCTCGGCGACGACGAGATCGTCGACCTCGAGGTCATGGTTGTTCTCGGCGTTCGCGATCGCCGATTCCAGGCACTTCTTGACGTCGACCGCGATCCGCTTGCGCGAGAACTGCAGGTCGGCGAGCGCAGCGGACGCCTTGCGGCCGCGGATCAGCTGCGCCACCAGGTTGAGCTTCTGCGGGCTGACGCGCAGCATGCGGGCGACGGCCTTGGCCTCATTGTCCGCGAGGCTACGTTCGCGCTTTGGTTTGCTCATCGGTTAATCCTCAAGCCTTCTTGGCTTTCTTGTCGCCCGAATGGCCGTGGAAGGTCCGCGTCGGCGAGAACTCGCCGAACTTGTGACCCACCATTTCCTCGTTGATTGCCACCGGCACGTGCTTGTGGCCGTTATAGACGCCGAACGTCAGGCCGACGAACTGCGGCAGGATGGTCGAGCGGCGGCTCCAGATCTTGATGACGTCGTGACGGCCGGACGCGCGGGCGGCATCTGCCTTCTTGAGCAGAGAACCCTCGACGAACGGGCCTTTCCAGACTGAACGAACCATGTCCGGCGTTCCTTACTTCTTCCGCTTGTGGCGGCTGAGGAGAATGAATTTGTTGGTCGACTTGTTGGTGCGGGTCTTCTTGCCCTTGGTCGGCTTGCCCCACGGAGTAACCGGGTGGCGACCGCCCGAGGTACGACCTTCACCACCGCCGTGCGGATGGTCGATCGGGTTCATGACGACGCCGCGGTTGTGCGGGCGCCAGCCGAGCCAGCGGGTACGACCGGCCTTGCCGATCGAGATGTTCATGTGATCCGGGTTCGAGACCGCGCCGATCGTGCCGCGGCAACGGCCGTGCACGAGACGCTGCTCGCCCGAATTCAGGCGGACGATCACGTAGTCCTGGTCGCGGCCGACAACCTGGGCGTAGGTACCGGCGGAGCGCGCCAGCTGGCCGCCCTTGCCGATCCTCAGCTCGATGTTGTGCACGATCGTGCCGACCGGCATGTTGCCGAGCGGCATGACGTTGCCCGGCTTCACGTCGACATAGTTGCCGGCGACGACGGTGTCGCCCGCGGCCAGACGCTGCGGCGCCAGGATGTAGGCCAGCTCACCGTCCTGATACTTGATCAGCGCGATGAACGCGGTGCGGTTCGGATCGTACTCGAGCCGTTCCACGACCGCCGGCATGTCCACCTTGTCGCGGCGGAAGTCGACGGTGCGGTAGGCCTTCTTGTGGCCGCCGCCGCGGAAACGCACGGTGATGCGGCCGGTGTTGTTGCGACCGCCATTGCCGAGCTTGCCCTCGGTCAGCGTCTTCACCGGCTTGCCCTTGTAGAGCGCCGAACGATCGACCATGACCAGCTGGCGCTGGCCCGGCGTCGTGGGATTGTAGGTTTTCAATGCCATCGTCGTTGCGCCTTATAGTCCGGTAGTCACGTCGATGCGGTGGCCCTCTTCAAGGGTCACGATCGCGCGCTTGGTGTCCGACTGCGAGCCGAGATTGCCGCGGAACACCTTGGTCTTGCCCTTGCGAACGAGAGTGTTGACGCTCTTCACCTTGACGTCGAACAGCTTCTCGACCGCTTCCTTGATCTGCGGCTTGGTGGCCTTGCCGGCGACCTTGAACAGCACCTTGTTGTGCTCGGAGGCGAGCGTCGCCTTTTCCGTCACGACGGGAGAGATGATGACGTCGTAGTGGCGCGGATCGATGTTCTTCATTTGAAGCGCGCCTCCAGCGCATCAACCGCAGCCTTGGTCAGCACCAGCTTGTGGCGGCGGAGAATGTCGTAGACGTTGATGCCCTGGATCGGCAGCACGTCGATGTTCGGGATGTTGCGGGCCGCGGTCGCGAAACCGGCGTTCAGCTCGGCGCCGTCGATGATCAGCGCATTGGTGAGCCCGAGGCCGGAGAAGTGACCGAGCAGCGCCTTGGTCTTGGCGGCCTCGAGCGCGGCGTTGTCGATCACGATCAACCCGCCGTCCTTGGCCTTGGCCGACAGTGCATGCTTCAGCGCCAGCGCGCGCACCTTCTTCGGCAGGTCGGTCGCATGCGAGCGAACGACCGGACCGAACGCACGGCCACCGCCGCGGAACTGCGGCACGCGGGCCGAGCCGTGACGAGCGCCGCCGGTGCCCTTCTGCTTATACATCTTCTTGCCGGTGCGCCAGACGTCGGCGCGGCCCTGGGCCTTGTGCGTGCCGGCCTGACGCTTGTTCAGCTGCCACTGCACGCAGCGCTGAATGATGTCGGCGCGGGGCTCGAGACCGAAGATCGCGTCAGAGAGCTGAACGGATCCGGCGTCCTTGCCTTCAAGGGTCGTGACTTTCAGTTCCATCTCACGCGCCCTCCTTCTCGGCCACAGCTTCGGCAGCGTCGCCGCCGGCAACCTTGAACTTGCCGGGCTTCGGAGCTTCCTTCGGCAGCGGCTTCTTGACGGCGTCGCGCACCGAGATCCAGCCGCCCTTGGAGCCGGGAACGGCGCCTTCGACGAGGATCAGGCCGCGCTCGACGTCGGTCGAAACCACGCGCAGATTGAGCGTGGTGATGCGGTCGACGCCCATGTGACCGGGCATCTTCTTGTTTTTGAAGGTCTTTCCGGGGTCCTGACGACCACCGGTCGAACCGATCGAACGGTGCGAGATCGACACACCGTGGGTGGCGCGCAGACCGCCGAAGTTCCAGCGCTTCATGCCGCCGGCAAAGCCCTTACCGATCGAGGTGCCGGTCACGTCGACGAACTGGCCGACCACGAAATGGTCCGCCTGGATTTCCGCGCCGACCGGGATCAGCGCGTCCTCGGACACGCGGAACTCGGCGAGCTTGCGCTTCGGCTCCACCTTGGCGACCGCGAACTGGCCGCGTTCGGCCTTGGGCATGTACACCGTCTTGCGGGCGCCAGAGCCGAGCTGAAGAGCGACATAGCCGTTCTTCTCGGTCGTGCGGTGGCCCAGCACCTGGCAGTTGCCCAACTTCAGCACGGTCACAGGGATATGCTCACCGGTCTCCGTAAAGACCCGCGTCATCCCGACCTTTTGTGCGATCACTCCGGAGCGCATCGGCGTGCTTCCTGTCTTTCTGTCCGCAAGCGGCGGACGTAAAAATCCAAAACCTTAGAGCTTGATCTCGACGTCGACACCGGCGGCCAGGTCGAGCTTCATCAGCGCATCGACGGTCTGCGGGGTCGGGTCGACAATGTCGAGGAGGCGCTTGTGAGTGCGCATCTCGAATTGCTCGCGGCTCTTCTTGTCAACGTGCGGCGAACGGTTGACGGTGAACTTCTCAATGCGGGTCGGCAGCGGAATCGGTCCGCGAACCTGAGCACCGGTGCGCTTCGCCGTGTTCACGATCTCACGGGTCGACGTATCGAGGATCCGATGGTCGAACGCCTTGAGACGGATACGAATATTTTGGCCGTTCATTGCCGCTGTCTTTCTCTGTCGTCTTATCTGCGAATGGTGGCTAACGGGCAGCGGATGATTTCATCCGCTACCCGCCAATCCTGTTCGCTTATTACTCGATGATGGCGGAGACGACGCCCGAGCCGACGGTGCGGCCACCTTCGCGGATCGCGAAGCGGAGCTTCTCTTCCATCGCGATCGGCACGATCAGGTGCACTTCCATCGCGATGTTGTCGCCCGGCATCACCATTTCGGTGCCTTCGGGCAGGTGCACGACACCGGTCACGTCGGTGGTGCGGAAGTAGAACTGCGGACGGTAGTTGGTGAAGAACGGGGTGTGACGACCGCCCTCTTCCTTGGTGAGGATGTAAGCCTCGGCCTTGAACTTGGTGTGCGGCTTGACCGAACCCGGCTTGCACAGCACCTGGCCACGCTCGACTTCCTCGCGCTTGGTGCCGCGAAGCAGCGCGCCGATGTTGTCGCCGGCCTGGCCCTGATCGAGCAGCTTGCGGAACATTTCGACGCCCGTGACGATCGTCTTCTGGGTGTCGCGCAGACCGACGATTTCGATTTCCTCGCCGACCTTGATGACGCCGCGCTCGACACGGCCGGTCACCACGGTGCCGCGACCGGAGATCGAAAACACGTCTTCGACCGGCATCAGGAACGGCTGGTCGATCGGACGCGCCGGCTGCGGGATGCTTTCGTCGACGGCGCGCATCAGCTCGAGAACCGCATCGTGGCCGAGCTTCTTGTCCTTGTCTTCGAGGGCGGCGAGTGCCGAACCCTTGATGATCGGGATGGTGTCGCCCGGGAATTCGTACTTCGAGAGCAGTTCGCGGACTTCCATCTCGACCAGTTCGAGCAGTTCCGGATCGTCGACCATGTCGCACTTGTTGAGGAACACGACGAGCGCCGGCACGCCGACCTGGCGGGCGAGCAGGATGTGCTCGCGGGTCTGCGGCATCGGGCCGTCGGCGGCCGACACGACCAGGATCGCGCCGTCCATCTGGGCGGCGCCGGTGATCATGTTCTTGACGTAGTCGGCGTGGCCGGGGCAGTCGACGTGCGCGTAGTGGCGGTTCTGCGTCTCGTACTCGACGTGAGCGGTCGAGATCGTGATGCCGCGCGCCTTCTCTTCCGGCGCCTTGTCGATCTGGTCGTAGGCGGTGAACGTCGCGCCGCCGGTTTCTGCAAGCACCTTGGTGATCGCTGCGGTCAGCGAGGTCTTGCCATGGTCGACGTGACCGATGGTTCCGATGTTGCAGTGGGGCTTGTTACGCTCGAATTTTGCTTTGGCCATTTGACTCTCCGTTCAGTCGTTAGTTGCGAACCAACGACAATCAAGCAAACTTTTTCTGGACTTCAGCCGACACGTTCGCCGGAGCTTCGGCGTAGTGATCGAACTGCATCGTGAAGGTTGCGCGACCCTGGCTCATCGAGCGCAGGTTATTCACGTAACCGAACATGTTCATGAGCGGCACCATCGCATTGATGACGTTGGCGTTGCCGCGCATGTCTTGGCCCTGGATCTGGCCGCGCCGGGAATTCAGGTCGCCGATGACCGAACCGGTGTAGTCTTCCGGGGTCACCACCTCGACCTTCATGATCGGCTCGAGCAGAACGGACTTGCCCTTCGTCAGCGCCTCGCGGAACGCAGCCCGCGACGCGATTTCGAACGCCAGCGCCGAGGAGTCGACGTCGTGATACTTGCCGTCGACCAGCTGCACCTTGACGTCCACCACCGGGAAGCCCGCGACGACGCCGGAGCCCATCACGCTGTTGAGGCCCTTTTCGACGCCGGGGATGTATTCCTTCGGAACCGCACCGCCGACGATCTTCGATTCGAACTCGTAGCCCTTGCCGGGCTCGTTCGGCTCGACGACGATCGACACTTCGGCGAACTGACCGGTACCGCCGGTCTGCTTCTTGTGCGTGTACTTGACTTCGGCCTTCTTGGTCACGCGCTCACGGAACGCCACCTGCGGCGCGCCGATGTTAGCATCGACCTTGTAGGTGCGCTTGAGGATGTCGACCTTGATGTCGAGGTGCAGTTCGCCCATGCCCTTGAGAATGGTCTGGCCGGACTCCTGATCGGTCGACACGCGGAACGACGGATCCTCCGCAGCGAGCTTGGCAAGCGCCACGCCGAGCTTTTCCTGGTCGGCCTTCGACTTCGGCTCGATCGCGATTTCGATCACCGGCTCCGGGAATTCCATCTTCTCGAGGATGACCTGCTTGTCGGGATCGCACAGCGTGTCGCCGGTGCGCGCTTCCTTCAGGCCCGCCAGCGCGACGATGTCGCCGGCATAGGCTTCCTTGATGTCCTCGCGGTTGTTCGCATGCATCAACAGCATACGGCCGATACGTTCCTTCTTCTCGCGGGTCGAGTTCACCACGCCGGTGCCCGACTGCAGAACGCCGGAATAGATGCGGCAGAACGTGATGGTGCCGACGAACGGGTCGTCCATGATCTTGAACGCGAGCAGCGCCAGCGGCTCCTTGTCGTCCGCCTTGCGCACGACTTCGTTGCCATCCTCATCGGTGCCCTTGATCGCGGGCACGTCGATCGGCGACGGCAGGTAGTCGACCACGGCGTCGAGCAGCGGCTGCACGCCCTTGTTCTTGAACGCGGAGCCGCACAGCACGGGATAGAAAGCGCCGGTGAGCACAGCCTTGCGGATCAGGCGCTTCAGGGTCGCCTCATCCGGCTCCTTGCCGTCGAGGAACGCAGCCAAAGCGTCGTCATCGAGCTCGACGGCGGCTTCCACCATCTTCTCGCGATATTCCTTGGCCTGCTCGACCATGTCTTCCGGGATGTCGACATAGTCGAACTTGGCGCCGAGCGATTCATCGTTCCAGACGATGCCCTTCATGACGACCAGGTCGACGAGACCCTTGAAGTTGTTCTCGGCACCGATCGGCAGCTGGATCGCGATCGGCTTGGCGCCGAGGCGGTCGACGATGTCGGACAGGCACTTGAAGAAGTCGGCACCGGTCTTGTCCATCTTGTTGGCGAAGACGATGCGCGGAACCTTGTACTTGTCGCCCTGGCGCCAGACGGTCTCGGTCTGCGGCTCGACGCCCTGGTTGGAGTCGAGAACACAGACGGCACCATCGAGCACGCGCAGCGAACGCTCGACTTCAATGGTGAAGTCGACGTGGCCGGGGGTGTCGATGATGTTCAGACGCTTGCCGTTCCAGAACGCGGTGGTCGCAGCCGAGGTGATCGTGATGCCACGCTCCTGCTCCTGCTCCATCCAGTCCATCGTCGCGGCACCTTCGTGCACTTCGCCGATCTTGTGGCTCTTGCCGGTGTAATAGAGGATGCGCTCGGTGGTCGTGGTCTTGCCGGCATCGATATGCGCCATGATACCGAAGTTGCGGTAGTTCTCTATGGCATGAACGCGGGGCATAGGCTGTTCCTTAAATTCCGTTATTCGCCTTACCAGCGATAGTGCGAGAAGGCGCGGTTGGCTTCCGCCATCCGGTGCACGTCTTCACGCTTCTTGACGGCGTTGCCGCGATTGTTCGAGGCATCGAGCAGCTCAGCCGAGAGGCGCTCCGTCATGGTCTTCTCGTTGCGCTCGCGGGCGGCCGAGATCAGCCAGCGGATGCCGAGCGCCTGACGGCGCACCGAACGGACTTCCACCGGCACCTGGTAGGTCGCGCCGCCGACGCGGCGGGAACGGACCTCGATGGTCGGCATCACGTTCTCGAGCGCCTGCTCGAACACGCCGAGCGGGGGCTGCTTGGTCTTGGCCTCGATCATGCCGAGCGCACCGTAGACGATGTTTTCGGCGACCGACTTCTTCCCGGCGTACATCACCGAGTTCATGAACTTCGTAATGATGATGTTCCCGAACTTCGGATCCGGAAGAACTTCACGCTTCTCAGCAGAATGGCGACGCGACATCTGATCGTTTCCCGCTTACTTCGGACGCTTCGCGCCGTACTTCGAACGACGCTGCTTACGGTTCTTGACGCCCTGGGTATCCAGCACGCCACGGAGGATGTGGTAGCGCACGCCGGGCAAGTCCTTGACGCGGCCGCCGCGGATCATGACCACCGAGTGCTCCTGCAGGTTATGGCCTTCACCCGGGATGTAGCCGATCACCTCGAAGCCGTTGGTCAGGCGCACCTTGGCGACCTTACGAAGCGCCGAGTTCGGCTTCTTCGGGGTCGTGGTGTAGACGCGCGTGCACACGCCGCGCTTCTGCGGCGACTGCTGCAGCGCCGGCACCTTCTTGCGCGTCTTCTGCACTTCACGTGGTTTTGCGATCAGCTGGTTGATCGTCGGCATGCAGCCTTCACCCTTTAGTTCGCGCGAAAGCCTTGAATGGCTCCGCAAATTTCTTCTCAGGACTAGCCGTCCCGTTCGGCCCGCTCGACGCGGAACAAGCAACCGCGCAAAGCGAAATCGCGCCAACCACTCATCACTGAGCGGAAAGCGCATCGACGCCACAGAGGACCGCGATCCCGGACCGTTCAGCGTTCGCTGTTCGGTCCGCCACCGAGGTCATGCATCCGAATTTACTCTCAAGAGGACGTGCTCAAGAGAACCAAAATCGTCCTGGCATTGCCTAGCTATCATCGACAGCGTTTGAGCGGCATTCGTCGAGGTTGGTGCCCGTCCGGCTCCTCAAAAAGGGCCGTTGGGTGTTCCGTTCCGACGCTGGCTAGCTCACCGCCTGTCGTTAAGTGGGGGCCTTGTATAATCGAGAGGTAGTGAAGTCAAGCAAAACGACAAGCCAAGAAACGCCTCTGGCACTTGCGTATTTCGCATTTCGCCAACACGCGGTGCGCGACGAAATATGACAGCCTCGTCGCCTCACCTCACCCTTACCCGAATCTCAGGCCCACTGCCCGACTCATATATTATCCGGGTAAAATAAGAATAGAAACAACTCTCCCCAACTTCGTCCTGAAGGCAAACTTCGAAACTAAGCCTTTATTTGCCATTCGCAGCGCAAAAATCGGGGCCACGGCCACGGAAAGCTCTCATGCGGTACACCGACATCGCGATCATCGGCGGAGGTCTTGCGGGCTCGACCGCAGCCGCCATGCTCGGCCGTGCCGGGATACCGAGCCTGCTGATCGACCCCCACCAGGTCTACCCATTCGATTTCCGCGTCGAGAAGATCAGCGGCGACCTCCAGCTTGGGCGATTCGCCAAGACCGGCATTGCCGATTCCGTGCTCCGTTCGGCGACGCTGGACGGCGAGAACTGGATCGCGCGATTCGGCTATTTGCTCGACCGGCAGCCAAGCCGGCAACACGGCATCATGTACGACGCTTTGATCGGTGCGATTCGGAACGAGATCGCGGGGTCGGCGGAGTTCATTTGCGACAAGGTGGTCAATGTCGCGACCAGCTCCGAGCGGCAGAAGCTCGTGCTCGCCGGTGGCGAGGAGATCTCGGCGCGCCTCGTGGTGCTCGCCAACGGCCTGAATGTCGGACTGCGCCGGATGCTCGGCATCGAGCGGCTCATCACCAGCCACTGCCACTCGATCTCGCTCGGCTTCGATTTCTTGCCCGTCGGCCGCCCCGCCTTCCCGTTTGCGGCCATGACCTATTTCTCGGAGCGGCCGAGCGACCGCATTCCCTACATCACGCTGTTTCCGGTCGAAAACCGGATGCGCGCCAACCTCTTCACCTATCGCCAGGCCGACGATCCCTGGGTGCGGGCGATGCGCCGCAATCCGGTCGAGACGCTGAACGCAGCACTGCCGCGGCTGCGCCGGCTGACCGGCGAGTTCGACGTCGCGGGCGACATCAAGATCAGGCCGGCCGACATCTATGTCAGCACCGGCTATCGGCAGGCCGGCGTCGCGCTGGTCGGTGATGCCTTCGCCAGCACCTGCCCCGTCACCGGCACCGGCACCGACAAGGTGTTCACCGACGTGGCCCAGCTCTGCAACGTCCACATCCCGGCCTGGCTTTCGACCGACGGCATGGGTGAGGAGAAGATCACCGCGTATTACGACGATCCGGTCAAGACTGCCTGCGATGCCTGGTCGAACGCCAAGGCATTCAACTTCCGCGAGGTCTCGATCGGCAGCGGGCCCTATTGGCAAGCCCAGCGCTGGGCGCGCTTCCTCGGCTATCTCGGCCGGGGCACGCTGCGCCGGCTGCAAGGCTCGCCGGCGGCGCCGTCAATGACGCAGCCGGCCACTCATTTCCGGCAACGTCC
The DNA here is from genome assembly GCF_010811875.1 of Bradyrhizobium uaiense. Lineage (GTDB taxonomy): Bacteria > Pseudomonadota > Alphaproteobacteria > Rhizobiales > Xanthobacteraceae > Bradyrhizobium > Bradyrhizobium uaiense. The sequence goes on from NZ_VKHP01000007.1 coordinate 26,715, forward strand.
GCACGCCGACAGGGCGTGATACGAGAGATCGGCTGCAACTAGCGCCAGGCCGTCACCCGCGGCGCGGGCTCACGCCTCCTCGTCTTCGTTTTCGTCCTCATCGTCCTCATCGTCTTCATCATCGTCGTCGTCATCGTCCGCGTCGTCGTCGTCCTCGCCGTGATGCACATGCCCCTGGTCGTCCCACAGCCTGCGGTAGACGCCATTTTGGGCCAGCAGCTCCTCGTGCGAGCCGCGTTCGATCGCCCTGCCGCCCGAGATCACGATGATCTCGTCCATCTCGACCACCGAGGTCAGGCGATGCGTCGACCAGATCATGGTGCGGCCCTCCGCGACCTTGAGCAGCGTGCGGTTGATCGCAGCCTCGGTGGTCTGGTCGAGCGCCGAGGTCGCCTCGTCGAGCAGCAGCACGGACGGATTGCGGATGATCGCGCGCGCGATCGCGATGCGCTGGCGCTGGCCGCCCGACAAGGTATCGCCGCGCTCGCCGACCGGCGTGTCGTATCGCTGCGGCAGGCTCATGATGTAGCGATGGATCTCGGCCTTCTTCGCCGCGTCCTCGACCTCCGCATCGCTCGCGCCTTCCTTGCCGAGCCGAATGTTCTCGCGGATCGACATGTTGAACAGCATGTTCTCCTGGAACACGACCGCCATGTTTGCGCGCAGCGATTCCCGCGTCACCCGGCGGATGTCGACGCCGTCGATGGCGACACGGCCCTCGTCCGGCACGTAGAGCCGCAGGATCAGGTTGATCAGCGTGCTCTTGCCCGAGCCGCTCGGACCGACGATCGCGATGCTCTTGCCGGCATTGAGCTTGAGGCTGAGATTGTCGAGCACCGGCGTCTGTGCCCCCTCATACTGGAAGGTGACGCGGTCGAAGGAGATGTCGTTGGTGATGCGCGGCAGATCCGGCGCCCCGGGACGGTCGGCGCCGCGGGTCGGCTCGTCGAGCAGCTCCTGGATATGCCGCACCGCCGCCGCCGACGAGATCGACACCGGGATGAAATGCATGAGATGGGCGATGTTGTACGACACCTCCCAGAACGCGCTCTCGAAGGTCACGAAGGTGCCGATCGTGATCTGGCCCTTGGTGGCGAGATAGGCGCCGATCGCCAGCACCACGAGGTGGAGCAGCAGCACCGCGATGGTGACGGTGCGCTCCACCATGGTCGACAGGAACATGGCTGACGCGGCCTTGGCCCGGACGTCGCGGTTGCGCAGCGTGAACCAGCCGAGCGCCCGGCGCTGCAGGTTGAACGCCTTCACCACCGCCTGCGCGGCGACGTTCTCCTGCACCGTCCCGAGCAGCGCGGCTTCGTTCTGCTTCTGCTCGTAATTGGCCAGCACCGCCTTCGGCGTCAGGATGCGCGGCCCGATCAGCGTGATCGGAAACACCAGCAAGGCAACCACGGCGAGCTGCCAGTTCAGGAACAGCATCAGGATGATGCCGGCGATCAACTCGAGCCCCGGCAGCGCCGCGCTGTTGGCGAAGGTCTTGACCGAACCCTCGAAGGCCGACAGATCGATCGAGAAGCGCGACAGGATCTCGCCGCGCTTGGTCCGCGCGAAATAGGCCGACGGCAGGTTCTGGACGTGCTCGAAGATGCGCGTCCGGACGTCGGCGATGATGCCGGCGCCAAGCCGCGCGTCCCAGCGCTCGTACCAGACCGCGATGATCGAGGTGACGATGCCGGCCACCGCGAGCACGCCGAGGATCTTGTAGAGGGCCTGGAAATCCTCCTCGCCGAGCGCGTCGTCGATCAGGAATTTCAGGCTGAGGGGCATGATGACGTTGAACAACGTCTCGACCAGCACGCCGAAGGCGACGAACGCGAGCGGCTTCTTGTAGTTGGTCAGGATCGGCCTGATGAAGCCATAGATCGTGGAAAGCGCGCCGGCGGCTTCCTTGGCGGTGAAGACGACGAGATCCTCGTCATCATCATCGTCGAGTTCGAACTCGTCGTCCTCGTCCTCATCCTCTTCGTCGTCAGCCGGCGCGGCCGGCTTGGCGGATACTGCCGGACCAGCCACAGGCGCAAGCTTCTTCTTCAGCTCGGGATCGTCGGCCGCCGCACGCTTCGGATCGTCTGATGCAGGAGGTCTTGGCGCCATGAAACCAACCGATGCTCCACGGCCGGCATGACCGCAAATCGAAACCGCAGCGGCGAACGCTGCCGGTACAATCCTATGCGATCACAATGAATTCGGCAAAGCGTTTGGAACGGCCGGTGCGCGCCACACGCTCCGGTCGAATCGGGATCACGGTCTTGCCGCCGTTTGACACGTGGTTGACGCAAGGCCGATCGCCTTGCGCCAGGTACTGGTCGTCGCTGCCGCTAGTCGTCGAGGTCGGCTTCGACCTTGTCGAAGAAGGAATAGCGCAGGCTGTCGGAGTCGGCGTACCACTGCCCCGGCCCCTTGTTGGCGGCCAGCGTCAGCGTCCACAGCGCATCGGTGCAATCGCGGCGGTGCATCGACAGGTCGAAGCCGTTGCCGAAGAACAACTCCGACCACTCCCACCAGGTGCCGAGCTTCTTCACCCCGCGCAGCAGGTCGTAGCGATCGATCACAGCGGGCGCCATGTCCGAGGTCACCGACGCAAACACGACGCCGCTCTTGACCACGCGGTTGAGCTCGCGTACGCCGCGCACGACCTGCTTCTCGCCGAGATGGCACAGCGAGCTCTCGAACACGAAGTCGAACTCGTTGTCCTTGAAGGGCATGTCGGCGATCGAGCCGAGCTTGTTGTACTTCTTGAGCGCCTTCGGCGTCTTGCCGTGGATGTAGCGGTTGTTCTCGATACCCCAGGCATCGATGCCGCGTTCGCGCAGTGCGCCGACCAGTTCGCCGCTGGCGGAGCCCGCGATCAGGAGCTTGTAGCCCTTCGCCCTGCCCCAGACCGTCTTGATCAGGTCGGTCAGATAGGCCGGGTCGGTGAAGTTGCGCCAGACTTCGCTGTAGGGACCGGCGCCGCGATAATTCTCGAAATAGCTGCGGTCGATCTTGTCGGACAGCGTGCCCTCGTCCTGCGCGCGGGCGCGGCGCAGCCGCATCATCTCGGTGACGATGATGTCGGTCGCGGCATCGGAGGAATCGAGCAATCCGTTCAGCGTCGAATCGAACAGATAGTCGCCGACCACGACGATGCCGGGGTGCTGCTTCGGCTCGGGGCGGTGGTTGGTCATGACGTCGCGCACCGGCAGGCCGCCCGGCAGCGCGTTGACCGACGACAGCCAGCGATGGATCTTGCCCTCGAGGAAGTGTTCGCGCGCATCGCCGAGCGAGGCAGGCAGCGACTTCAGCGCGGCGTCGATCAGTTCCTCGTCAGAGAGATTGGCGAAGGCGAGCGCATCGGAGCCCGCGATCAGCCAGTTCAGCACGCCGTGCTTGCCGACATCGTGGCGCGCGCCCTCGTTGTAGACGCAGCAGCCGCCGAACGCTTCCGACATGAACCAGGCGCCCGGGATCTTCTCGCCCCAGAACGGCTCGTCGAACAGGATCGAGACGCGCAGATAATGCGCCGGCCGGTCGAAATAGGCAACGTGCTTGACCATCGACTTGCGCAGCGTCTCGCCGTCCCAGCGCATGGTCGCGAGCCAGGAGTGCGGCAGGCAGACCAGCACGAGGTCGAAGTCGCGCGTTTCCGGCCCCTTGCCGTTCATCATGTTGAGCTGGTAGCGGCCCTGTTCGGTCTTGCCGACCTTGAGCACGCGATGGTTGAGCTGGATGTCGGCACTGACTTCCGAGCGCAGGCAATCGATCAGCTGCTCGTTGCCGTTCTGGATCGAATACAGGCCGATATAGCCGTCGACATCCATCACGTAGTTCTTCAGCGCGTTGAGGCCGTTGGTGTTGTGGCTCTCGGTCGCGAGATCGGAGCGCGCCATCACCTTGAAGAAGCGCTTGGCGGTCGCGTCCTCGACCTCTTCGTCGAGGATCTGCTCGGCCGTCTTGTAGGCCCAGGGGTGCTCGTTGTCGTGGGATCCGACGCCCTCGTAATATTCGATCGGCGACACCAGGTCGCTGCAGCGCTTGCGGAACGCCTCGATCGCAGCCGCGGTCTTCGGCCCATATTTGCGGCGCATGCCGGGGACGTCGGCGAGCAGCTCGCCGTCGAGGTGCACCTGCTCGGCATCCATCGGGATCGTCTGCAGGCCGAAATGCTGGATCAGCTCGCGCAGCGGATCGGGGCCCGTCATCGAGTAATCGTAGATCTCGGCAACGCCGGCCTCATACATGGCAGGCGCGGTTTCGAATTTGCGCGTGACGACCTTGCCACCCAGGCGGTTCGACGCCTCGAAGATGGTGATGCGGCAAAGGTCGCCGAGTTTGCGCTTCAAATACCAGGCGCTCATCAGCCCCCCGGGGCCGCCGCCTACAATTGCCAAGTCGAGCATATCGATTCCGTCGTCTCCGGCACTGCCAAGCAGCCGGTCTAAGTCACCCTAGCAAAAGCACTTTTCTGCCTGAAGGGAAGATGAACAAACTGCGTTCCTGCACCGCAGCAGGGAAACAAAGCAGCAAAAAGGCCGGCAAAACGCCGGCCTTCTCGTCGTTACCGTAGTCTTGCGGAGGCCTATTCCGCCGGCGGCAGCGCCAGCGGCTCCGCTTCCGGGGCCGTCGGCACGATCGCCGCCTGCTGCTTCTCGCGCTCGTCGAGGATCAGCTTGTCGCGCTTGACCGCGACTTCGCGGATCCGGGCCATCGAGGCGCCGGTGCCGGCCGGGATCAGGCGGCCGACAATGACGTTCTCCTTGAGGCCCTCGAGCGGGTCCACCTTGCCGTTGACGGCAGCTTCGGTGAGCACGCGCGTGGTCTCCTGGAACGACGCCGCCGAGAAGAACGAGCGGGTCTGCAAGCTCGCCTTGGTGATGCCAAGCAGAACCGGCGTTCCCGTGGCGGGCTTCTTGCCCTCCTCCTTGGCCTTGGTGTTGAGCGCGTCGAACTCGATCTTGTCGACCTGCTCGCCCGAGATCATGTCGGTGTCGCCCTGATCGGTGACCTCAACCTTCTGCAGCATCTGACGGACAATCACCTCGATGTGCTTGTCGTTGATGAGCACGCCCTGCAACCGGTAGACCTCCTGGATTTCGTTGACCAGATAGGCAGCGAGCTCCTCGATGCCCTTGATCGCCAGGATGTCGTGCGGCGCCGGATTGCCTTCGACGATGAAATCGCCCTTTTCGACGATGTCGCCGTCCTGCAGGTGGATGTGCTTGCCCTTCGGGATCAGGTACTCGCGCGGCTCCTCGGTCTTGTCCATCGGCTCGATCGAGATGCGGCGCTTGTTCTTGTAGTCGCGACCGAAGCGGATCGTTCCCGCGGTCTCCGCGATGATCGCCGCATCCTTCGGCTTGCGAGCCTCGAACAGTTCCGCCACCCGCGGCAGACCGCCGGTGATGTCACGCGTCTTGGCGCTCTCGGTCGAGATACGCGCCAGGATGTCGCCGGGCATCACCTTCGCGCCGGTATCGACCGACAGAATGGCGTCGACCGACAGCATGTAGCGGGCATCGCCGCCACGCGCGAGCTTCATCACCTTGCCGTCCTTGCCCTTGACCACGATGGCCGGACGCAGGTCCGAACCGCCGCGCGTCGTGCGCCAGTCGATGACCACACGCTTGGCGATACCGGTGGACTCGTCGAGCGTTTCCGAGATCGACTGGCCTTCGACCAGGTCCTCGAACCCGATCGTGCCCTCGACTTCGGTGAGCACCGGGCGGGTATAGGGATCCCACTCCGCGATGCGCTGGCCACGCTTGACCATGTCGCCTTCGTCGACGTGCATCTTCGAACCGTATTGAATACGGTGGGTTGCACGCTCGGTGCCGTCGGCATCGACGATCGCAACGACCATGTTGCGCACCATCGCGACCAGGTTGCCTTCGCTGTTGCGGGCGATTGCCTTGTTCCTGATCACGATCTTGCCGTCGAAGTTCGATTCGACGAACGACTGCTCGTTGAGCTGCGCCGCACCGCCGATGTGGAACGTGCGCATCGTCAGCTGCGTGCCAGGTTCACCGATCGACTGCGCCGCGATGACGCCGACGGCCTCACCGTGGTTGACCGGGGTGCCGCGGGCCAGATCGCGGCCGTAGCACTTGGCGCAGATGCCGTTGATCAGCTCGCAGGTCAGCGCCGAGCGGATCTTCACTTCCTGGATGCCGGCCTGCTGGATCGCGTCGACATGGGTCTCCTCCATCAACGTGTCGCGCTTGACGACAATCTCGTTGGTGGCGGGATCACGCACGTCATCGCAGGCCGTACGGCCGAGGATGCGCGAGCCGAGCGAGGCAACGACCGTGCCGGCATCGACGATGGCGCGCATCTTGATGCCGAGCTTGGTGCCGCAATCGGTCTGCGTGATGATGCAGTCCTGCGCGACGTCGACCAGACGGCGGGTCAGGTAGCCCGAGTTCGCGGTCTTCAACGCGGTGTCCGCGAGGCCCTTACGGGCACCGTGGGTCGAGTTGAAGTATTCGAGCACCGACAGACCTTCCTTGAAGTTGGAAATGATCGGCGTCTCGATGATCTCGCCCGACGGCTTGGCCATCAGGCCGCGCATGCCGGCGAGCTGGCGCATCTGGGCCGGCGAACCACGCGCACCGGAGTGCGCCATCATGTAGATCGAGTTGATGTCGGCATCGGCTCCCGCCGCCGTCTTCTTGGTCGACGAGATCTCCTTCATCATCGCCTTGGCGACTTCTTCACCGGCCTTCGACCAGGCGTCGACGACCTTGTTGTACTTCTCGCCATGGGTGATCAGACCGTCATTGTACTGCTGCTCGAAATCCTTCGCGAGCGTACGGGTCTGGTCCACGATCTTCCACTTCGACGCCGGCACGACCATGTCGTCCTTGCCGAACGAGATGCCCGCCTTGAAGGCGTTGTAGAAGCCGAGCGCCATGATGCGGTCGCAGAAGATCACCGTCTCCTTCTGACCGCAGTGACGGTAGACCTGGTCAATCACGCCGGAGATCTCGCGCTTGGTCATCAGCTTGTTGATGATGTCGTACGAGATCTTGGTGCTCTTCGGCAGCAGGTTGCCGAGCATGACGCGGCCGGCGGTGGTTTCGATCCACCGCTTGGACATCTTGCCTTCCTCGTCCATGCCTTCCCACCGGTACTTGATCTTGGTGTGGAGGTGGATGACCTTCGAATGCAGGGCGTGCTCGAGCTCGGCCATGTCGCCGAAGATCTTGCCCTCGCCGGGCAGGCCTTCGCGCATGATCGAGACGTAGTAGAGGCCGAGCACGATGTCCTGCGACGGCACGATGATCGGCTGGCCGTTCGCCGGATGCAGGATGTTGTTGGTCGACATCATCAGGACGCGCGCTTCCAGCTGCGCTTCAAGCGACAGCGGAACGTGCACGGCCATCTGGTCGCCGTCGAAGTCGGCGTTGAAGGCGGCGCAGACCAGCGGATGCAGCTGGATCGCCTTGCCTTCGATCAGCACCGGCTCGAACGCCTGGATGCCCAGGCGATGCAGCGTCGGCGCGCGGTTGAGCAGCACCGGATGCTCGCGGATCACCTCATCGAGGATATCCCAGACCTCCGGACGCTCCTTCTCGACCAGCTTCTTGGCCTGCTTCACCGTGGTGGACAGGCCCTTGGCGTCGAGCCGCGAGTAGATGAACGGCTTGAACAGTTCGAGCGCCATCTTCTTCGGCAGGCCGCACTGATGCAGGCGCAGCTCGGGACCGACCACGATCACCGAACGGCCCGAATAGTCGACGCGCTTGCCGAGCAGGTTCTGACGGAACCGGCCCTGCTTGCCCTTCAGCATGTCGGCGAGCGACTTCAAAGGCCTCTTGTTGGCGCCGGTGATGACGCGGCCGCGGCGGCCGTTGTCGAACAGCGCGTCGACGGCCTCCTGCAGCATGCGCTTTTCGTTGCGGATGATGATGTCGGGCGCACGCAACTCCATCAGCCGCTTCAAGCGGTTGTTGCGGTTGATGACGCGGCGATACAGGTCGTTGAGGTCGGAGGTCGCGAACCGGCCGCCGTCGAGCGGCACCAGCGGACGCAGGTCCGGCGGAATCACCGGCACCACCGTCATGATCATCCATTCCGGCTTGTTGCCGGAGACGCGGAACGCCTCGACGATCTTCAGACGCTTGGCGAGCTTCTTGTGCTTGATGTCGGAGTCGGTCTCCGCCATGTCGGCACGCAGCGTCGCCTCGAGCTTCTCGAGCTCGAGACCCTTGAGCAGCTCGCGGATCGCCTCGGCGCCGATCATGGCGGTGAAGCTGTCCTGGCCGTACTCGTCCTGCGCCTTCAGATACTCGTCTTCCGACAGCAGCTGACGGTCCTTCAGCGCGGTCAGACCCGGCTCGAGAACGACGTAGTATTCAAAGTACAGGATCCGCTCGAGATCCTTCAGCGTCATGTCGAGCAGCAAGCCGATGCGCGACGGCAGCGACTTCAGGAACCAGATGTGGGCGACCGGCGCCGCCAGCTCGATATGGCCCATGCGCTCGCGCCGGACGCGCGACAGCGTCACCTCGACCGAGCACTTTTCGCAGATGATGCCCTTGTACTTCATCCGCTTGTACTTGCCGCACAAGCACTCGTAGTCCTTGATCGGCCCGAAGATGCGCGCGCAGAACAGGCCGTCGCGCTCCGGCTTGAAGGTACGGTAGTTGATGGTCTCCGGCTTCTTGATCTCGCCGTAGGACCACGACAGAATCTTCTCCGGAGACGCGATCGAAATCCGGATCTGGTCGAAGACCTGGGCCGGCGTCGTCGGATTGAAAAGATTCATAATCTCTTGGTTCATGGTCTTCTCCTCGCGTGCCGATCGTCACCGGCAGCAAATTCGAAACTTTTATTCAGCGCACGCCCCACTCAACGTCCGAGCGGAGCGCGAGGGCCCGGCGCGCATCGCGCCGGGCATGATCGCAAGCGTTACTCGGCCGCCTCGGAGGTCGATGCCGGTCCCACCTTGGAATTGTGCAGGTCGACGTTGAGGCCGAGCGAGCGCATTTCCTTGACCAGCACGTTGAACGACTCCGGAATGCCGGCCTCGAACGTGTCGTCGCCGCGCACGATCGCCTCGTACACCTTGGTACGGCCGGCGACGTCGTCCGACTTCACGGTCAGCATTTCCTGCAGCGTGTAGGCGGCGCCGTAGGCTTCGAGCGCCCAGACCTCCATTTCGCCGAAGCGCTGGCCGCCGAACTGCGCCTTGCCGCCCAGCGGCTGCTGGGTGACGAGCGAGTACGGACCGATCGAACGCGCGTGGATCTTGTCGTCGACGAGATGGTGCAGCTTGAGCATGTAGATGTAGCCCATCGTCACCTTGCGATCGAACTGATCGCCGGTACGGCCGTCATAGACGGTCGACTGGCCGGAGGCGTCGAAGCCCGCGAGCTTCAGCATCTCCTCGATATCGGCTTCCTTGGCGCCGTCGAACACCGGAGTGGCGATCGGAACGCCGTGGCTCAGGTTGCGGCCGAGCTCGATCAGTTCGTTGTCGTTCAGCGACTTGATGGTCTCGTCTTCGCCGTAGATCTTCTTCAGGGTCTCGCGCAGCGGCTTGAGATCCTGCTTGTGATAGTAGGCGTCGATGGTCTGGCCGATGCGCTTGCCGAGGCCGGCGCAGGCCCAACCGAGATGGGTCTCGAGGATCTGACCGACGTTCATGCGCGAAGGCACGCCGAGCGGGTTCAGCACGATGTCCGCATGGGTGCCGTCCTCGAGGAACGGCATGTCCTCGATCGGAACGATCTTGGACACCACGCCCTTGTTGCCGTGACGGCCGGCCATCTTGTCGCCGGGCTGGATCTTGCGCTTCACCGCGACGAAGACCTTGACCATCTTCATCACGCCGGGCGGCAATTCGTCGCCGCGCTGCAGCTTCTCGACCTTGTCGAGGAAGCGCTGCTCGAGGCCCTTCTTCGACTCGTCGTACTGCTTCCGCATGGCCTCGATCTCGGCCATCAGCTTGTCGTTCGGCGAGGCGAACAGCCACCACTGCGACTTCGGATACTCGTCGAGCACCGCGCGGGTGATCTTGGTATCCTTCTTGAAGCCCTTCGGGCCGGCGATGCCCTGGCGGTTCTCCAACAGCTCAGCGAGGCGGTTGTAGACGTTGCGGTCCAAAATCGCCTGCTCGTCGTCGCGGTCCTTGGCCAGACGCTCGATCTCTTCCCGCTCGATCGCCAGCGCACGCTCGTCCTTGTCGACGCCGTGGCGGTTGAACACGCGGACTTCCACGATGGTGCCCTGCACGCCCGGAGGCACGCGCAGCGAGGTATCGCGGACGTCGGAAGCCTTCTCGCCGAAGATGGCGCGGAGCAGCTTCTCTTCCGGCGTCATCGGGCTCTCGCCCTTCGGCGTGATCTTGCCGACCAGGATGTCGCCGGCGCGGACTTCCGCACCGATGTAGACGATACCGGCTTCGTCGAGGTTCTTCAGCGCTTCTTCCGAGACGTTCGGAATGTCGCGGGTGATTTCCTCAGGACCGAGCTTGGTGTCGCGGGCCATCACCTCGAATTCTTCGATATGGATCGACGTAAACACGTCGTCCTTCACGATCCGCTCGGAGAGCAGGATCGAATCTTCGAAGTTGTAGCCGTTCCACGGCATGAACGCGACCAGCACGTTGCGGCCGAGCGCGAGCTCGCCGAGATCGGTCGACGGACCGTCAGCGATGATGTCGCCCTTCTTGACGATGTCGCCAACCTTCACCAGCGGACGCTGGTTGATGCAGGTCGACTGGTTCGAGCGCTGGTACTTCATCAGCCGGTAGATATCGACGCCCGACTTGGTCGGATCGAGATCCTCGGTGGCGCGGATCACGACGCGGGTGGCGTCGATCTGGTCGATCACGCCCGAGCGGCGCGCGGCAATCGCCGCGCCCGAGTCACGGGCGACCACGCCTTCCATGCCGGTGCCGACGAACGGCGCCTCGGCGCGAACCAGCGGCACCGCCTGGCGCTGCATGTTCGAGCCCATCAGCGCGCGGTTGGCGTCGTCGTTCTCGAGGAACGGGATCAGCGCCGCGGCGACCGAAACCAGCTGCTTCGGCGACACGTCCATGTAGTCGACCTTGTCCGGCGTCACCGGCAGCACTTCGCCGGCGTGACGGCAGACCACCAGGTCGTCGGTGAAGCGGCCCTTGGCATCGAGCGGCACGTTGGCCTGCGCGACGCGGTAACGGCCCTCTTCCATCGCCGACAGATAGACCACTTCGTCGGTGACCCGGCTGTCCTTGATCTTGCGATAGGGCGTCTCGACGAAGCCGTACTTGTTGACGCGCGCGAACGTCGCCAGCGAGTTGATCAGGCCGATGTTCGGACCTTCCGGCGTCTCGATCGGGCAGATACGGCCGTAATGCGTCGGATGCACGTCGCGGACTTCGAAGCCGGCACGCTCGCGGGTCAGACCGCCCGGGCCAAGCGCCGACAGGCGCCGCTTGTGGGTGATCTCCGACAGCGGGTTGGTCTGGTCCATGAACTGCGACAGTTGCGAGGAACCGAAGAACTCGCGCACCGCGGCGGCCGCGGGCTTGGCGTTGATCAGGTCCTGCGGCATCACGGTGTCGATATCGACGCTCGACATGCGCTCCTTGATCGCGCGCTCCATGCGGAGCAGGCCGATCCGGTACTGGTTCTCCATCAGCTCGCCGACCGAGCGCACCCGGCGGTTGCCGAGGTGGTCGATGTCGTCGATCTCGCCCTTGCCGTCGCGCAGGTCGACCAGCGTCTTGATGACCGCCAGGATGTCTTCCTTGCGCAGCGTGCGGTGGGTATCGGGCGCATCGAGCTCGAGGCGCATGTTCATCTTGACGCGGCCGACCGCGGAGAGGTCGTAGCGCTCGGCATCGAAGAACAGCGACTGGAACATCGCCTGCGCCGAATCCAGCGTCGGCGGCTCGCCCGGACGCATCACGCGGTAGATGTCGAACAGCGCGTCTTCGCGCGTCATGTTCTTGTCAGCCGACAGCGTGTTGCGGATGTAGGCGCCGACATTGACGTGGTCGATGTCGAGCAGCGGCAGGTCCTTGTAGCCCTGCTCGTTCAGCACCTTCATCGACTTCTCGGTGATCTCCTCGCCGGCCTCGGCGTAGATCTCACCGGTCTTCGGGTTGACGAGGTCCTCGGCGAGATAGTTGCCGACGAGCTCCTCGTCCGACATCCGGAGCGCCTTGAGGCCCTTCTCCTGCATCTGACGCGCGCTGCGCACGGTCAGCTTCTTGCCGGCCTCGAGCACCACCTTGCCGGTGTCGGCGTCGATCAGGTCGTTGATGGTCGAGTAGCCGCGGAAACGGTTGGCGTCGAACGGCACGCGCCAGCCTTCCTTGGTCCGCTTGTAGGTGATCTTCTTGTAGAAGGTCGACAGGATCTGCTCGCCGTCCAGACCGAGCGCGTACATCAGCGAGGTCACGGGCAGCTTGCGGCGGCGGTCGATGCGCGCGAACACGATGTCCTTGGCGTCGAACTCGATGTCGAGCCAGGAACCGCGATACGGAATCACGCGCGCGGCAAACAGGAGCTTGCCGGACGAATGGGTCTTGCCCTTGTCGTGGTCGAAGAACACGCCGGGCGAACGGTGCATCTGCGAGACGATGACGCGCTCGGTGCCGTTGACGACGAAGGTGCCGTTCATCGTCATGAGCGGAATGTCGCCCATGTAGACGTCCTGCTCCTTGATGTCCTTCACCGACTTGGCGCCGGTTTCCTCGTCGATATCGAACACGATGAGGCGCAGCGTCACCTTGAGCGGCGCAGCGAAGGTCATGCCGCGCTGGCGGCACTCGTCGACGTCATATTTCGGCTGTTCGAACTCGTAGCGGACGAATTCGAGCATCGAGGTTCCGGAGAAATCCGAGATCGGGAACACCGAGCGGAACACCGCCTGCAGGCCCTCATCGAGGCGACCGCCGGCCGGCTCGTCAACCATCAGGAACTGGTCATAGGACGCCTTCTGAACCTCGATGAGGTTCGGCATCTCGGCGACTTCCTTGATGTGACCGAAAAACTTGCGTACGCGTTTGCGACCGGTGAATGTCTGCTGCGCCATCGTGGCCTCTCATTTTCGTCGCCTTTATGGGGCGAACCTTCCGGGAGCGACTGCCATCGGCCCCGGGTTGAATTTCGAATCGTCCCGAAGGAACGAAGCCCAAGTTCAGGAATTAAATCCCGGTCCCGGCCCCCATCGCCTCCAAAACGCAAAACGACGCGCGGGGCGCATCACTGCACCCGCCCGTCCAAACGCTTCGCTTTACGGACTGAAAAAGCCCGAAATCTGACTGTCTCCCAACGGCTTACGCCGGGTGCCCTGCCGCCCCCGCCGCCTACCGTGTTTTTCCGCTGCCAGCCCCATATGGGATGGCAATAAAGGAGATTCGAGGGTTAAGTCCACGCATCCCCACACTTTTTTGTGTCCGTCGCACCACGCGGCAACCTGTCGCACGGCGTTTGCTTGGCCCGGGAGCGCCGTTCGGCGCTCCCGGATCGCGCATTACTTGAGCTCGACCTTGGCGCCAGCCTTCTCGAGCTGAGCCTTGATCTTCTCGGCTTCGTCCTTGTTGACACCTTCCTTGACGGGCTTCGGAGCGCCTTCGACGAGGTCCTTGGCTTCCTTCAGGCCCAGGCCGGTGATGGCGCGGACTTCCTTGATGACTTCGATCTTCTTGTCGCCGGCGGCAGCCAGCACGACGGTGAAGTCGGTCTTTTCTTCAGCCGGAGCAGCGGCAGCGCCACCACCAGCCGGGCCGGCAACCGCAACGGCGGCAGCGGCGGACACGCCCCACTTTTCTTCGAGGAGCTTGGCGAGTTCGGCCGCTTCGAGCACGGTGAGGCTCGAGAGGTCGTCGACGATTTTCTGCAAGTCAGCCATTGTTTAGTTCCTTAAACGTTTGGTTCGAACCAGGTTTGAGATTAGCGAAGGGTCAGGCCGCTTCGCTCTTTGAGGCATGAGCCTGAATGACGCGTGCGAGCTTGGCCGCGGGCGCGTTGGACAGCTGAGCGAGCTTGGTCGCCGGCGCCACGAGGAGGCCCACGATCTTGCTGCGCAGTTCGTCGAGCGACGGCAGTGAGGCAAGCGCCTTCACGCTGTCGACATTCAGGACGGTTTTACCCATCGAACCGCCGAGGATGACGAACTTCTCGTTCGCCTTGGCGAATTCGACGGCAACCTTTGGCGCCGCAACCGGATCGTTCGAAGTAGCGATCACGGTCGGTCCCTTCAGCAGGGAGCCGATGGCAGCGACGTCAGTGCCATCAAGAGCAATTTTGGCGAGACGGTTCTTCGAGACCTTCACCGACGCGCCCGCCTGCTTCATCTGCATGCGCAGCTTCTGCATCTGGGCCACGGTGAGGCCGGAATAGTGAGCAACGATCGCAACCGACGTGGTCTTGAAGACCTCGTTAAGTTGTTCGACCGACTCTTTTTTTGCCGCTCGTTCCACAGCAAGCTCTTTCCGGTTGGCGGCCTTTCCGCGAAAGCAGGACCGCCGGGTTGCACCCATCGTCCCGCCCTAAACCTGATCCGCAGGGTACAAGACCCTTCGGACATGCCGGGCAAGACGACATCTAGAAGCCTGCCCTCCCAGAGCCTTCCGGCCATGGGCTGTCGAGGTTCGAACCAAACCAGCTTCCCAGCCGCGAACGGGTCGCGACGTGGAGCGCAAAATCCGGTCTTCACCCGTCTATGCAGGCCATGCGATTAAGCCCTTGAAAACACGAAGTTCTCGCGGGCGCCTGCAGTCTTGGACAGGATCGAGGCACTTCAGCACGCTGAAGGCCCCTGCTCTCACTCCCCTGGAGGCGACGGGTCTCCTTCCTTTCGAGCATCCTTGCGGGCATGCGGAAAGGAATGATCTCCTATCATCTCAGGTTTTCGGAATGCGAGCACGGACATGCCAGCAAGTGCCAGCACGCCCGGAAGGCGCTGTGTAGCCGGTCCTGCCCTGCTTGCCAAGAGCAAATATTGGACCAGTTTCATATGACGACGGGGAACCGGTTCCGATCGCGGAACCGCCAGCCGCTCAGGTGCCACTCACCTTATACGGCAGCGGCCTACCGGCAAAGAACGCGTCGAGATTGGCGAGCACGCAATCCTGCATCGCGACGTGCGATTCCAGGGTGTGGCCGCCGAGATGCGGCGACAGCACAACATTCGGCAGCGCCGTCAGGGCATCAGGCGCATGCGGCTCCCGGGCGAACACGTCGAGGCCGGCGCCGGCGATCACCCCGTCGGTCAGCGCCGCGACCAGCGCCGTCTCGTCGATCACGGAGCCGCGCGAGATGTTGACGACAAATCCGTCGCTGCCGAGCCGGCGCAGGACGTCGGCGTTGATCACGTGGGTGTTGTCGGCCCCGGCACGGACCGCGATCATCAGCACGCTGCACCAATCGACCAGCGCCTCCAGGCTCGGCAAATACCGGTACGGCAGATCGTATCTGGTGCGGCTGAAATAGCCGACCTCGGTCTCGAAGGCGGCAACGCGGCTCGCGATCTTGCGGCCGATCTCGCCCATGCCGTAGACGCCGACCTTGCGCCCGCGCATGCCGGCCTGCGGCCGCATCATCGGCGACGGCCGTGCGCCGGCCCAGTCGCCGCTCCGGACATAATTGTCGGCGACCTGCAGACGCCGCACCGACGCCAGCATCAAGGTCACTGCCATGTCGGCAACCGAGGCTGCATTGGCACCGGGGCTGTGGCCGACCGCGATCCCGCGCTTCGCGGCGGCGGCGAGATCGACGCCGTCATAGCCGGTGCCGTAGCAGACGATCGCGCCGAGCTTCGGCAACATGTCCATGGCATCGGCGCCGAGCGGCGTGCCGCCTGCGGTGATCATGGCGCTGACGTCGGCGAGCTCGGCCGCCGGGAACGCTTCGTCCACCCGCTTGCCGGCCGCGTTCAGGAGCTCATAGCGCTCGCCGAAGCGGATCAGCTGGGCCTTGGGAAAGCGCGAATAGACCAGGACCTTATCGGGCATTGTTGTCGTTTCCTGCGAGAGGCTTCACCCACCAAATCAGAGGGTGGCAAAAACAAAGGGCGGAACCGGTTGCCCGATCCCGCCCCTCTTTATCTCGTCACGGCTGGAGAACTCAGCCGAGGATCGTGCCCGGCTCGACCTTCACGCCCGGACCCATGGTGGAGGAAACCGCCACGCGCTGGATGTAGGTGCCCTTGGAACCCGCCGGCTTCGCCTTGGAGACCGCATCCGCGAGCGCCTTGACGTTCTCGACCAGCTTCTCCTCGGAGAACGAGGCTTTGCCGATGCCGGCCTGCACGATGCCGGCCTTCTCGACGCGGAACTCGACCGAGCCGCCCTTGGCGCCCTTCACTGCGTTGGCGACGTCCATGGTCACGGTGCCGATCTTCGGGTTCGGCATCATACCGCGCGGGCCGAGCACCTTACCGAGGCGGCCGACCAGCGGCATCATGTCGGGAGTGGCGATACAACGATCGAAATCGATCGCGCCGCCCTGCACCTTCTCGACCAGGTCTTCGGCGCCGACGACGTCGGCACCGGCGGCCTTGGCTTCCTCAGCCTTGGCGCCGCGCGCGAACACGCCGACGCGCAGCGTGCGGCCGGTGCCGTTCGGCAAGTTGACGACGCCGCGGACCATCTGGTCGGCGTGACGCGGGTCGACGCCGAGATTGATCGCGATCTCGATCGTCTCGTCGAACTTCGACTTGGCGCGCTCCTTGACCATCTTGATGGCATCCGCGAGCGGATAGAGGTGCTCGCGGTCGACGCCCTCGCGGGCCTTCTTCAAACGCTTTCCGATTGCCATGGCCCGTTACCCCGCAACTTCCAGACCCATCGAACGGGCAGAGCCCTCGACCATCTTCATGGCCGATTCAATGGTGTCGCAATTCAAGTCCTTCATCTTCTTCTCGGCGATCTCGCGCACCTGCGCCTTGGTCACCTTGCCGGCCTTGTCGCGGCCCGGCGCCTTCGAGCCGGACTGGATCTTGGCAGCCTGCTTGAGGAAGAACGACATCGGGGGGGTCTTCATCTCGAAGGTGAACGAACGATCTGCGTAGATCGTGATCACCACCGGAATCGGGGTGTTCTTCTCTTCCTTCTGGGTCTGCGCGTTGAACGCCTTGCAGAACTCCATGATGTTGAGACCGCGCTGACCAAGCGCGGGGCCGATCGGGGGCGAAGGATTCGCCGCACCGGCCGGGACCTGAAGCTTCAGGTATCCGGTCACTTTCTTTGCCATTTATCACTCCTGTTGTGCCGGACGGTGCCGGCGGTTTCAGGTTCCGTGGTTCGGTTGAAGGGGCTGGCGACCGCCTCCTCCCTCCCACGGCCTCAATTGACGCGAGGCATATACCCCGCGCCGCCCGGTCAGACCACCTTTTCGACCTGACCGAATTCCAGTTCCACGGGGGTCGCGCGGCCGAAGATCGACACTGCGACCTTCACGCGCGAGCGCGCCTCGTCGATTTCTTCCACCACGCCGGAGAACGAGGCGAACGGGCCGTCGGCCACGCGCACGTTCTCGCCGATTTCGAACGACACCGACGCCTTCGGACGCTCCACGCCCTCCTGCACCTGGTGCAGGATCCGCATCGCCTCGGCTTCCGAGATCGGCATCGGCTTGTTTTCTGCGCCGAGGAAGCCGGTGACCTTCGGGGTGTTCTTGATTAGATGGAACGCCTCGTCGGTCAGCTTCATCTTCACCAGCACATAGCCCGGGAAGAACTTGCGCTCGGCGTCGATCTTGCGGCCGCGGCGCACCTCGGTGACCTTCTCGGTCGGCACCAGAATCTGCTCGAACAGCTCTTCCAGCCCGCGCTGCTTGGCCTGCTCGCGGATCGATTCCTGAACCTTCTTCTCGAAGTTCGAATAGGCGTGGACGATATACCAGCGCTTGTCCATCAATTGGGTGCTCATCAGTGGATGCCCAGTATCAGGGTAATCAGATAGCGGATGATCTGGTCCGCGGCGAAGAAGAAGATCGAGGCCAGCGCCACCATCACGAACACCATGATGGTGGTGATGGTCGTCTCGCGGCGCGTCGGCCAAGTGACCTTGGCGGTCTCCGAGCGCACTTCCTGCAGGAATTTGAACGGGCTGAAAGCCATCGTGAGATCCGCGTCCGTCTCCGGACGATTGCAACGTTTCAAGGAATCCGAACAGCCGACCTTGCGGACCCAGCCCTCGTTTGGAAGGTTGAGCCGATAAACGAGCTCGAATGTTCGGGGAATTAGGCCGCGCCGGATATCCGCCATCAAAGCGGGCCGGCTGCGAGTGGGCGGTATCTACTGCGAGACCGGCCAAACGTCAAGGTCGGCGCGGTCGCGCCCGGCCCCGGCGACGCCCGCGGCAGATCGGAACAGGGCCACTCGAATCAAGGGCTTAGGGCTGATAGCGCAAGGTCCATGATCCCCGCCGTCCGCCGCGGCGGCCGGTGGGTCACCCGGCAAAGCTCTTCTGGACCGCCTGATCCAGCGTGGCGCCGCCGACATAGCGCTGGCGCAGCTCGCGCTTGAGCAGCTTGCCGCTCGGGTTCTTCGGCAAGGCATCGACGAAGATGACCCGCTTCGGCACCTTGAAATGAGCCATCGACGCCGCGCAGTGCTCGATCACCGCGTCGGCATCAAGGCTCGCGCCGGCCTTGACCACGACGATCGCGGTCACCGCCTCGATCCAGCGCGGGTCGGGCAGCCCGACCACCGCGACCTCCGACACTTCAGGCAGCCGGTAGATCATCTCCTCGACCTCGCGGCTCGCGACGTTCTCGCCGCCGCTCTTGATCATGTCCTTCACGCGATCGACGACGGTGATGTAGCCGTTGGCATCGACGGTCGCGAGATCGCCGGAATGAAACCAGCCGCCGGCGAACGCCGCCGCGGTCTTGACCGGATCGTTGTAGTAGCCGGACAAGAGATGCGGCGAGCGGTGCACGATCTCACCGACCTCGCCCACCCCGACGTCGGTCATGTCCGAGTTGACGACCCGCGTCTCGACATTGATCGCAGGCTTGCCGGCCGAGCCGGCCCTCGGCAGTTGGTCCTCCGGCGAAAGCACGGTCGCCAGCGGCGCGATCTCGGTCTGGCCGTAGAAATTCCAGAACTTCACCTCGGGCAGCCGGCGCTGCAATTCGAGCAGCACCTCGACCGGCATGATCGAGGCGCCGTAATAGCCCTTGCGCAAGGTCGACAGGTCGGTGCGGTCGAACGCCGGCGAGCGCAGCATCGCGATCCAGATCGTCGGCGGCGCGAAGAACGAGTTGATCTTGTGGGCCGCGATCAGCGCCAGGACGTTGTCGGGCACCGGCTTGCCGGTGATGAGACTGGTGGCGCCGAGATAGATCGCCGGGCCCAAGAACACATCGAGCTGTGCGCAATGATAGAGCGGCAGCGCGTGCAGCACCGTGTCGTCGGTCGCCATGCCGCCGTCGATGATACAGCTGACATACTGCCACATCACGGCTTCATGGGTGAGGATCGCGCCCTTCGGCAGCGACTCCGTGCCGCTGGTGTAGATGATCTGCGCGGGATCGCGGCTGTCGACGGCCGCATCCGGCGCAGAGGCGTCGCTATGCAGCAGGCTGTCGAATGTCGTGATGCCCTCGGGCGCGGCGGCTGGATCCTCGCCCGGCAGCCAGATCAGGGTTTCGACCGCCGATCCCTTGGCCGCGGCTGCGTGCGCCGTCTCCACGAAGTCGGGACCGACCGCGAGCAGCTTCGCGCCGGAATTGGCGAGGATGAAATTGATCTCGTCGGGATTGAGCATGAAGTTGATCGGCACCAGGATCGCGCCGATCCGTGCCACCGCGAAGCGCAGCGCGGCGAAGCAATGCGAATTGCGTGACAGCACCGCGACACGGTCGCCCTTCGCAACGCCAAGCGCGAGCAAGCCGCGTCCGAGCCGATTGCAGATCGCGTCCATCTCCGCAAACGTCCAGCTCACCTCGCCGCAGATCAGCGCGGTCTTGTCAGGGTAGCGCTTTGCAGATCGGCGCAACAGATCGCCGATGCTGTGCTCACGCGCGCGCTGGATGGTTGCTGCGATGTCTCCGCTCATATGTCCCTCCCGAATGTGCTTTTTTGTCGTTGTCTTGTCGTCGCCGCGCCGTCGCTACTGCCGGGCGGCGTAGGCGTGTTCCATGTAGGTGTGCTCGACCGAGCGATCGAGCGAGGCGATCTTCTCGAAGCCGCGGCGCCAGTCCTGCAGATGCCGCCGCGTCCACAGCACGCCGGCCTCCTTGTCGCGCCGCCTGATCGCATCGAGGATGTGGCGGTGCGCCTCGACGAGGCGCGCGCCGCCCTCCGGCACGCCGCCGACGATCATCTCGGTGGTCGGAAAAAACAGTTGCGCGGCCGGCTCGCGGGCGAGCTGAAGCACGCGGTTCTGCGAGGCCTTGGCCATCAGCACGTGGAATTCCGCGTCGAGCTCGGCGAGATCGGCGGGGTTGCCGACGACATCAGCGCTGCGCGCGAGATTGCCGGCGAGCTCGGCGATGTTCTCCTCGGTCGCGCGCTCCACCGCGCCTTCGACGCTCGCCACCTCCAGCGTCATCGAGGTCTCGAACAATTCGCGGAACGTCACCTCGTGCAGGATCAGCGCACGCGACAGCCTTGTGGCGAGCTTGTTGTAGCGCGGCAGGCAGGCCTGCAGGCGGCGGCTGGAATCGCGGCGGATCAGCCCGCCCTCCTCGAGCACGCGAATGCCTTCGCGCACGGTCGAGCGGTTGACGCCGAACTGCGCGACGAGCTGCTGCTCGGTGCCGATCGGCTCGCCCGGCTTGATCCGGCCGTTGATGATTTCCCGTTCGATCGCGTCCGCGACCTTCTGGTAGGCCGGCGCAACGTCGATGCGCCGGAACAGCGGCGTGGCGGCCACCCTGGGCTCCCGATTGTCGTTTGTCCAACAAAGTTTAGGCGAAGGCCATTGGAGCGTCAAATGCCCCTTATTTGGCCGGATTGTCGCACCCAGTCGGGCCAGAATTGACACCGGAACCGGGCAAATCTAGCTTTGTCGGACAAACCGATAAGAACACCGCCTTGGGGAGGCACATCACAATGAAATCCATCGTCACAACTCTGTCCGCTGCCGGCCTGATCGCAGCAGTGCTGGCAGGGCCTGCGCTCGCACAACAGACGCTCAAGATCGGCGTGCTGACCGATTTCCAGTCCGTCTACGCGGATATCGGCGGCGCCGGGAACGTCGAAGCCACCAAGATGGCGGTCGAGGAGTTCGGCGGATCCATGTTCGGCAAGCCGATCGAGCTCGTCACCGCCGACGCCCTCAACAAGGCCGACGTCGCCGCGACCACCACCCGCAAATGGTACGAGGCGGAGAACGTCGACATGATCATCGACATGCCGACCTCGGCGACTGCGCTCGCCGGCATGGAGATGTCGAAGCAGTTCGAGAAGATCATGATCGTGACGGATGCGGCGAGCTCCGACATCACCGGCAAATCCTGCTCGCCCTACACGCTGCACTGGACCTACGACACCTATGCCAACGCCCACACCGTCGGCAGCGCGATCGTGAAGAACGGCGGCGACAGCTGGTTCTTCATCACGGCCGACTATCTGTTCGGCCACTCGATCGAGCGCGACACCGGCGATGTGGTCCGCGCCGCCGGCGGCAAGGTGCTCGGCAGCGCGCGGCATCCGCTCAACACGCCGGACTTCTCGTCATTCCTGCTGCAGGCCCAGGCTTCGAAGGCCAAGATTATCGGCATGGCCAACGGCGGCGCCGACACCATCAACACCATCAAGCAGGCTTCCGAATTCGGCATCGTCGCGGGCGGGCAGAACCTCGCCGGCATCGTGATGTTCATCTCCGACATTCACAGCCTCGGGCTGAAGCTCGCGCAAGGCCTGATCATCACCGAGGCCTACTACTGGGATCTCAACGACCGCACCCGCGCCTTCGGCAAGCGCTTCTTCGAGCGCATGAAGCGGATGCCGACGATGAACCAGGCCGCGACCTACAGCGCCACCCTGCACTACCTCAACGCGGTGAAGGCCGCCGGCACCAAGGAGACCAAGCCGGTGCTGGCGAAAATGCGCGCGACCCCGGTGCGCGACGCCTTCACCGACAACGGCGTGGTGCGCGAGGACGGCCGCATGGTGCACTCGATGTTCCTGTTCGAGGTCAAGAAGCCCGAGGAATCGAAGGCGCCGTGGGATTACTACAAGGTGCTCGCCGAGGTGCCCGGCGACCAGGCGTTCCGGCCGCTGAAGGACGGCGGCTGCCCGTTGATCAAATAGCCGAAAATGATCATAGCCGGAGTCCATGACCTCGGCCAAGGCATTCAAATTGTTAGCTAAAAGCTGGCAGGAGTGGCAGGGCTCGAACCTGCGACCCCCGGTTTTGGAGACCGGTGCTCTACCAATTGAGCTACACTCCTGCAGGGAACCAGCGTCGCCGCCGGTTCGCGCCGTTTCAAGCACAGGGCATGGCCGGTTTGCAAGGGCGAAGCGGTGAAGCTTCTGTTCATTGCAAAACTTCTGCGCCAGACTTCGGCCATCACTCCACGTCGGCGCTCCGCCGCAAGAATCAAGAACCAGGGAGAGACCATGAACGCCCAGACCGCCACCAAGCACGCCGCCAGCCCGACCACCCCATCCCTCCCTCTCGCCAAACCCGAATCGATCGGGCTGTCGAGCACGCGGCTGCAGGCGATGTCCGATACCTTCAAGCGCGAGGTCGACAAGGGAACCGCACCCGGCTTCACGGTGCTGGTGGCGCGGCGCGGCCAGATCGGCTGGTTCGACGCGATCGGCCGGCAAGGCCCGACTGCATCTGCGCCGATGACCCATGACTCGATCTTCCGCATCTTCTCGATGACCAAGCCGATCGTCTCGGTCGGCATCATGCAGCTGCTCGAGGACGGCCACTTCCTGCTCGACGACCCCGTCGCGAAGTTCATCCCGGAATTCGCCGAGACCAAGGTCGGCGTCGAACGCGACGGTAAGCTTGAGCTCGTTCCCGTGCAGCGGCAGATGACGATCCAGGACCTGCTGCGCCACACGTCCGGGCTCACTTATGACCACACCGGCAACGGCCCGGTGCAGCAGCTCTACCAGCAGTCGCGGCTGCGCAGCCGCAAGATCACCAATGCCGAGCACGCCACTATGCTCGCGGCCATGCCGCTGGTCTGCCAGCCCGGTGCAGAGTGGAACTACAGCCGCTCCACCGACATCCTCGGCCGCATCATCGAAGTCGTCAGCGGCCAGACCCTCGGCGCGTTCCTCACTGAGCGCATCCTTAGCCCCCTGCAAATGAACGAGACCGCGTTCCACACCGGCGAAGCCAATGCCGGCCGGCTCGCCGAGGCCTTTGCGAACGATCCCTGGACCAATGAGAAGGTGCAGTTGTTCAACATGCTGGAGAAGCCGGCGATGGAATCAGGCGGCGGCGGACTGGTTTCGACCACGATGGACTATGCCCGCTTCGCGCAGATGCTGCTCAATGGCGGTGCGCTCGACGGCACCAGAATCATCGGCCGCAAGACGCTTGCCTTCATGGCCTCCGATCACCTCGGCGCCGGCGTCAAGGTCCAGGGCACGCTGGTGTCGCCCGGCCACAGCTTCGGCCTCGGCTTCGCCGTGCGCATGCAGCAGGGTGTCGCGCCGTTCACCGGGTCGGTCGGCCAGTACTTCTGGAGCGGCATGGCCGGCACGTTCTTCTGGATCGATCCGAGCGAAGACCTGATCGTGGTCTTCATGATGCAGGGCCCCGGCCAGCGCGAATACACCCGCTCGCTGGTGCGCAACGGCGTGTACGCCGCGGTGGAGTGAGGCGAGCATTCCGGGGCAGCCCGCAGGGCGGAACCCGGAATCTCGCGCAACAACATCGAGATCCCCCGATACGCAATTGCGCATCTGAGGTTCGCGCTGACGCGCCCCGGGATGACGCTTTGCGTCAGCTGATCGTCGCGCCGCCGTCGATGACGACCGTCTGGCCGGTCATGAAGTCGCCGGCGCGCGAGCCCATGAACACGGCTGCGCCCGCGATCTCGTCCGGCACGCCGATCCGCAGCAGCGGCGAGCGCGCGGTCGAGGCCTTCAGATTGTCCGGATTGTCCCACAGCGCCTTGGCGAAGTCGGTCTTGATCAGGCCCGGCGCGATGCAGTTCACGCGGATATTGTGCTTGCCGTACTCGCAAGCCAGGTTGCGCGCGAGCTGCATGTCGGCAGCCTTGGAGATCGCGTAAGCGCCGAGGATGGTCGAGCCCTTCAGGCCGCCGATCGAGGACACGATGATGATCGAGCCGTCCTTGCGCTCGATCATCTGCGGCACCACCATCGAGATCAGCCAGTTGTTGGCAACGATGTTGTTGTCGAGGATCTTGCGGAACTGATCGTCGGAGATGCCGGCGAGCGGACCGTAATACGGGTTCGACGCCGCGTTGCAGACCAGCACGTCGATCTTGCCGAAGGCGCGGTTGCTCTCGTCGATCAGGTTCTGCAGATTTTCCTTCGACGAGATGTTCGCGGCGATCGCAACCGCGGTGCCCTTGCCGTAGCTGTCATTGATTTCCTTGGCGACCTGGTCGCAGACATCAGCCTTGCGCGAGGAGATCACGACCTTGGCGCCGTGCTCGGCCATCCGCTCGGCGATCGCGCGCCCGATGCCGCGCGTCGAGCCGGTGATGACGGCGACTTTTCCCTTCATGTCGAACAAGGTCATGGTTTTCTCCCTGATGTAAGGTGTTTGAATTCTGTGTTGAGCTTAGGCAGCGGTGTCGTGTTGCGATAGCAGCAATCATGCAAGCTTGCTCGCCGGCCTGACTTCGGGTCCGGACGGCTGGTGCATCGCGGCGTGTCTGGGATCGGCGATCCAGGGCTGCTGGTTCACCATCGGCAGCCGCCACATCGACAGGTTGGGCGCTGCGATGTGATCGAGCCGCGTCACCGAGACATTGTCGATATCAAACGACAGACCCCGATCCGGCTGGCCGCCAAGTGCAAGACCGACCGCGGCCCTGATCACGCCACCATGGCCGACCGCGATGATGTCCTTGCCGGCCTCGGCTGCGGTGATCCGCACGATGGTGCGGCAGACGCGGGTGTAGAGATCCATGAAACTCTCGCCGCCGGGCGCAGGCTCGTTGACGTCGGCGAACCACATGCTGCCGGGCGGGCGGCTGGCGAGAAATGCGGCGCGGTTCATGCCCTGCCACCGGCCGAGATGCAGCTCGGCGAAGTCGCGCTCCTGCGTCATGCCTTGGGGCTTCGGATAGCCGGCGGCCCAGATCGCATCCGCGGTCTTGTGCGTGCGCTTCAGATTGCTCGAATACCACACGGCGTTGCGCGGCAGCATCTTGGCGACCGCCTCGAACACTTCGACATCGCCGGTGTCGCAGTCGATATCCTCCTGCCCGTAGATGTTGCCGCCGTCGCTGCGCACCGGCGCATGACGAACCCACCACCACCGCGTCACCGTCACGTTAGGCTTCTCTGGATTGGACATCGGATGAGCCCTTCAATAGTGTCCCGTCACGCTGTACGTCACGCCGCACATCGTCTCAAGTGCTTCTGACGTTTGAAATTTTGTTTGAATTCCGTCGCGCGGCAGGCGTGCCACGGATCATGTGAACAGGGAGAAACTCATGGGCCGCCTCGAAGGCAAATCCGTCATCATCACCGGCGCAGGAAGCGGCATCGGCCGCGCCGCCTCGCTGCTGTTCACGAAGGAAGGCGCCAAGCTGATCGCGGTCGATCGCACCGATGGCGTCAACGAAACCGCCAGGCTGGTGCGCGATGCCGGCGGCACCGTCGAAGCCGTCACCGCCGATGCCGGATCGGAGAGCGACGTGAAGGCCTTCATCGAGAAGGCGGTTTCGAAGTACGGCAAGCTCGATGCGATCTGGGCCAATGCCGGCGTCAGCGGCGGCCTCGTGCCGCTGGCCGACCAGACTCCGGAACATTGGCAGGAGGTGCTGCGCGTCAATCTGATCGGCCCGTTCCTCGCGATCAAGCATTCGATCCCGCACATGACCAGGCAGGGATCCGGCTCGATCGTCTGCACCGCATCGGTCGCGGGCCTGAAGTCCGGCGCCAGCGGACATCCCTACGGCGCGAGCAAGGCCGGCGTCATCAGCCTGGTGCAGACCACCGCCTACTCGCTCTCCGGCACCGGCGTGCGCATCAATGCGGTCTGCCCGGGCCTGATCGAAACCGGCATGACCAAGCCAGTGTTCGATCGCGCCAAGGAGCGCGGCACCCAGGACAAGATCGGCCAGCTCAATCCGCTGAAGCGCCCCGGCCAGCCGCACGAGCTCGCAGCAATGGGATTGTTCCTGGTGAGCGACGAGGCGTCCTACGTCAACGGCCAGGCCATCCCCGTCGACGGCGGCCTCACCGCATCGATGCCGTATACGGGCAAGCCGATCTAGCAACGGTGTTCTCCAGTGGTCATCCCAGCGACGGCCCGGACGACTCTACATTCACAACGTCGTCCCGGCGAAAGCCGGGACCCATAACCACAGGGTTGTGTTGTTGGAAACACGCCGTGGCCACAGCATCACGTAACAATTCGCATCTTGGGGTAATGGGTCCCGGCTTTCGCCGGGACGACGCGGAGTGTGAGACGCGGCCTGCGATTCATACGCCAGCATCCTCGCGGCATCTTCGTCCGAGTGCGTAGAATGGGCAAAGGCGCGTATGCGCCGTGCCCACCCTACGGTTCTACGCATCACTCGCGTTCTGGCGACATGGTCGTGCCTCCGCGCGGATCAAAGTCGATGGGTTTCGCTGCGCTCTACCCATCTTGCGCCCCGGCCCGGCCCGGATATTGCTTGGCCCCGGCGGGCAAACCAGCTGTTATACTTCGCTGGCAAGATCGCCCGCAGATCCACAATCCCTGCAAAACGAACAGGCAATGCAAAATCAACGTCCCGACCGTATCCGCAAGCTATTGGCTGACCTCGTCGCGTTCGACACGGTCAGCGACCGCAGCAACCTGCCTTTGATCGATTACATCGAGCGCTATCTCGCCTCGCTTGGCGTCGGCAGTCAGCGCATCGTCGATGACACCGGACAGAAGTCCTCGCTGTGGGTCACGGTCGGCCCCGAGGACCGAGCGGGCCTGGCTCTGTCGGGGCATACCGATGTCGTGCCGGTGGCGGGACAGGTCTGGACCCACAACCCGTTCGAACTGGTCGAACGCGATGGGCGGCTGTACGGCCGCGGCACCACCGACATGAAGGGCTTTGTCGCGGTCTGTCTCGCGATGGTTCCGGAAATGCTCGCGGCCGATCTGAAGACGCCGATCAATCTTGCAATCTCGTATGACGAGGAGATCGGTTGCGTCGGCGTGCGGCCGATGCTGCGCGAGGTCGCACGCAAGCCGATCAGGCCGCTCGGCTGTTTCGTCGGCGAGCCGACCCAGATGCAGGTGATTATCGGGCACAAGGGCAAGCACGGCGTGCGCGCCACGTTCCGCGGGCTCGCGCGCCACTCCTCGATCGCACCCGACGGCGTCAACGCCATCGAATTCGCCGCCGATCTGATCACGGAAATCCGCCGCCGCGCCGTGTTGCTCGCAGCGGATGCCGAACAAGGCAGTCTCTACGACGTCCCGCACTCGACCCTGCTGACCAGCATCGTGCACGGCGGCGCCGCGCTCAACATCGTGCCCGATCAGTGCATCGTCGAATTCGAATGCCGCGGCATCGGCATCACCGAGTCCCGAGAGGTGACGGACGCGATCGTCGCCTGGGCCAAGGCCGAGATCGAGCCGGCAATGCGCAAGCGGCATCCCGACTGCGGCATCGATTTCGAGGAGATCCTCGATTACCCCGCGCTCGACACCGCCGCAGACGCTGCCATCGTCACGCTCGCCAAGCAATTTGCCAGCCGCAACGACCACGCCAAGGTCGCGTTCGGCACCGAGGCCAGCCTGTTCGTCAGCATGGCGGACGTGCCGTCCGTCGTGGTGGGCCCCGGCTCGATCGCGCAGGCGCATACGCCGGATGAGTTCGTGGAGATGTCGCAGCTCGTGGCTTGCGGCGATTTCGTCGCGCGGCTGATCGCGCATTGCGCGAAGTAACTCGGTGGGTGATTGCGTAGGATGGGTAGGGCGAAGCGAAACCCATCCCCTTGTATCCGCGGCGCGATGATGGGTTTCGCTGCGCTCCACCCATCCTGCGGATCATCTATGGATCACAGCCCATCGGGCGGCAACCCCGGCCCCGTCGCGGCGGGTCGGAGCTTGTCGCGCTTGCGCTCGCGGTAGAAGGCGTACAGGCCGGAAGCGACGATGATCGCAGCGCCCGCGAGCATCGGGCCGTCGGGCCTGTGGCCGAAGGCGAGATAGCCCGTGAGCATCGCCCACGGCAGCGCGGTGTAGCGGAACGGCGCCACTGCCGAGATGTCGCCGGTGCGCAGCGACACGATGATGCATTGATAGCCGATCAGGATCAGCACCGCCGCGAATGCGAGGAGGCCGAGCGCGTGGCCGGACGGCGCCTTCCAGCCGCCGAGCGGCACCAGCACGACGGCGCCCGCCGTCGTCACCGTCACGGTGGTGAGCAGCGTGATGAACACGGTCGGCAGGTTCTTCGGGATGCGGCGGGTGGCGAGATCGCGCACCGCGCAGAAGCCGACCGAGGCCAGCGCGAGCAGCGCAGCCTGGCTGAAGCCCTCCGCGCCGGGCCGGACGATCACCAGCACGCCGATGAAGCCGGCCGCGATCGCAAGCCAGCGCCGCCAGCCGACCGGCTCGCCCAACACCAGCGCCGCGCCCAATGTGATGACCAGCGGCAGCGCCTGGAAGATCGCCGACGCGTTGGCGAGCGGGATCTGCGCGATCGCCGAGAGATAGGTCAGCGTGCCGCCGATCTCGCCGAGCACGCGCAGGCCGACCGGCCAGATCAACAACGCGCTGAAGCTGCGGAGCGCATCGCGGTGCCAGGCGAGCGCTGCGACCAACACCATTGCGACCAGGCCGCGGACGAGCAGTATCTCCCCGATGTTGAGGTCCACCGACACCGCTTTGGTGATGGTGTCGTTGACCGTGAAGCTGGCCATGGCCGCAGCCATGAACAGGCTGCCGCGAAGATTCGGGGAAAGGGGCAAAATGAAAGTGTCCGATCAGGACCAGGGCGGGCGTTGACCGGACTGACTTGCCAAAGCGGCGTCGCGAACTCAAGTCACAGATGGCTACAATCCGGAAACATGCCGCATGACGCAGAAGCGGGCGAACCCTGGGGGATCGCGCCGCATTCTCGGATCAGGTTGCGCCGGCCTTCTGCGCGTATTCCCACGAGGCCTTCGACAACGGCACGGTGCGCGCGGCCGACTCGAGCGCCTTGGCATTCGCGGCGGTGCCGTCGCGGACGCGGCCCGCAATGCCCTGCGTGATGCCGGCGAGGCGGAACAGATTGTAGGAGAAGTACCAGTTCAGATCCGGCACAGCCATGCCGGTGACGTTGCAATAGATCTGCGCGGCTTCGTCCTGGCTCGGAATGTTCAACGCCTTGAGATCGGCATTGGCAAGGCCCGGCATCGTCCACTGCATCAGCAGATAGGTGAAGTCGGCCATGGGATCGCCGAGCGTCGACAATTCCCAATCCAGCACCGCCTGCACCCGCGGCTCGGTGGCGTGGAAGATCATGTTGTCGAGCCGATAGTCGCCATGCACGACCGAGACGCGCTTCTGCTCCGGCACCGTCCTCGGCAGCCACTCGGCGAGCTTCTCGAACTCCGGAATATGCTGCGTCTCGGACGCACGATACTGCTTGGTCCAGCGATCGACCTGGCGCGCAAAATAATTGCCGGGCTTGCCGAAATCGCCAAGGCCGATCTTTTCGGGATCGAGGATGTGCAGCTTGGCCAGCGTCTCGATCTTGCTGGTGAAGATCTTGCGCCGCGCGTCCGGCTCCTGGCTCGGCAGCGTCGGATCCCAGAACACCCGCCCCTCCTCCATCGACATGATGTAGAAGGCCGAGCCGATCACCGCATCGTCGGTGCACAGTGCGTAGGCTTTCGCGACCGGGAAATTCTGCTTGCCGAGCGCCGCGATGACGCGGAACTCGCGATCCACCGCATGAGCCGACGGCAACAATTTACCGAACGGCCGGCGGCGCATCACATAGTTGCGGCCGGGGGTTTCGAGCTTGTAGGTCGGGTTGGACTGGCCACCCTTGAACTGCAGGACCTTGAGCGGGCCCTGATAGCCCTCGACGTGCTCCTTCATCCAGGCATCGAGGCTCGCCTCGTTGACGCGATGACGCTCCTCGACTTCCCGTGTTCCGGAAAATTCTTCGTCTTTCCTGACGCCGTCCGCCACGATGACGCTCCCTCAGTTTTTATGGAGAGCCGTCCGGCGCTCCCTCGATCAGGCTGGCACGCCAGCCTGATCTCGCTTTTCATTCTGAGCACGATGTGCGCGCGAACGCCATGCGTTCCGCATCATGTTCAGTGCGACGTGTTTGCATACTTCCGAAGTTCAAGCCTGGCAATGGCGCGATTGTGCACCTCGTCCGGACCGTCGGCGAGCCGCAGCGTGCGGATGTGGGCATAGGCCTTCGCGAGCCCGGCGTCGTCGGAGACACCGCCGCCGCCAAACGCCTGGATCGCCTGGTCGATGATCTTCAGCGCCATGTTGGGAGCTGCGACCTTGATCATCGCGATCTCGGCCTGCGCGGTCTTGTTGCCGACCTTGTCCATCATGTCGGCGGCCTTGAGGCACAGCAGGCGGTTCATCTCGATGTCGGTGCGGGCCTCGCCGATGCGCTGCTCCCAGACCGAGTGCTCGATGATCTTCTTGCCGAACGCGGTGCGTGAGGCGAGCCGCTTCACCATCTTCTCCAGCGCCTCTTCGGCCTGGCCGATGGTGCGCATGCAGTGATGGATGCGGCCCGGGCCGAGACGGCCCTGCGCAATCTCGAAGCCACGGCCTTCGCCGAGCAGGATGTTTTCCTTCGGCACCCGGACGTTCTCGAGCAGCACCTGGGCGTGGCCGTGCGGTGCATCGTCGAAGCCGAATACCGGCAGCATCTTCTCGACCTTGATGCCGGGCGTGTCGAGCGGCACCAGGATCTGCGACTGCTGCTGGTGCTTGGCGGCGTTGAAGTCGGTCTTGCCCATCAGGATCGCGACCTTGCAACGGGGATCGCCGACGCCCGACGACCACCATTTGCGACCGTTGATGACGTAGTGATCGCCGTCCTTCTCGATCCGGGTCTCGATGTTGGTGGCGTCAGAGGATGCAACCGCCGGCTCGGTCATCAGGAAGGCGGAGCGGATCTCGCCGTCCATCAGCGGGCGCAGCCATTTGCGCTTCTGCTCCTTGGTGCCGTAGCGGATGAACACTTCCATGTTGCCGGTATCGGGGGCGGAGCAGTTGAAGACTTCCGAGGCCCAGGAGATGTGACCCATCTCTTCCGACAGCAGCGCGTATTCGAGATTGGTCAATCCCGCGCCGTGGAATTCGTCGTCCTCATGCGAGGACGGCGGCATGAACATGTTCCAGAGGCCCTCGGCCTTCGCCTTCTTCTTCAGATCCTCGAGGATCGGGATCACCTTCCAGCGCGGGCCTTCGGCATCCTGCTTGTCATAGATCGGCACGGCCGGGCGGACATGCGTTTTCATGAAAACCTGAACGCGCTCCAGCCACTCCTTTTGCTTCGGCGACATCGTGAAATCCATGGGACGCTCCTCGTTTCCTAGACTTGGGCCTTGAACTGGGCCGGTTGGCAACATTGTCGACCCCGCCTCCGCGGCTCGCAAGGGCGTTCGCGGAACAGGCGGCGGTGGTGTGCCAGAATGACGCCCCGCACGCAGCGGATTGACATTCCCGGCTCTTCAAACGATAGTTTCATACAAATGTTTGAAATGCAACTCCCTGTCGTCTTCGTCGTTCCCGCGCATCGCGCGCGGACCGACTGAAAGGCTCTCAGCCATGGCCAGCGACCACACCCGATCCGCCATTCTCGCCGCCGCCGAACGGCTTTATGCCGACCGCGGCTTCGGCGACGTCACGCTGCGCGACATCGTCGCGGAGGCGAACGTCAACCTCGCGGCGGTGAACTACCATTTCGGCTCCAAGGA
Source organism: Bradyrhizobium uaiense (assembly GCF_010811875.1). Classification (GTDB taxonomy): domain Bacteria; phylum Pseudomonadota; class Alphaproteobacteria; order Rhizobiales; family Xanthobacteraceae; genus Bradyrhizobium; species Bradyrhizobium uaiense. The sequence continues at coordinate 58,710 of NZ_VKHP01000007.1, forward strand.
TGAATTGATCGCGGAGCTGTTCGTCACCCGCAGCATCCAGACCAACCGCGAGCGTCTCAATGAATTGAGGGCGGCGGAAGATGCCGGCGGCGGCCGCGCCGCGATCGAGGACATCATGCGCGCCCTCGTCGGCCCCACTTTGCGCGGCTGCCTCGGGCCCGACCGCGAGGGCTCGACCGCGGCGCGCTTCATGATCCGCGCCTCGATCGAATCGGTGCCGCCGATCCGCCGCATCAAGAATCGCGAGGTCGACCATCTGCGCAAATTCGCCGCGGCGATGCGCCGCGCGATGCCCGGCCGCGACGACACCGAGCTCTATTGGGGCCTGCACTTCGCGCTCGCGATGGCGCACCACACCATCCGCGAGAAGGAACGCCTGCTGCGGCTGTCGGAAGGCAAATGCGACCTCGACGACGTCCGCGCCATCATCGACCGCGTGGTCACGGTCTCCGTGATGGCGCTGACGATAGGCGACATGCCGAGCAAGCCGGCCGCGCGGCCGGTCCTGGTGCACGGCCGGCTGACGCGCCAGGATCTGTGAGGCCTCGCGCCTCACACCATCGCGATGCAGTCGATCTCGATGTCGAACGGCCCGGTCCATTCCGGGATGCAGACGAATATCCGCGCCGGCAGATCATCCGCGAAATATCTCCGGTAGATCGCGTTGAAGGCCGCGAAGTGCTTCGCCGAGGTGCAGAAGATGTTGCACTTCATGACGTTGTCGAACGAGGCGCCGGCGGCCGCGAGGCACTGTTTGAGCTGCTCCATGACGAGTTCGCTCTGCCGCTCGATCGAGGCACCGGCGGCGATCTCGCCGGTTGCGGGATCGAACGGCGGCAGGCCGGAGACGAACACCATATTGCCGGCGCGCGTGACCGCCGATGCCGGCGCCTTCCAGCGCTCCAGCCAGCTCGAGATCGGTTCGACGCGGACCACTTCCCGTTTCATGATTTGGCACCTTCGATGAGGGATCGATGGCGCCAATCTAGCAGGTGGATGTCAATGATGTTTCGATAGATGTCGAAGTGTTGATGCAGCGGACCGCTCCATCACCGTCATCCCGAGGTGGCCGCTCCTTCAGCGGCCCTCGAAGGATCGACGGCCACCAGCCGGGCCGTTCATCCTTCGAGGCTCGCTCCGCTCGCACCTCAGGATGACGGTGATAGATGCGCTGATACGACTCCAATCCCCTCTACAAAATCCCCTGCGCCTTCAGGCCTTCGACCTTGGCCTCGTCGTAGCCGATGGTCGCCAGCACGTCCTTGGTGTCGGCGCCGAGCAGCGGCGGGGCGCGGTAGTCGGTGATCGGGGTGCCCGAGAAGGTCAGCGCATTGCGGATCAGCGACAGGTTCGGCTCGAAGGGATGGTCGACCTTCACCCGCATGCCGCGCGACTGCACGTGCGGATCGCTGAACACCTGCTCGAAATTGTTGATCGGGCCTGACGGCACGCCGGCCTCCTCGAGCTTCTCCAGCCAGTAGGCGACCGGCTGCTTCAGGAACAGGCCGGCGAAGATCGCCATGATCTCCTTGCCGTGCACGACGCGGTCGTTGTTCTTGACGAAGCGCTTGTCGTTGGCGAGCTCGGGTTCACCGAGCACCGCGCAGGTGCGCTGGAACTGGCCGTCATTGCCAACCACCAGCATCAGCTCGCCGTCGGTGCAGCGGAACACGCCGGCCGGCATGCCGCCATTGCCCCAGGTGCCGCGGCGCGGCGGCATGTTGCCGTTGACGAGGTAGATCTGCAGCCAGTGCGACAGCGAGGCGATCACCGTGTCGAACAGGCAGACGTCGACATGCTGCCCTTCCCCGTTATTGGCGTCGCGATGGTAGAGCGCCGACAGAATCCCGATCGAGGTGTTCATGCCGGTCATGTAGTCGACGATCGAGGGGCCGACCTTCATCGGGCCAGCGCCGGGCTCGCCGTCGATATGGCCGGTCACGCTCATCAGGCCGCCCATCGCCTGCAGGATCGCGTCATAGCCGGCGCGCGTAGCGTACGGGCCGGTCTGGCCGAAGCCGGTGACCGAGCAATAGATGATGCCGGGGTTGAGCTGCTTGATCGTCTCGTAATCGAGGCCGTAGCGCTTGAGGTCGCCGACCTTGTAGTTCTCCATCATCACGTCGACCGACTTGGCGAGCTCGCGGATGATCGCCTGCCCTTCGGGCTTGGCGATATTGACCGTGACCGACTTCTTGTTGCGGTTGGCGCAGAGGTAGAACGAGTTGTTGTTGTTCGCCTTGCCTTCGGGATCCGCGAGATAGGGCGGGCCAAAGGCGCGGGCGTCATCGCCGCCGCCGGGCCGCTCGATCTTGATCACCTCGGCGCCGAGATCCGCCAGCATCTGGGCCGACAGCGGCCCCGCGAGCACCCGCGTCAGGTCGAGAATTTTGATGCCCGAAAGTGGCAGAGCCGACATGAACGTTCCTCCGAAATCTTGCTAAATCTTGATTACCCGGCGCCGGACCGTGTCCTGCCCGTGTCGGGGGCGCGCCAGAGCTTGCCGATACACCATTTTGGTCCCGCGAGCACTGCATTGTCGGCATGAAGCTATCCCCGAACGGCCTATGTAAGACGCGCTGGCGGGAACCTGCCGCGAGAATCGCGCCGATTGCCGCCAAGCGAAATTGTGAAGATGGCCGACACCGAATTGCCTCGGCCCCAACGGTATCCTGCCGCGGCGAGGAGGACACCATGCGGACGATCATGATGGTCGGGCTGCTGACGCTGGTTGCGGCCGCGATGCCGCCGGTTGACGCACGCGGCGGCCGTGGCCATGGCGGCGGGCACAGCCACGGCATGCATGCCGGCGGCGCCATTCGCGGCGGCGGATTTGCCGGCGACGCGCGCCACGGCAACGATGTCTATACCAATGCGGCCTCCGACGAGGAGGACCGCCTGCTCAACAGCAAGCTGAAGAGCATCTGCCGCGGCTGCTAGGACGCGATCGCCGCCTGGCGCGGCTGCGCGGTGGCGCCGATCAGCTTGCCGATCTCGGGCTTGCAGCCACCGCAATTGGTGCCGGCCTTCAGACAGCGGCCGATCGCATCGACGCTGTCGGCGCCCTTCCTGATCTCGGCGGTGATCTGGTGTCGTCCGACGCTGAAGCAGGAGCAGACGATCGGGCCGACATCCTCGCCGGCCCCGAACGGCCGCCCTGCGAGCAACGACATCCGCGCATTGGCCGAGAGTTGTTGTTCCGCAAACAGCCCGGTCAGCCAGGCCCGCGACGGCAGCGTGTGATCGGGCGCGATAAACACGCAGCCATCGAGCCGGCCATCGCGCACGGCTGCGTAGCGGAAGCGTCCTGCGGCGGGATCGCGATAGGCCATCCATTCGATCTCGACGCCTTCGAGGCCGAGTTGCGCCCTCGCCCAGTCGCGCCAGCTTTCCGGGCGGGTGTCGAGCGCGAGCTCCAGCCGCGTGCAATCGCCGGCCTTGCCGTAAACCCAATAGCCCGACGCCGGACGCTTGATGGCGTCGCGGCTCAGGATGAAGGCATGCCATTTCGGCGCGTAAGGATCGGCCTTGACCGGCGTGTGCTTCGACTCCGGCTGACCAGACACGGGGTCGACGACCGGATTGACCAGCGCGTTGACGCGTCCCTCGCCGGCGAACTCCTCGTTCCAGTGCATCGGCACGAACACGCAGCCGCGGCGCTGGTCGGAGCTGACCACGACGCGCGCGATCATCTCGCCCCAACTGCTCGTCAGCCGCACCAGCCCATCGTTTTGCAGCCCGGCCTGTCGGGCATCCTCGGGATGGAATTCGGCGTAGGGCTCGAAGATATGCGACAGCAGCCGTCCGGTTTTCCCGGTCCGGGTCATGGTGTGCCACTGATCGCGGACGCGCCCGGTGTTGAGCACCAGCGGAAAGTCGCGGCTGGTCGCGTTGCGCGCCGCGCGTGGTGCAACCGGCACGAAGCGGGCCTTGCGGTCGGGCGTAAAGAATTGCTGGCTCTCGAACATCCGCGGCGTGCCGTCCGGATGCTCCGATGTCACCGGCCACTGCACCGGCGCCAGCGCGTCATAGCCGTCGTCGTCGAGCGCAGCCAGCGCCGAGATGTCGAAATCACGCTTGCCGTCATTCTCGAAGCCCGAGAGTTCGGCGTGCTCGCGGAACACCTCGGCGGCCGAGGCGTAGTCGAAGCCGGAATATCCCACGCGTTGCGCGACGTCGCAGATGATGCGCCAGTCGGCACGCGCCTCGCTCGGCGCCGGCAGAAACGGCCGCTGCCGCGAGATCCGGCGTTCGGAATTGGTGACGGTGCCGTCCTTCTCGCCCCACGCCAGCGCCGGCAACAACACGTCGGCATGGCGCATGGTGTCGGTGTCGCGCATGCAATCCGTCACCACGACGAGCTCGCAGGCGTCGAGCGCGGCACGCGCGCGGTCGGCATCGGGCAGGCTCACCACCGGATTGGTCGAGATGATCCATACCGCCTTGATGCGGCCGTCGGCGATGGCGTCGAACATATCGACCGCCTTCAGCCCACCCTTCTCCGCAATGACAGGCGCGCGCCAGAACCGCTGCACCAGCTCGCGGTGCGCTGAATTCTCGATCTCCATATGCGCGGCAAGCTGGTTGGCGAGCCCGCCGACCTCGCGGCCGCCCATCGCGTTGGGCTGGCCGGTGAGCGAGAACGGCCCCATGCCGGGGCGGCCGATGCGGCCGGTCAGGAGATGGCAGTTGATGATGGCGTTGACCTTGTCGACGCCGCTCGACGACTGATTGATGCCTTGCGAATACAGCGTGACGACGCGCTCGGTCTTCGTGAACCAGTCGAAGAACAGCCCGACCGCGCCTTCGCTCAGGCCGCAGGTCGCAGCGGTCTGCGCCAGCGTTTGTCCGCCGACCTGCTTGAGCGCGTCGACGACGCCCGTGGTGCAATTGCCGACAAAGCCGCGATCGACCGCATTGCTGCCGGCCAGGAACGCGAACAGCCCGTTGAACAGCACGGAATCGCTGCCCGAGCGCAGCGGCAGATGTAGATCGGCGCCCTCGCAGGTCGCGGTGCGACGCGGATCGATCACCACGATCTTGCAGGCCGGGTTCTTCTCCTTTGCCGCCAGCATGCGCTGATGCAGGATCGGATGGCACCAGGCGGCGTTGGAGCCGACCAGCACCAAAAGATCCGCCTGCTCGAGATCCTCGTAGCAGCCCGGCACGGTGTCGCTGCCGAACGCGCGCTTGTGCCCCGCGACGCTCGAGGCCATGCACAGCCGCGAATTGGTGTCGATATTGGCGGTGCCGACAAAGCCTTTGGCGAACTTGTTGATGACATAATAGTCCTCGGTCAGCAGCTGACCGGACACATAGAACGCGACCGCATCGGGCCCGTGCTCGCGGATGACCCGGCCAAAGCCGTCGGCGACACGAGCGAGCGCGTCGTCCCATGTGGCGGGGACGCCATCAATCATCGGTTCGAGCAGACGCCCGTCAAGATCGATGGTCTCGGCGAGCGCCGAGCCCTTGCTGCAGAGCCGGCCGAAATTGGCCGGATGCTCCTCGTCCCCCTCGACCCGGACCACACCCACCGCGTCCTTCGACGCGATGACGCCACAGCCGACACCGCAATAAGGACACGTGGTCTTGACCGGCATTGCCTGACCGCTCAGCTCACCGCAGCCGCCTGCCGCACCGACAGCCAGACAATGCCGTTCTCGACCTTGGCCGGATGGGTATGCGTGCAGCCCTCGTCGGGCGCGACTGCCTGGCCACTGGCCAGCTCGATGACGAAGTTATGCAGCGGACAGGTCACGCGCTTGTTGTGCACGATGCCCTGCGACAGCGGCCCGCCCTTGTGCGGGCAGCGGTCGTCGAGCGCGAACACCTCGTCGCTCTCGGTCCGGAACACCGCGATGTTGCCGCCCGGCGTGCGCACCACGCGCGAGCCAAGCCGCGGAATGTCGTCGAGCGCGCCGATTTCGATCCAGCTGGTCATGCGAGCTCCAATTCGGCAAGGGGCGCGAACTCGTTGCGGTCGACGCCGCGGCTGGCGCGCTCGGCCCACGGATCGGTCTGCGCGAACTGCTGCGAATGAGCGAAACGGGAGAACAGCGCCTTGCGGTTGGCGACGTCGTCGACCACCCGCTTACTGATCTGCTCGAGACCGACGCGGTCGCACCATTTGTACATGCGCTCGAGATACCAGCCCTCCTCGCGATAGAGCTGGGTCAGCGCCACGATCACCTCGAGCGTCTCGTCCTCGGTCTCGACCTTGGTCAGGAACTCGGTGCCCTTGATGTGCAAACCGGCGGCACCGGCGAAATGGATCTCGTAGCCGGAATCGACGCAGACCACGCCGACGTCCTTGCAGGTCGCTTCCGCACAGTTGCGCGGGCAGCCGGAGACGCCGAGCTTGACCTTGGCCGGCGTCCACGAGCCCCACATGAACTTCTCGAGCTTGACGCCGAGGCCGGTGGAATCCTGGGTACCGAAGCGGCACCATTCCGAGCCGACGCAGGTCTTCACCGTACGCAGCCCTTTGGCGTAGGCATGACCCGACACCATGCCGGCATCGTTGAGGTCGGCCCAGACCGCCGGAAGGTCTTCCTTCCTGACGCCGAGCAGGTCGATGCGCTGGCCCCCGGTGACCTTCACCGTCGGAATGTTGAACTTCTCGGCAACGTCGGCAATCGCGCGCAGCTCGCTCGGGGTGGTGACGCCGCCCCACATCCGCGGCACCACCGAATAGGTGCCGTCCTTCTGGATGTTGGCGTGGACGCGCTCGTTGATGAAACGCGACTGCTGGTCGTCGCGATACTCGCCGGGCCAGGTCGCCAGCAGATAGTAGTTCAGCGCCGGACGGCAGGAATGGCAGCCGTTCAGCGTCTTCCACTCCATGAAGCGCATCACGTCCGGAATGGTCTTGAGCTGCTGCTCGACGATGACGCGGCGGACGTCGTCGTGGCTGTGATCGGTGCATTTGCACAGCGGCTTGACCTTCGGCGCCGCCGAATAGTCGCCGCCGAGCGTGAACGCCAGCACCTGCTCGACGAGGCCAGTGCAGGAGCCGCAGGACGATGAGGCCTTGGTGTGGGCGCGGACGTCGTCGAGCGTGAACAGCTTCTTCTCAGAGATCGCCTTGACGATCGCACCCTTGCAGACGCCGTTGCAGCCGCAGATCTCGGTCTCGTCGCTCATCGCGGCAACCGAGTTCTGGCCGCTGACGCCGCCCTCACCGAGATTGGCCGCGCCGAACACCAGGCGCTCGCGCATATGCGAAACGTCGGTGCCGTCGCGCAAATGCTGGAAGTACCAGGGGCCGTCGATGGTGTCGCCGTAGAGCACGGCACCGACGATCTTCTTGTCCTTCAGGATGATGCGCTTGTAGACGCCGCGATTGGCGTCCTGCAGCACGATCTCCTCCTTGTCCGGCCCCGGCGCGAAGTCGCCGGCCGAGAACAGGTCGATGCCGGTGACCTTCAGCTTGGTCGACGTGACCGAGCCGTCATAGGTGGCGAAGCCCTTCATCGCGAGGTGGTTGGCGCAGACCTTGGCCTGCTCGAACAGCGGCGCCACCAGGCCGTAGACCTGGCGGCGGTGCTGCACGCACTCGCCGACCGCATAGATGCGACCGTCATAGGTCTGCATGGTGTCGGAGACGACGACGCCGCGCTCGCAATAGAGTCCTGCCTTCTTGGCGAGCTCGAAGTTCGGGCGAATGCCGACCGCCATCACCACGAGATCGGCCGGCAGCTCGGTGCCGTCGCCGAAGCGCACGCCGGTGACGCGCTCCTCGCCCAGGATCGCCTGGGTCTGCGCCGGCATCTTGAACACCATGCCGCGCTCCTCCAGCGACTTGCGCAACAGACCGCCGGCGACCGGATCGAGCTGGCGCTCCATCAAGGTGTCGAGCAGATGCACCACCGTGACGTTCATGCCGCGCTTCATCAGCCCGTTAGCGGCTTCGAGGCCGAGCAGGCCGCCGCCGATCACGACGGCATTGCGATAGTCGGTCGAGGCCTTGATCATGCGATCGACGTCGTAGATGTCGCGGAAGCCGATCACGCCCGGCAGGTCTTTGCCCGGCAGCGGCAGCATGATCGGATTCGAGCCGGTCGCGATCAGCAGCCGATCATAGGGCACGCGATCGCCGGCATCGGTGACGACTTCGCAGGTCCGACGATCGATCATCGAGATCGTCTCGCCCTTGCGCAGCGTGATGTTGTTGTCCTCGTACCAGTCGACGGTGTTGAGCATGATGTCGTCGACGGTCTTCTCACCGGCGAGCACAGGCGACAGCAGGATGCGGTTGTAGTTGCCGTAGGGCTCGGAGCCGAACACGGTGATGTCGTAGAGATCAGGCGCGCGCTCCAGCAGCGCCTCCACCGTGCGGATACCGGCCATTCCGTTCCCGATCACCACGAGCTTCTGCTTGGTCACCTTGTCGAGCATGGTCTGCCTTTCAATTCCGACGGCTGTGCTCAGCGACGCGGCGCGCGTCGTTGATCGACACCAATAAAGGTTTGGAGTTGTTAGGAAGCCCAGCCGCGGGCGCAGACCGTCCTCAATGACGATCGATGTTCCGTTACTAATTGATATTCAAAACGCGTGCCAATCCCCGACGGACGAATCTGACAACAAAATCAACGGGTTTCCGACGAGCCCGAATCTGCCGGTCGCCGCGGCGCGCGGACCGCCGGCCGAATTTTTAGCCACGCCGATGATCTCTTGTGCATCACAGCATCAACAGCAGCGATCATGATCGCGAGCCCGTCCCCGGCACGCGATCGCATGCCGACATGCGTATCGCACAAGAAAGCATCAGCGTGCGCGCTTGCGCGGCGGCGCTTGCTGCAAGCCTCGCCAATCCCGCGCACGGATGCTACCCGCGATCTCGCTGCAACGCCTTGCGACTGCAAGAAAAAGCGACGCCATCGATTCGATGGCACGGCAATTGCTGACCCCTTCGGTTGACGGAGTGCGCCTCAACGACGAGCGCACTCACGCATTCACCCACATTCGATTTTATCTGCGCCCGGGATAGTCGCGATTTTGCGGCTGCTCCTGCCGCATCAACGCGAGACGCGTGCGATGAAGCTAACCGAGTTCAAGAAGGCAGGTCACTGGCCGACCCTGCTCGCTGCGTTCCTGTATTTCGACATCAGTTTCATGGCATGGGTCGCGCTCGGACCGCTGATCGTCTACATCGCGCGCGACATGAATCTGGCCGTGAACGAGAAGTTCACGTTGGTCGCGATTCCCGTGCTCGCCGGCGCGCTGCTCCGCGTGCCGATGGGCATCCTCGCCGATATCATCGGCGCCAAGCGTACCGGCATCATCGCCCAGCTCGTCGTCATCGCCGCGACCGCGTCGGTGTGGCATTTCGGGTTGACCAGCAAGCTCGCGATCGAGCTGTTCGGGCTTGCGCTCGGCGTCGGCGGCGCCTCGTTCGCGGTCGCCCTGCCCCAAGCCAGCCGCTGGTACCCGCCGCAATATCAGGGCGTGGTCATGGGAATTGCCGGTGCCGGCAATATGGGCGTCGTGCTCGACACGCTGCTCGCACCGAGCATCGCCGAACATTGGGGCTGGCAGGCCGTGTTCGGCTGCCTCTTGATTCCGATGCTGATGGTGCTCGCCTATTACGCGTTCGCGGCCAAGGACGCGCCGGGCGAACGCAAGAAGATCTCGCTGAAGGCCTATGGCGCGCTGCTGAAGGATTCCGACAGCCGCTGGTTCATGTTCTTCTACTTCATCACCTTCGGCGGCTTCGTCGGCCTCGCCAACGCGCTGCCGCTCTATTTCACCGTGCAGTATCATGTCTCGGGCGTGGCGGCCGGCATGCTGGTCGCGCTGATCGTCGCGTTCGGCTCGGGATTCCGTCCCGTCGGCGGCATGATCGCCGACCGCATCGGCGGCATCCGTTCGCTGTCGATCCTGTTCGGCGTCGTCGTCGCCGCTTATCTCGTGATCGCCTTCATGCCGGAGGGCCCGACTGCGCCGGCTGCCGGCGGCTGGGCATTGACCGAGCTGCCGCGCATCGCCTGGGTCTCGGTGCTGCTGTTCTCGATCGGCGTGCTGGCGCTTGGCATGGGCAATGGCGCGGTATTCCAGCTGATCCCGCTGCGCTTCCGCCACGAGATCGGCTTGATGACCGGGCTTGTCGGCTGCGCCGGCGGCGTCGGCGGCTTCTTCCTGGCGCAGACGCTCGGCTACGCCAAGGGCATGACCGGCGGCTTCGGCGCCGGCTTCCTGTTCTTCGGCGCGCTGGCGTTGCTTGGCTTCATCGGACTTGCCATGGTCAAGGTACGCTGGCGCACCACCTGGGGCGCAGTGTCGGGAGCGCGCGTCTGACGGCTCCCTTTGGGAGAGGACGGGCTCGGACGTGGCGAACGGGGCGCAACGACATTTGCCGCGAGACCTGCAAAGGGATCTCGGCGTTCGCGTAGGCTTTGCCAGCGAGACCGGCAAGCGCGCCGCCAATGAGGACTATGTCGCGGCCTGCCTCGGCCAGCCGGGCACGCTTCATCGCGACGTCGTGGCCGCGGTCGCCGACGGCGTCGGCGGCCACAAGGGCGGGCGCGAGGCCGCGGAGGTCGCGGTCCGCAGCTTCATCGACGCCTATTACTCACTGCCCGAGACGCTCGGCGTGCGCCGCCGCGCCGCGCGGGCACTGGAAGCCGCCAACAGCTGGATCTACGGCCAGGGCCGTGTCGACGCCGCGCGCAGCGGCATGGCCTGCGCGTTCTCTTCGATTATCCTGTCACGACGGCAATGCCATGTGATCCATATCGGCGACACCCGTGCCTATCGCCTGAGCGAGGGACGGCTGGAACGTTTGACGCAGGATCATATCGCCGGCCGCGGCGACCTCGCCCATATGCTGAGCCGCGCCATCGGATTCGAGGAGTTCGCCCGCTTCGACTATACGTCCGTCGGGCTGCGGCAGCATGACCGCCTCCTGATCTGCAGCGACGGGATACACGGCGCGCTCGCCGATTCCCGCTTGCAGCTGCTCCTGGAAGAACGCACGCCGCCAGACGAATCGGCGCGCAGCATCGTCGATGCCGCGCTCGCGGCCGGCAGCAGCGACAACACGACCGCGCTGGTGCTCGACGTCGTCGACCTGCCGCCGGCGGATCGCAACGATCTCACCCTTGCGATCGCAACGCTGCCGATCCTCGATTTGCCTGACAGCGGCGACACGATCGACGATTTCGCACTTGGCGACGTACTGTCCGACGGACGCTACAGCCGCCTGTTCAAGGCGACCGACAAGCGGGCCGGCCGCGAGGTGGTGCTCAAGTTTCCGCATCCGCGGGTCGCAAGCGAAGGCTCTTATCGCCTCGCCTTCGTGCGCGAGGCGTGGGTTGCCGCGCGCGTGCGCAGCCTGTGGATCGGCGAGATCATCGAGGTGCCGGCGGAGCGGCAGACCCGGCTCTATTCGGCGATGCCGCTCTACGAGGGCGAGACGCTGGAGCAGCGGCTGAACCGTGCGCCACGGCTGTCGCTCACCGAGGGCATCGCAATCGCAACCAAGCTGGTGCGCGCGGTGACGGCACTGCACCGCGCCGGCATCATCCACCGCGACATCAAGCCCGACAATGTGATCCTCGCGAAGGACGGCGGATTGCGTCTCGTAGACCTCGGCGTCGCGCGCGTGCCGCTGCTGGAGGATTTTCCCGCCGAGGACATTCCGGGCACCGCGAGCTACATGGCGCCCGAGCTGTTCGCCGGCAAGGCCGGCGACGAGGCCTCCGACCTGTTCGCGCTCGGCGTCACGGTCTACCGCATGTTCACCGCGAACTATCCGTTCGGCGAGATCGAGCCGTTCTCGCGGCCGCGCTTCGGCAAGCCGGCGCCGCTGTCACGTTATCGGCCGGACCTGCCGGCCTGGCTCGATGCCGTGATCGGCAAGGCGCTCAGCGTCGAGCCCGCGCAACGCTTCGGAGACGTCATCGAGTTCGCGCACGAGCTGGAAAACGGCGCGACCTGGGCCGGCGCCGTCGTGACGACCCGCAAATCGCTGCACGACCGCGATCCCGTGACCTTCTGGAAGGTGCTGTGCGCGATCCTTGCCCTGGTCATCGTGGCGCTGCTGGCGCGGCATTAAGGCGGCGACCGCAACCCTCACCTGGCTTTCTGCTGAACCAGCGGACAGCCGCCTTCGGCGAGCGGTCGCCAGGCTTCGTCCGGCGAAATCGTCGCGATCACCGTTTCATAGTCCCACGGCCCGCGCGATTCGGATGGCGATTTGGCCTGAACGAGATACATGGAGCGCATGACCTGCCCATCTTCGCGGATCCCCGCGTTCTGCGTCATGAAATCGTTGACCGGAAGCTTGCGCATCGCCACGGCGACGGCGTCGGCATCGTCGGTCCCGGCCGCCTGCACCGCCTTCAGATAATGCATCACTCCGCTGTAGACGCCGGCCTGGATCATGGTCGGCGCCTGCCCGTGTCGCCGCGCCATGAAGCGATGACCGAAGGCGCGGGTCGCCTCGTTCTGGGTCCATGAGAACGACGTCGCGTAGATGATGCCCTGCGCCGCCTGAAGGCCAAGCGAATGCACGTCCGTGATCAGCATCAGAAGAGCGACAATGCTCTGGTTGGCGGATTTCCCGATACCGAACTCCGCAGCCTGCTTCAGGCTGTTGACGGTATCGCCGCCCGCATTCGCCAATGCAATGACCTTCGCCTTCGAATTCTGGGCCTGAAGCAGGAATGACGACAGGTCCGAGGCGCCGAGCGGATGGCGAACCGAGCCAACGACCTTGCTGCCCGCAACCGTGATGAAGCTTGATGCGTCACGCTCGAGTGCATGACCGAAGGCGTAGTCCGCGGTCAGGAAGAACCACGTATCCGCGCCCTGCTTCAGCATCGCCTTGGTGACGGCGGAGGCTTCGGCGTAGGTGCTGTAGGTGAAATGAAACCCATATGGCGAGCACTGCTTTCCGGTCAGATCGGAACTGCCGGGCCCGGAAATCACAAAGATGCGCTTCTTGTCGCGGGTGATGCCCTGAATGGCCAGCGCGGTCGCCGAATTGCCGCCGTCGGCAATCATGTCGACACCGTTCTCGTCGATCCAGCGACGCACGATGCCGGAGGCGACATCGGGCTTGTTCTGATGGTCGGCCGACACCAGCTCGATCTTCTTTCCAAGCACGGTCGGGCCAAAATCCTCGATCGCGAGGCGGGCCGCTTCCACCGAGCCCTCGCCCCCAAGGTCGGAGTAGAGGCCCGACATGTCGTTGATGACGCCGATGCGCACCACGTCGCCGGACACTTGTGCGCGCGCGGACCCGACCGCAGCGAGACAAAAGACTGCCGCAAGCACGGCCGCAATCGATCGCATGGAAACCTCCGCCTCGGCGTTCTGGGTCTGTTGCGGTCAGGCCGTCAGGAGCCCGGCCGCCGCAGCGAATGTGACGGGCGCATCACCGAGCACCAGCGCGATGGCATCGCGCTCCCAAGCATCGTCGGCCGGAGCCAGCGGGTCCTTGGCGGTCAGGCGATGCTCGAGCACGAACCGCGACAGCAGCAGCCGCCGCGGATCGACCTCCGCCTGGCATCCTTCCCAAGCGAGCATGATCGCCGATGCCGCATGGTAGAGCGCACTGGCCGCGAGCCGCGCCGAATGCTCCGAGCCGGGATCGGCCGCGATCTGCTCGGCAAAAGCGATCGAGCGATCGAGCGCGGTGCGAAGCCGCGTGCGGTACGGATCGGGCAGGCTCGACGCCTCGTCGAGGCGCGCCTGCAACGCCGAGGCAAGCGCCCGCTGCGCGCCGCTCTTGCCGACGGCGCGCGAGATGATGTCGAGCGCGTTGATGTTGCTGGTGCCTTCCCAGAGCACGCCGACATGGGCGTCGCGCACCAGCCGCGGCTGCACCCATTCCTCGATGTAGCCGTTGCCGCCGCGCACCTCCATCGCGCCGGTGGCCACCGGAATGTTGTCGCGGCAGGCGCGGTACTTCAACAGCGGCGTCAGGATGCGCAGCAGGTCCTTCGCCTGCGCCGAACCGGCATTGGCATCGTCCATTGCGCGCGCCGCCACCAGCATCATCGACAGCGCCTGCTCGGTCGGCACGATCAGCTTCATCAGCTGCCGGCGCAGCAGCGGGAAATCCATCACGCGCTGGCCAAACGCCGTGCGCGATGAGGCGCTGACGACGGCTTCGTTGACACAGCGCCGCATCATCGCCGCGGCACGCACGCCATGCGACAGGCGCGAGAGGTTGACCTGCTCCATCATCTGCTTGAGGCCCTGCGCCGGATCGCCGACGAGATAGGCAACCGCATTGTCGAGCCGGATCTCGCCGGATGCCATCGACTTGGTGCCGAGCTTGTCCTTGAGGCGGACGATCCGATAGCTGTTGCGCCGGCCGTCCTTGAGGCGGCGCGGCAGCGCGAACAGCGCGAGCCCCTTGGTGCCTGCGGGCGCGCCCTCAGGCCGCGCCAGCATCAGCGCGACGTCGGCATCGGCGTGCGAGCAGAACCATTTGTCGCCGGTCAGACGCCAGACGTCGCCATCGCGGCGCGCGACGGTTTCGACGGCGCCGACGTCGGAGCCGCCGGCGCGCTCGGTCATGAACTGCGTGCCCTTCCACAGCGTCGCCATATCGTCCGACAGCATTTTCGGCAGCAGATAGGCCTTGAGCTCGTCCGAGCCGAACTTGCGGATCAAATGCGTCGAGGTGTCGGTGACGCTGATCGGGCACATCAGCCCGAACTCGGACTGCACGAACAGGTACTGAAACACGTATTTGGCCACGGCCGGCAGCGGCCGGTCCATGCCGAGCACGCCGGCGCGATGGCTCATGGCATGAAACTGAAAATCCCCGAAGGCGATCGCCTCCATCTCGCGGTAGGCCGGATGATAGTCGATCCAGTCCTCGTCGCGGCCATAGGCGTCCCTTGGATTGAGCACCGGCGCATGCTTGTCGGCGACCCGGGCCAGCCGGTCGAGCCTACCGCCCGCCAGTTCGCCGAGACGCTCGAAGTGCGGCTCCAGCCGCTCGCGATCCTCGCGCGCCAGATAGAGCCCAAGCAGGCCGCGGAGCCCGCGATCGAGATCATAGAAGTTGAGGCCCGCACAATCATGCGAGATGTGGCGGGCCGGATCCGCCGGCACGCCGGCATCGTCGGGGCTGCGAAGGTCGCGCGCGCTCATCTGCATCGGGGATCTCCCTTTGGGATGACGTCGCAGCAGCCGCGCCGGCGTGCGCGACGTCATCGGTGTTCAAACTTCGCCTGCAACATCGGGAACGATCGCGGCGATGTCCATCGGCGGACGCCCGCACGAGAATAATTTCAGATACATGGAGGAAATGCCGTCCGCGCGCGGACCGCACGGCAAACCATGCTGCACTGCGGACTCTTGACCTCCGTTGGTTTCGCTGCACATTCGGCAGCAGAAAGCGACAATGAATGTTGCAGCGCACCAGGCCTGCGCGTTCAAGGACACCAGCGGCAAGAAGATGAAGGGCGTTCGCTCCGATACCCAGCCCCCGTCCCGGCGCGGCCGACGGCGCATCGTCGCCGACCGCGTTCGCACGCAACCCGACGATCCCGCGGCAATGGTGATCGAGGCCAACCGGCATGACGAGTTGTTCCGCGCCGCCGACGGCAGCCCCGATCCGTCCGTCGTCAAGTCGGCGCATCGCGTGCTTCGCATCTTCGAGTATTTTGCCGAGATCGAACGGCCCGCGGCCATGACCGAGATCGCGCGCCGGCTGAACTATCCGCCGTCCAGCACGTCGGCGCTGCTGAAGAGCCTCGTCGAGCTCGGCTATCTCGACCACGACCGGACGGCGCGCAGCTACGTGCCGACGGTCCGCGTCGCCCTGCTCGGCGGCTGGCTCAAGAGCCAGACATTGCCGGGAGCGACGCTCGATACGATCACGCGCGAGCTGCACGAGGCGACGCGGCTGACCACCTTCGTGGTGGCGCGCAACCAGCTCTACAGCCAGTATATCCGCGTGCTACAGGGCACGACACCAGTGCGCTATTACCTCGAACCCGGCGCGCGGCGGCTCCTGACCCACTCGACCCCGGGCCGGGTGTTTCTCAGCCTGATGAACGACGAGGATGCGCGGCGGATCGTGCAGCGGATCAATGCCGAGGAAGCGCCATCCTCCGCCGTCCGCTTCCCCGACATCCAGCATGCGCTGGCGACGATCCGCCGCCAGGGATTTGCCTATACGCGCGACATGGGAACGCCCGGCCTGAGCGCGATTGCGATGCGGTTGTCCGAGGCCGACCAGACGCCTCCGCTCGTCATCACCGTCGCAGGCCCGAGCTCAATCATCTCGGCGGAAGGGAAGGCGATCATCGGAAAGATGCGCGAGCTGGTCGAGCGGCAGTCGCCCGGCCTGCTGCCGCAGATCGACATCGACGCGCCACCGATCGAGACCTGAGATCGGGCAACGCGTCAGGTCGACGTCAGGACCCGGCGCGGCGGATCGTGATCCGGGTTTCGTCGGTCATGTCCTTGAGCTCCTTGTTCGGCTCGCGATAGAGATGCCGCTCGATCTCCACGGTCCGGCCATCGGTGGTCTTGCTGCACTTCTCGTCGACGAATACCCCGCCGACCTCCTGCTTGTCGGCGCCCGGCTTCGCCTCCGCGCAAATCCAGCCGTCGTCGCCGTAGCGCGACTTCGCCTGCAGGCCGAGCAGGAAAGCCTTCTTGCGCAGATAGAGCCGCGCCTTCGGATCGGTCTCGATCGTCAGCGCCGCGATCCTGGCGTCCTTGTCGATCATCACGGTCAGGATCGCCGGATGGCCGCCGACCATGGTGCCTTCGCGCGCAGTCTCGCGATCATACTCGAAACGGATGCCGCGCAACTGATCCGGCCCTTCCGGGCAGCTCGACCACTGCGCCCATTCCGCCAATCTGTGGGTGGCCTTCTCTCCGGCGCAGGTCAGGTTGATGTATCCCGCGTCGGGCACGCTCGTGATCGCCATGCCGACATTGATGTCGCGCAGGTCGCCCGCGGTCGCCATCGCCGGTACGGCCGCCATGATCGTGGCGGCGAAGACCAACCCGCGAATCGCCGATCTTTGCTTGCTCATGGCTTTGCCTTCTCGCTTGGGTCGGACGGCGCGGCCGCGTGGCCGGCCTCCTTGTAGATGTTGCAGACGCGCGATCCGTCGCCGAAGAAGGCGATGCATTCGTCATAGTTCGGCTCACCCTTGCCCTTGACGTGGGCGAGCACGTAATCGGCGACAGCCTCGATCTCGTTCGGCCGTAGGAACACGTTCGCCTCGGGCGGCATGCGGTCCGCGACATCCTGCCGGCTCATCTCGTAGCATTTCGTGCTGTCATAGGAGCCGCGCACGAAGAACGGCATGCCGGTGCCCGGCCGACCGCAGGTCACGGTTTCGATGATCTGCTCTCGCGTCAGCTCGGTCTTGCGCAGCGACAGCGCGTCGCCGCCATAGCCGCCGCCGCCGTTGCCGTGCCATTTGTGGCAGCCGACGCAATTGCCGCGCTTGAACACCGCCTTGCCCGCATCGGTCGGATCGCTCGCCGACTGCGCATGCGCCGCGTCAAATCCCATCACCAGCGCGTAGCCGAGCCACGCGCCAATCAGCCATGTTTGCTTCATTTGCTTTTGTTTCTTGTCTTATTTTTTTCGGCCAGACCGACGCGGGAGGCCTCTCATCGAAGCCTCCCGCGCTTGCGACGTCAAAGGGCGAATACGTAGAGCATCGAGCCCGGCTGCATCCGCTTCAGCTCGGGCGTAGCATCGATGAACCACTTGTCCCAGGCACCGCCGAGGCCGACCAGGATCGCGATGTACTGCTTGCCGTCCACCGAGAACGTCATCGGGGGCGCGTTGACGCCACCGCCGGTGTTGAACTGCCAGAGCTGCTGCAGCGATTTCGCGTCATAGGCGATCACCTCGCCGGACGGTTGTCCGGAGAACACGAGGTCGGGTGTTGCCAGAATACCGCCAAGGTTCGGGAACTGCGTCTCCGCCTTCCCTGCCACCTTGCCGGTGGTGACGTCGATCGCGGTCACGCTGCCGGTGATCTTGACGTTCTGGCTCGGCCCGCCGCCGGTGAAGAACTCGCGCGCCTTGACCTTGTCCGGCGTCATCTCCTCGACCTTGATGTGGTTGCAGCTCTCGATCACGGGAATGTACCAGAGCTTCAGGTTCGGATTATACGCGGTCGGCGGCCAGTTCTTACCGCCCATGTTGCCGGGGCAGATATCCGTTTCTTTGTTGGTGCGGCTCGGCGTGACCGACGCGTTGTACTTCTGCACGCCCTGCTTCGGATCATACTCCACCGGCTTGCCGGACTCGGGATCGAGCCCCTTGGTCCAGGTTACCTTCTTGACGAAGGGCAGACCCCAGATGAACTTGCCGCTGTTGCGATCGATCGCATAGGCAAAGCCGTTGCGGTCGGCCTCGAGCGCGAGCTTGAGCGTCGAGTTGTTCGGACCGGGAACGTCGACCAGCACGTTCTCCGCCACGCTGTCATAGTCGTAGGGATCGTTCGGCGTGTGCTGGTAGTGCCACTTGATCTTGCCGGTGTCGGCATCGAGACCGAGCGACGAGTCGGTGTAGAGGTTGTCGCCGGGACGATATTCATTGTCCCAGTCCGGTCCGGGATTGCCGACGCCCCAGACGATGGTGTTGGTCGAGGGGTCGAAGCTGCCGGTGACCCAGGTCGAACCGCCACCGCTGGCCTTGGCGTTCTTGTCGTCCTTCCAGGTCTCGTGCCCCGGCTCGTCCTTGCCCGGAATGGTGTGGGTGCGCCACACTTCCTTCTGGCTGTTCAGGTCGGTCGCAGCGATCCAGCCGCGAATGCCGTATTCAGCACCAGCCACGCCTGATATCGCCTTGTCCTTGACGATCAGCGGAGCGCCGGTGATCACCTCGCCTTTGTCGGGATTGGCGACCTGACGCTGCCAGGCGACCTGCCCAGTCTCCTTGTTGGTCGCGATCAGGCGGCCGTCGAGCGTGTGCGAGATGACGAGATTGTTCCACAACGCGACGCCGCGATTGTCGACGCCGCAGCAGGCGACCGCGCCGGCCCAGTCGTGGTCGGTCTTGGGATCCATCTTCCAGACCAGCACGCCTTTGCCGCCATGCGCATCGATCTTGTAGACCGAGCCCCAACCGTCGGTGACGTACATGAATCCGTTCTCGACGATCGGAGTTCCCTCCAGGCCGCCATGCCCCCAGATTCCGCCGCCCTCGACGCCGCCGAGATGCATGGTCCAGGCGACCTTCAGATTCTTGACGTTGTCCTTGTTGATGTCAGCCAGCGACGAGAAGCGGGTCGCCGAATAATTCTTGTGGTGGTGCAGCCAGTTGCCTGCTTCCTTGTCAGCGTTGAGCAGACGGTCCTGGTTGACGTCGTCCGCGAGCGCGAACGAGCCCGCGAAGGTCGCAGCGGATGCTACTGCCGCCGCGAGCATGTGAGATTTTACCCAATTCAACCTTGTCATCAGTTCATTTCCTCCGGATCCAGCATTCTTCATTGATCGAACCGCCCGTCACACACGGGCGATCGCGCGAGAAGCCTTGAGTCCCGGCGATTGGCTGCGCCACCCGCCGCCTTCCTTGGTTACTTGTCTTTGGTCATCTGTCTTGGGTCACTTCTGGACCTGTACCTCCGTCTCGATGGTGCCTGCTTTCTGAAAAACGACCGCGCATTTGAACGTCTCGCCGGGCGCGAGCGCCTGACGCAACTGCAGCAGCATGACGTGATAGCCATCGCGCTTCAGCTCGAGCGTCGCCTTGGGCGGGATTGGTATATTGGATATCGAACGCATGGCGGGTGCGCCTTCGCCGCGATCGACGATGTGGCGCTCGGAAAAATTCGCGACCGGGCAGCGGACACGAAGCAGCGCATCGGCGCTGTCGGCCTCGTTCTTGATCGTCATCGTCAAGGAAAGGTCCCCGCCAGCTTTGTCGATCGCCGGTACGCGCGCATCCACAATCGCCAGGGATTCGGTCGCAACGGCGTTATGCGTCACTCCGAACGTGCTGATCAGGCAGAATAATGGCAACGCAATCCACGATCTGCACTTGGCGATCCTGCACGCAACGGCGCGATGCAACCCCCGCTCGAACGACATCAAGTTTTCTCCCGACGTGATTTTTGTGGCATTGTTTCATGCTTCATCGCGCGCATCCAGTGATTGAAGATCGGGAACCGGGTTTCATTGCAGTTTCGGCACGCATAGCCGTCATGCTAACTTTTTGCGCATGAGTGATCTCGATCGACTCCCGCCGCTCGAGCGCGATGCAGCGCATGCCGCACTGCGTGAGGTGATTGGTACAGCAAAGATCGACGCCGTCACACCTGTCTCCGGCGGCGCCACGTCGGCGCGTCTGTTCAGAATCGATGCAGGCGGCGAGAATTATTTGCTACGAATCGAAGGCGAGCCGAGTCCGCTGCGCAATCCGTATCAATATGTTTCACTCAGGATTGCCGCTGAAGCCGGCATCGCGCCGCGACTCTATTATGTCGACGAGACATCGCGCATCGCCGTGATGGACTTTATCTCGCGAAAGCCTCTCGCCCTCTATCCCGGCGGCCTGCCGGCGCTGGCGAAGGCACTCGGCGAATTGCTGGCGAGGCTGCAGGCAACGCCGACCTTTCCGTCCTTCGTGCGCTACCCGGACATCGTGGCCCGCCTCTGGGCCCATGTGTGTCGCACCAGCCTGTTTGCGCCCGGCGTGCTCGACCGGTGCAACGAACATCTTGCGCATATCCGCGCGACCTATGCCTGGGACGAGGCGAATTCAGTTTCGAGCCACAACGATCCGCTGCCCGCCAACATCCTGTTCGACGGCAACAGGCTCTGGATGATCGACTGGGAGTCCGCTTACCGCACCGATCCGCTGGTCGATCTTGCAATCGTCGGCGGCAGCATCGCAAGGACGCCTGAGCTGGAAGACCTTCTGCATCGCGCCTGGCTCGGCCGCCCGCTGGATGACGCGCTCCGGGCCCGGCTCGCGCATGTCCGCGCCCTGACCCGGCTCTACTACGCCGGCGTCCTGTTCAGCGCATCTGCGACGGCGCCGCGCGCCACACCCGACACGAGCCTCGCGGCGCCGACGCTTGCCGAACTCGCGGAGGCCACACGCACCGGCCGGCTCAAGGTCGGCACGCCGGCGGCCAAGCACGTGGTCGGCAAGATGCTCCTCGCCTCGTTCCTCTCCGATGTCGCGACGCCCGGCTTCGATCTTTCGGTTTGACGCGCTTTCTTCACCCGAACCGGCAGTTACTCCACCCGAAAACCTAGCTGCAATTCGTGCGCGATCCGCTGATCGGCTTCATCTCCGGTTCCGACAGCACGCAAGTCGCGCCCAGATCGCCGTCGGGCGGCGGCACCTGGGACGGCAAGGTGAAGGTCCCGCGCGCGCCGGCAGGAAGCCTGAGCTTCTTGGAAATCCTGAACTTGTCCGGCACGGTGAACGGCTTGAAGTCGCCATCGTTGATCCGAACGCCGCGGCTCATCCCGGTGACCATGAGCGCGCCGGTGTCGACCAACTCCGCCAGACCGGCGCGGCCAGGCAAGACGGAATAGTGGTTGACCGGATGCGCCGAGACGACCGCCTCGACGTCGATCTGCGCAATTCCGGCCGGGTAATCCACCCGCACGTCGCGCCACAACAATTCGCCAAGGCCTTCCGTCGGCAACTGGATCGCGTTGCGAACCGGCCGATCCGGAAAATGCCGCGCCGCCGGGACACGGAAAGTCCCTGCGCTCTGCTCGCCGCCAGTCTCATCCACGGCGCGCCCGAGCAGCAACGTCGCGATCTCTTCGGCGCGACCATCCTTCATCGTTGCGTCGGTCGCCGGCACAAGACATCCGGCGTGTGCGGTGAAGTGGACCTTTTCGCGCGGCACGCCCATGATGCCGACAAGCGGCTTGCCGCCGCGCTGCGGTCCCGCACCGCCTGCGGCCGCGAACCGCTGCAGACGCGCGTCACCCGACTTGTCGACGGTCACGTCGGCATCGGCCACGACGCCGGCGATGCGTTCGGTCGCTCCGACGATATCCCAGATCATCGCGCCGCCACTCGCCAGCGCGAGATAGATCGGTTCGGGCCCGGGCGCGATCTCGACGGTCGTCACATAGGTGACCCGGTCCTGGTTGCCGACCCAGGCGTTCGACAGCGCCTTGCCCTCCTGCGCCCCCAGAAGAATGAGACGCACCTCGCGCGGGACGGCGGGCACATCGCACCCCGCCACGACGGCTTGCAGTTGCTGCTTCCGGAGCTGGATCTCACGCGCGCGCTGCGCCGCCTGTCGGGCCTCATTCAGGCGCTTGCCGAAATCCGCGAATTCGCTGGCGGATACGCGGCCATCGCGATCCTGGTAAGTCGCGGCAAATTGCTCGCGCACGGCCGCCTCGTATTCGGCGAGCGAGACGGCGCCATCTCCGTTCGCATCGAGCGTCATCGGGACGTACTGGGTCGCACCTTGCTGCCAGCTGACGCTGGCCTGATCGGCCTGACGCTGGCCTTCTTGCCGGATTTCAGCAGCGCTGATGACGCCATCCTGGTCGGCATCCGGCTTGAGCGCCTCGCTGACAAGCCTCTCGAGCTGCAGACGAACCTGCTCCGGCGTTGGCTCGAGCTGCACCCCGTTGGCGTGGATCATTTGCCGCGCCCGCGGCTGCATCACCGCGACGACCTCTGCCTTGGTGACCGCTCCGTCACCATCGAGATCGTAAGCCAGCACCTGCGTAATGACCTGCAATCGGCGCTGCGCGGCCGCGATCTTGCGCAAATCGTCGATGCCTTGCGCGGTGACCCCGCGCTCGTCCGGATTGCTCTGATAGAACGCGGCCAGCATCTGCGACCTGACCTGCTCCCAGGTCACGTCCGCACGCATCGCGCCGCCCATCCTGTTGATGATCCATTCCGAATTGGCGCTGGCCGGCGCAGAGAAAACGCCGAGACACATCGCCGAAGCGCCCAGAAGGCGAACCAACCGCAACCGCATTTCGCACTCCACTATTCCAGGTTGAACGATCTGACGCAGGCGCATTAAATTTGCCGTCACGGATTGCTTCAAATTGTCTGGATTGCAGCGATCCTGCGCGCCGTGACGCGGGCGCGCCCCCGACCGGCGTCACCCCGGCGGATTGAATGTCCGCGTGAAGAACACCGGCGCCTTGGCCTTCTTCAACCGATAGAGCTGCGCAGGCCGGTTCGGCCCTTTGCGCATCTTCGCGACCGGCTCGATCAGGTCGGCCGCGAGCATGCGGGTGCGGAACGCGCTCTTCTCCAGCGGACGATCGAGCACAATCTCATAGGTGCGCTGCAGTTCCGGCAGCGTGAATTCCTGTGGCATCAGATAGGCCGGCAGCGAGGTGTATTCGACCTTATTGCGCAAACGCAGCACGGCCGCCTGCAGGATCTCGGCATGGTCGAAGGCAAGCTTCGGCCTCACCTTCTCGCCCTCGACCGCGAACCACTGCGCATCCCCGGCTAACGCACCGCCGGCGGTGTGCTCCGGCAGCAATGCGAAGTAGGCATGCGTCGCAGACCAGCCGCGCGGATCTCTCGTGGCGCTGCCCCAGCTGCCGAGTTGCTCCAGATAGGGACTGACGACGCCGGTCTTGGCCTTCAGCCTGCGCACCGCGCAGGCTTCGAGGTCGCGGTCGCCGGCGATATCGACGAAGCCGCCGGGCAACGCCCAAGCTCCTGGAAACGGCTCGCTTTCCGCCTTCGGGCGTTGGACCAGCAGGACCTGAAGCGCGTCTGACCTGATGGCGAAGATGACGACATCAACCGTCGTCAACGGCCGCGGAAAGTCGAGTTCCGGCTTCTCTTGCATGCTCTCCCCGTCCTCCTCTGAACCCTTTCACGTCCCGGCTTGACAATAACATACTTAGTTGTACAGTCCAACTAACTTAGTTGTCCAGACACACTTATTCAGGAGTGCAACGCCATGTTCGGTCTCCGCTTCATCAAGGCCCAGCCGACCACCTATCTCATGAAATACCGCCGCGGTGCGGTGACCCAGCAAGGCGCCGGCCTGTCCGGCTTCTACTACGGGCCGGTCACCTCGCTGGTCGCGGTGCCGATCGGCAGCCGC
Organism: Bradyrhizobium uaiense; assembly: GCF_010811875.1. Lineage (GTDB taxonomy): Bacteria > Pseudomonadota > Alphaproteobacteria > Rhizobiales > Xanthobacteraceae > Bradyrhizobium > Bradyrhizobium uaiense. Next base: position 82,727 of record NZ_VKHP01000007.1, read on the forward strand.
GACGCCGCCTTCATCTTCCAGCAGATCGCACGCGACTTTCAGGCGCTGACCATTCAAGGCCATGTCACCTACCGGATCAGCGAGCCGCAGAAGGCCGCCGCGATGCTCAACTTCACGCTCAAGGCCGACGGCAAGACTTACGAATCCGACGATCCGGAAAAGCTGCCTCAGCGGATCCTGGCGACCGTCGAGGTGCTGGCGCAGCAGGCGGTCAAGGAACTCACCTTGAAGGAAGCGCTGCAGGCCGCCGACCGCATCGCCGGCCTGATCGAGAGCGGACTGCGCGGCCGCGCCGATATCGCCTCCCTCGGCCTCGAAGTCCTCGGCGTCTCGATCCGCGGCGTGAAGCCGACGCCGGATACCGCCAAGGCGCTGGAGGCCGAGGCGCGCGAGGCGATCCTCAAGAGCGCGGACGAGGCGATCTTCGCGCGGCGCAACTTTGCGGTGGAGCAGGAACGCGCCATCCGCGAGAGCGAGCTCGACACCGAGATCGCGGTCGAGCAGAAGAAGCGTTCGATCCGGGAGACCCAGATGGACGCCGAAGCCAGCGTCGCGGCCAAGCAGGCCGAGCTGCGCGAGGCCGGCATGGTCGCCGACATCACGCTGGAGAGCAGGCGCAAGGATTTCGTCGGCCTCAACGCCGAAAACACCCGCACGCTGGCGGATGCCGAGGCCTATCGGGTCGGTGCGCTGATGAAGATCTTCGAGGGCGTCGACACCCGCGTGATCCAGGCGCTGGCCTCAGCCGGCATGCAGCCGGGACAGCTGATCGCGCAGGCCTTCAGCGGCATCGCCGAGAAGGCCGAGAAGATCGGCCAGCTCAACGTCTCGCCCGATCTGCTCAACACGCTGCTGGACAAGCCCGCTGTGGAGGCTCCCCGTGCCCGCCGACAATGACCGCAAGATCGTCCTCGTCACCCGCAAGACGCGGCTCGAGGAGCTGATCGCAAAATACCTGACGGCGGCGCAGGCCCGGTTCTATGTCGAGCACCTCGGTGCCGACTTCTCCGACTACCAGCGCGAGCACGATGTCTACCAGGCCGAGCGTCGCGTCACCGTGCAGGCGCTGGAGCAATGGGGTCGCTACCAGATCATCGACCGGAGCTTCTTGCCGAACTTCATCTTCGGCCCCTCGGATATCGTGGTGGCGCTCGGCCAGGACGGCGTGGTCGCCAACACGATGAAGTATCTCGACGGGCATCCGCTGATCGGCGTCAATCCGGATGCCAAGCGCTACGACGGCATCCTGCTGCCCTTCGTGCCGCGCGACCTCCCTGCCCTGCTGCGCGAAGTCGCCGCCGAAAAGCGGGGCCACAAGGCGGTGACGATGGCCAAGGCCGCGCTCACCAACGGCCAGACGCTGTACGCGGTCAACGACCTCTTCATCGGCGCGCGCACGCACACGTCGGCGGTCTACGAGATCGCGCTCGCCGAACAGAAGGAGCGGCAGTCGTCGAGCGGCCTGATCGTGGCGACCGGCCTCGGCTCGACCGCCTGGTTCAAGAGCATCGTCACCGGATCGCTCGCAATCGCCGGTGCCTTCGGCGGCGGCAGCGACAGCCCGCCCTATCTGCCGCAAGCCTGGGACGCCGGCGCGCTGCGCTTTGCCGTGCGCGAGCCGTTTCCGAGCCGCACCTCGCAGGTGACGCTCATCTGCGGCAGCCTCGAGCGCGCCCAGCACCTCAACGTGCGCTCGCTGATGCCGGAGAACGGCGTCATCTTCTCGGACGGCATCGAGGCCGACCGGCTCGATTTCAATTCAGGGACCGAAGTGCAGATCACGGTCGCGGAGCGCGAAGGACGGCTGGTGGTGTGACGCCACCGCGAGCGCAGCGCAGTCACTCCGGAACAGGATGCCGCTTGGCCAGCTGGTCGAGTGAGAGATCGGCTTCCCGATCGGTCAGGGAAAAGCGGACGATCACGTCCTGACGGCCAAGCTGTCCCACGAGCCCGTCCGACGACCATTTCTGCGGCTCAGGTCCACGCGGACCTTCGACCCAAACGAAATACCACTGCGTCATGGCAAGCGTCCGATGACCGGCATGGGTTCAAGATTGGCGCTTCACCGCGGCATCCGCAATGGCTGATTGCCCAAGGCGTGGTTCCGTCCCCGCCAGCAGCCGCTGGATGTTGGCGCGGTGGCGCACGATCACGTAGATGCCGCCTGCAATCACCAGTAACCGGTAGGGCAACGGCTGCTCCAAGCCGCAGATAAGGGCGATCGCCGCCAACGCCGCGAACATCGAACCCAGCGAGACAATCCGGAAGATTGCCAGCGTCGCAGCAAAGATGGCCGCAGCACCCAACGCCACTGGCCAGGACAACGCCAGCAACACGCCGAGCCCGGTGGCGGCCGATTTGCCGCCTGAAAAATTCAGCCAGACCGAGCGGCCATGCCCCAGCAGCGCAGCCAGTCCGGCCAGGCCGACCGCCCAGGGCAGCCAGATTTGCAGGTCACCCCCCGCCGGCGGCGCGACGGACGGCCATGTCGCGAGTCGGGGATAAAACCAATCGGCAAAGACAATTGCACCCGCACCTTTCAGCACATCGATCAGGAGAACCACCAATGCAGGCCATTTGCCCAGGGTCCGCAACACGTTGGTTGCGCCGGTGGATCTGGAGCCATGCTCCCTGACGTCGATGCCCCTGAGCAGTTTCCCCGCCAGATAGCCTGTCGGCGTCGAACCGAGGAGATAAACGATCGCCAATCCCGCAACACTCGCGATCCAGAACATCACGGCATCCACCTCGACGCGCTCATGTCAGTAGGGCCTGCCGTCCTTGTGCAGAAAGCGACCATCGGAGCTCGGGCTCATCATGTCGATGTCCGAGCACGTGATGACATCGGTGCGCGAGCGCGAGCCGACCTCGAGATAGGTGGCCGTCATCTGCGACCTGTTGATCATATGATGCCCGTTGCCGGAGTTTTTCGCAAACGTCGCGCAGTCGCCGGCGCGCAGCACCGTCTCGCCGCCGTCCTCCACCAGCACCACCTCGCCTGCGAGTACATAAACGAATTCGTCCTCGTCCGAATGCCAGTGGCGCTGGCTCGACCAATTGCCGGGCGGCAGCCGCATCAGATTGACGCCGAAGTCGACGAGCTCGCCGGCATCGCCAATACGCTGCCGCACCCGCTCGGCGCATGGCGCGGCGAACTCGGCCGGATAGCCGGTCCCCTTGCGTTCCGGCACCTTTGTCAGGTCGATTTTCGGCATGGCAGTTTCCCCGGGCGATGGCAGCAAGCGAATGTGCGAATGGATGCGCCTATCGTACTGGAATGCCGGAATTGTGTCGCTATATCGCGCGCGTCAGCCGCGCCCGACCAGATCCTTCGCCATCAGGATGTCGTCATAGTAGCGGCCGTCGATCTTCAGCGCGTGCTGCTCCAGCCCATACGCGACAAAGCCCATGCTCTCGTAGAGCCGAACGGCAGGCTCGTTGCCCTTCACGACGATGAGTTGCACCAGCTCGACCGATTGCGCGGCGTGCTCGAGCGCGGCTTCGACCAGAAGGCGGCCGACACCACCGCGCCGGGCCGCCTGGCGCACATACATGCCGACCAGCGCGCCCTTGTGCTGCCGCTTCGGCCCATCGGCCGCGACGAAGCCGACGATGCCGGCGAGTTCGCTGGCCCGGAACGCTCCGAGCATCACAACGCCACGTGCGAGCCTCTCCGCAAACCAGGCGACGGGATGGGCGCTTTCCGTCTCATACGCACTGCCGAATGCCTCAGGGCTCAAGCGCAGCGCCTCGAGGCGGATGTCGCGATAGAGCGCAGCGTCCGCAGGGCTCAGGCGCCTGATCATGACAGGGGATGCGATCATTGGGTCTCTTTCGGTCAGGACAAGCCGTACACGACGAATAATGGGTGCCGCGCCGTTCGTCACTCCCAATGGAGGTTCCCCGGACCGAACCCTACGACCCACACAGGACCTCCGCCATGCCGCCGATCGTCAAGGGGAAGCGTAGGAAATTTGCCGCAGTCGTCTCACAACAATTGCCGGAATATCTGATGCGAGCGACGGCAACCCCGACCAGATGCGACCGATTGTAGGAAGCAGGCGAAGACGGCAATGAACAATCCGGAAGACAGCTGCCGCGACAGTGTCCAGGCCTCGACTGCGTTTCCGACGCGATGGACGGCGATTGGGGCGACCGGGACTGGGAGCAGATCGTGGTGAATTACGAAACGCTGCTTCATGCGCCGGACCAGACCACCAGCGCGACTGCGTTCTCCGTCGCGCGTCAAAAGGGCGGTCGTCATGAATGTGTCGACTTTCGCCTGTCCGATGCAGCAGAAGACGGCCTCGAACGCGTCAAGCGCGATATGCATGCCCAGAGCGGGACATACTGGACGACCTGCGCTGTCACGATCGAGCGCGACGGACGTTACCGGTTCGACTATGGGTACGATGCTCCCTACCGCCTGTCGGGAAACGTCGACGACCGACGCTTTGCGGACTACCTGACACGCTATCTTGCGGAGAAGAACGGGCGGCAGTGACCGCCAGTTCAGGAGCGTTGCATCGCCGATACCGCGCTACTGACCCGGCACGACATTGACGTAGGCGTCGCCGCAATAGTGGTCCGGCTGGCTGCAATTGGCGAAGCGTTCTTCCACCACAAGCAAATAGGCGTTGTAGGCCCGGTCGGCGGGCGGCTCAAACTGCAGGTGAAGCTGGAGATCGTCGAACGATTGATTGGGCCCCAGCACGTCCGCCCCGCCGGAGAGGTCCCGCGCATAGATCTCGGCCGTCTTGTATCCCTGAATATTCGGGCTGTTGCCTGATTTCGGAGCCTGTGCCGCCCACAGCGAGATTCGGAGCGACCCCGAGGGCAAGGTACCCTTATTGTAGATGCTCTTGATGGAAAGGTCCGCATGTCCGGAGCCGAGCTTCAGTGACACCGCGCCCTGAAAATCGATCTTCGAGTCGAGGATCGCCACCGCGCGCACGACGGCCGGAGCCACGGTTAGCACTACCCCAACAAATGCGGCCGACAAGGCGCACCCGAGCTGCGCTCTTCGTTTCATGGCGACTGCCATCTTTTGCTCACCGCAATCTCCGGGACATCATGCGGGGCTCAGCAAGTCCGGTCCGCCGAGAGCTTGTCGCACCATTCGAACGTGGTCTTGAGGTCGGTGGCGGAGAGCACCGTATGGCCGCGATTTCGCTCGTAGCCCATCGCCGGCCGGCCGTTCAGTTCGCCCGACCACCAGGCCCCGGCATTTCTGCCGAAGAAGCTGACTGCGATGCTTCCGAACGAAAATCGCAGGTCATGCTGCCCATCCGTCGCAACAGTATCGCTGACGCTGCATGGCTTCGGCTGCGCCGCGTCGAGCGCACAGAAGCCGGACCAGTTCACCAGCCCTTGCGCCGAGCTGCCGGCAGTCCCGGCTAGACTTGCGACCGCTGCGATCAATCCGGCCGTGACGCCCCGCACCGTTCGAGCCATTATGTCGCCTCTTCCATTCCCGCGCCCGTCGTGGCGGTCAGAAATATGCGTCTCGTTGGGGCGGAATTGTGTTGCGGCTTGCCGCGTCGTCGATCGAGCCCATTCCTGCCGATCGCCGGACCGAGTCTCGAGCCGCAACGGCCCGTCCGCAGTGTGACGGCGAGCGTCGCAAGAATCGTCCTATTGCTGATCTCGAGCTTACGGAAGATGTGATGCAAACGAACCTTGATGGTTCCGTCGGCCACCTTGATCGACCGGCCTCGGTTCGACCGCCTGGTTCAGGAGCATCGTCTCCGGATCGCTCGCGATCGCCGGCGCCTTCGGGAGCGGCAGCGACAGCCCGCCCTATCTACCGCAAGCCTGGGACGGCGGCGCACTGCGCTTTGCCGTGCGCGAGCCGTTTCCGAGCCGCACCTCGCAGGCGACGCTCGTCTGCGGCAGCCTCGAGCGCGCCCACCAGTGCGAAAAGAGGGCATCAGCGTGGAGGCCGAAGCCAGTCATACCTCACGCCATCTTACACCACACGGCCTGCAAACTTTCTGCTCAGACGTATTACTTAGAAAGACCCTAGGCACACTCTGAGCGGAAGCCGTATTTTTCTTCCCTTATCCGGGACCTGGCCGCCAGCTCGGTTAACTTGGCAGAGCTTCGTTTTCGCACTTTGACCCCATCTCCGAGGTCACTACATGACTCAAGGCCACATCTGGTACGTCTCCTTTGTCGATCAACGCGACGCTCCACCCGATAGGCATGCGCGAAGGACTACGACGTTCGAATCCGAACTGGAAGCAAAGCAGTTCACGAGGACGCTGACGCAGGACCGGAGAGTCACGGGCCTTACGGCCGGAACGATCAACCCGTACCAGCCAAAACGCGTCGTCGGATCTAGAGAAATCGGCCGATGGCTGGGCGACATTTAATACCGCCATGCCGCATGGCCGCAATTCCCGCGACGGCTTGAGCAAATGGCAGCAGGTGATGGCCGGTAGAAAAATTCGGTTTCAGCTCCACAGGACGGCCTGTAACGCAGCGACTGATGCGACCGGACAGGTAAGATAGCGAGCATTCCACGTCGAGGGATTGGCTTGAACCGTTCGGCTGGCCATGTCGCCAATTATGGAAACCGCGGCGTTGGTCTAGAAATGTCGCTCTTCGCCCCAGGCTCACGACATTGACGCGACCACCTCCAGCATCACCTCCGTCGCGCCGCCGGCAATGGAGAGAACGCGGGCGTCGCGCGATATGCGCTCAATCGGACTTTCCCGCATGACTCCCATGGCACCGTGGAACTGGACGCACGCATACACCACCTCGTTGACGAGTTCGCCGCAGATGGCCTTCAACATCGAGATCTCGCGCATGCAGTCATCGTCCGCCGCCATGCGCCAAGCGGTGGCATAGAGAAAGGCGCGGCTTGCCTCCACCCTCGCAGAAAGCATCGCGAGACGCTGACGGATCGCCTGCATGTCCCAAAGGACGCCTTCGAATGCGCGGCGCGTTTTCACGTAAGTGAGGGTCATATCGATCGCCGCCTCGGCCATCCCGATAGCCATGGCGGCGAGGACAAGGCGCTCATTCTGCAAGTTGCGCATGATGGAGTAGAAACCTTGTCCTTCCGCGCCGAGCACGTTCTCGGCAGGAATGCGGCAACCGTCGAAGACGAGTTCGGCCGTATCGGAGGAGCGCCAGCCGAGCTTATCCAGCTCGCGAGCCACGCTGAAGCCCGGTGTGCCCTTCTCGACGAGGAACATCGTGATCCCGTTGCTCCCTGCCGCGGGATCGGTCTTGGCCGCAACACAGTAGAGATCCGCGCAGACGCCGTTCGTGATATACAGCTTCGTACCATCGAGCACATAGGAGTCGCCGTCTCGGCGCGCGCGCGTGCGGATGGCCTTCACGTCCGAGCCCGCATCCGGCTCAGTGATGGCGATCGCAGTGATCACCTCTCCGCTCACAATGCCCGGCATCCAGCGAGCCCGTTGGGATTTGGTCCCGTCGTGAAAAACATAACTGGAAGCCATCTCGGCATTGACCAGCATTGCATCTGCGGCGCCGCCATAGGTGGAACGACCGAGCTCCTCCGCGAAGACAGTCGACGCGACTGCGTCCATCTCAGCACCACCGTACTCGGCCGGATAGCGGATGCCGAAGAATCCAAGTTCGCCCATGCGACGCAGAACCTGACGCGGAATGCCTCCCTCCTCCTCCCAGCGATCCGCACAGGGCTTGATTTCCTCCTCGACGAAGCGACGGACCTGGTCCCGTAAGAGCTCATATTCCGCCGCCGCCCAAGGCAGCTCCTGCCCTTGCGCCGATGCCCAAGCATTGTCCATCATTCTCATCCGCTCCGCTATGAGTTCAACGCTCAAGGTCCAGACCGTATCAGCGCCCTTGCGACCATTTGCGGCCCTTCCGACGGACTAGAGTTCGATTTCCTCGCGCGGTCCGCCCGAGAGTGAAGCAGCCCTGGAATCGGCCACCCAGCGCATCCCGTCGATCACCTCCGCCAGTTCGGCCACGGTCGGACGCTCGAACAGGTTGCGAAGTTGCACGTCGACGCCGAAGATCTTTCGCATGCGCGCCACCGCTCTCACGACCAGGAGCGACTCCCCGCCAAGATCGAAGAAGTTGTCGTGGCGTCCGATCGACTTGACCTTGAGAAGGTTGCACCACAGGGCGGCCAAAGCCTTCTCGGTCTCGGTTGACGGGGCGGCGAACTCGTGTGCCGGCTGAATGCTGTCCGCCGTCGGCTCGGGAAGCGAGGCGCGGTCGATCTTGCCGTTCGACGTGAGCGGCATCCGTTCGAGGCAGACATAGTGCGCTGGAATCATGGACTCCAGGAGTTCTTCGGCGAGGTGGGCGCGCAACTCCGCCACGGTCAGAGGTTTCGAGGAGACATAGTAGGCTACGAGCCGCGTGATTGCGCCCTCTTCAGCATTTCCCACAGGAATGGGAATAGCTACGACGGCGCATTCCTGAACGTGGGGCTGCTTGAGAAGCCGCGCTTCGATCTCACCCAGCTCGACACGCGTGCCACCAACCTTCACCTGATGATCCGCGCGGCCAAGAAATTCCAAGCGTCCTTGCGAGTTCCAACGGGCAAGATCGCCCGTCTTGTACAGCCGCAGCCTCGAAAAGCCATCTCGGGGATCTGTAACCGTGCGGAACCGCTCCTCGGTCAGGTCGAGGCGATTAAAATATCCCTTAGCGAGACCATCGCCTGCGATGAACATCTCACCGACGACGTTGGGGCCTGTCGGCTGATATTCCTTGCTGAGAACGTAAATTCCCGCGTTGGCGGCCGGGACGCCAATCGGCACCGATGCGGATTGATCCTGGTCTACGTCAAACCGATGAATCATGCAGCCCACTGTGGCTTCGGTTGGTCCGTACTCGTTGTAGATCTCGACAGGATGAGGGATGGCTTTCGTGATATCGCGAGCCAGCTCGGTCTTGAAGTCCTCGCCGCCCACAATGAACTTGCGCAATCTCGTGGCCTCAAGATTGCGGTCGCGGATCATCGCGAGGTGCGCAGGTGTCAGCTTGATGATATCGACGGCATTGTCGTCGACCACCTTGAGCACGACCATGTTCTTCACCCCCGGGTCGCCAAGATAGACCACGATCCGGCCGCCCGTGATGAGCGGCGCGAAGAGCGTCGTGACGGTGAGGTCGAAGGCAAGAGATGAGAAGAGTGGCCATGCGAGAGGCCGGCCGGAACTGTACACGCGCGCGGCCCACCAGATGTAGTTCATGAGGCTGCGATGCTCGATCTCGACGCCCTTGGGGGTACCGGTCGAGCCTGAAGTGAAGATGATGTAGGCGACGCC